>JAHJAR010000267.1 GCA_018814045.1 Planctomycetota bacterium | reverse complement strand
GGCGGGGCGCGACGTCGCGCCGCAAGACAGCGCCGCCGGTCAGAACTGAACCCGCGCGGCCGTCAACGTCAACGCTGGCACCTACCCCAACAAGCTCTTTCCGAGCCGCGACCGTCAGAGAGCGGTTGCCGGAAGACAGCTTGCTTGGGTGCCCGGCTCGCTCCTGCTGCCCGCATCTGCGCTGTTCTGGGAGAGGTTCTAGCGGGGTTGCCCCGGCGGACGGGGGTCTAGTTGAGTTGCGATCCGCTGCTGCTCATCGGCCTGCGTCACGCGTCCTGCCCGGCGGAGCGCCGCCGCCAGAGCGTGGTGCGCACGGGCAATATGAGCCGTGATGCCCATCGTGCGGGCCGCCTCGATAACGAGCGGCAACTCGGGAGGAGCCACGAGCGCGGCCGCGGGGTCACGGAAGCCGGTCAAGTACTCGGTCCCCTCGAACTTCAGTGTGCCGACTTTCCAGCGGACCATGCACTCGCCGCCCCAATCCAACGCCGGTGCGAACCCCGGATCCTGGCGCAACAGGAGTCTCATCTCGTCCAGGAAATCGTCGTACGCCGCCACCGCGACGAAGGCCCAGCCGAGCGCGAAGCGGTACTGCACGTCGGTCACGTCGCTGAAGCGCTCGCGCAGCGCAAGTAAGTGCCGTTCGATCTCGCCCAGCCTTAACTCGCGCTCCTGGGGCTCGATCGCTTCGTTCCACGGCCGGAACATGTTGTCGGGGCGGCGTGGCGGCGAATCTGTGCTGGGCGCGGCATCTTTGGGCAGGTCGTATTCAAACCAAGTATACGCGATCTGCTTCACCGGCTGGTAGCGCTTCAACCACCAGTAGGCTGTCGCGCCGCCATTGCCGTAGCTGCCATAGAAGGCGTTGGCCTTCACCAGGATGTTCCCGGTGGTGGGGCGGAAGGGATCGGGGTTGATCTGGTACGGCAGGTTGCGCCTGGAGAGGTAGCGGCGCAGGTCATTGTCGCACTGTCCGGAATCGTAGTTGGAGCCGATCAGCAACTTGTGCCCGTGCCGCGCCCCGCCGGCCGCGATGTTGAAGTAGGAGATATGATGCGGCGCGATCAGCACGGCTTGCCCGACGTAGCAGACGAGCAATATCAGCAGCACCACCGCACGCCAGGAGCGCTGCATCAGGCCCGTGGCCCCGCGTCCGGCCAGCATGAACAGAGACGGGTAGATCACCAACACGTGCCGCAGGCCGATGTTCAGGCTGGAAGTCATCGCGACGGCGAGAAATGCGGCGGCGGGCAGTATGGCGAACAGCAATGTGTTGCGATCAGGCTTTTGCAGCAACCCGAGCGCGAGCAAGATCAGTGTTGGCAGGGGCGTCTTGACCAGGATTGCGAACGGGAAGTAGTACCACCAGCCGGTCGTCGAGTATTCCCCGCACAGATAGGCCACTTGCAGGGATTCGATGCTCCCGGTGGCGTGCAGCAGTTTCTGCTTCAACGCGGCCTGGAACAGCGCGGGCAGGAACTGTCCGGTTGCGAGGGGAACGTTCAAATAGACGGCGTTGATGAGAACGTACGGCACAACCAGCAGAAACACCCAGGACCAGTAGGGGATCGGGCGGCGCCGTGGAGCAGCGGGGCGCCAGTTCGTCAGCGCAAGAATCGACACAATCAGCGGCACCAGCAAAAGCGCCTGGACTTTGGTCGTCAGAGCGGCGGACAGGGCCACGCTGAGCGCCAGCATGCGGGCCCAGTGCGGACGCCGAACGCAGCGCCACAGGGCGTAGATCGTCAGAAACACGAAGCACGCGATCGGCACATCCAGCGTCGCGAGCGAGGCGTGGGCGAGCATGTTGGGGGACAAGCAGTACAGGAACATGGCGGCCAGCCCGGCCCGGCGGTCGTAGACCTCTGCGGCGAAGCGATACACGAAAACCCCCGTCGCCGCTGCCAGCAACAATACCGGCAGCCGAAACAGCAGCAGGTGTTGTTCGGTGAACAGCTCGTATGAATAGCCGAGGGCTGCCACCGGCAGGGCGATCAGCAGGTGGCCGAGCGGGAAGTTGGCGACGCCGCCCGTGTACGTGCCGGAATGCCAGTACAAGTATCCGCAGGCCAGATGCCCGCCGACCTCGTCCGCAACGGCCGAGTTCAGCCACGCGTCGTGCAGGCCGCTGAGCAGAAACAAGGCGGTCATCATGACGACGGGCGCGATCACGGCACGATGTGCGCCGGAAGGCGATTGCTGTTCGGCATCGGCTGTCAGGATTCGTGCCATATTCAACCTGACGGGCGCGTTGGTGCGCGGTTTGCGTTCGCGGAACGCGTTCCGTGCTATCCTTCGGTGACTCACGTTCCGCGGTCGGCGCCACGAAGCGGGCCCCACGCTCAACGAGAACCAGATCAAGGCGGATTATAAGACATTGTGCGTGGCGCGTCCGCGGGGGCGGCGGTTGCGAAGCGGGGTGCCGCCGTGGCGCATGTCAGTCAATATCAGACGACCGCGAGCCTGAGGTCCGGCACCGCAGTCGCGCCGCGGGATGACCGATGGACCGGATGTAGAGCGCTAAGCCGCATCGTGGAGTTGTTCGGCTCGGGGCGTACGCCCGTGGACGGTTCGCCCGCACAGACTTCGCGGGCGCTGCTTCGCAGTCTGATTGTGGCCGGTACCAGCGTTCATGTCCGGATTGCGAACGGAACAACGACAGCGTTCAGATGATCAATGGAGACATCGCCATGACCCAGGGGATAGTGGACTTGTGTGGCAAGGTCTGTCCGTATCCGGTTGTCGAGGTCGTTCGCGGAGTGGATCGACTGCGCAGCGGAGAGACGCTGCGCTGCGTTGTGGATGACCCGCTGGCCATCAAGGCGGTTCCCGAGGAACTGGAGGACTATCCGGACCTGTCAATCTCCATCGCCGAGCATGCCCACGGCTGGGAAATCATCATTGTGAAGGAGTGATTGTGGCTACAGTGCCCAACTCGAGTATGAAAGCGCCCGTGCCCCTCAGGAAGCGGCTGACGAGCCCGCTGTTCATGGTGGGCTACTTTGCCGCGCTGAACGTGATCATGTACCTGACGATCCAGAAGTTCTGGATCGGTGGGAGCAGTTTTCTGCCCATGATCGGCCAACTGGGCGCGAACAACAACTTTCTGTTTGCGGCCCTGGTGAACGTGGGTGTGATCGTGGGCGCCTTTCTGGGCGCGTACTGGAGCGGTGAGTTTCGCCTCCGCCGGCCCCCGGCGAAGGCCATCCCGCGCGCGCTGATCGGCGGCATGCTGATTGGCATGGGGGTCACCGTCGCCCCCGGCACCTGCACCACGGCGTTTGTCACCGGTATGCCGATGCTGTCGGTCTCGTCTTTCCTGTCGGCCGCCGGCATCTTCATCGGCGCGTATATGGTATTCAGCTTCACGATTGGGAGGAGATGACCGTGTCTTTCTCCACACTCGCTTTGATTGGCGTGCTTTTTGGCATCGGCTTCGGGTTCTGCGTGCAGCGCGCCGGGCTGTGCTTTGCACATGGAATGGGTGAGATCTACCTGGGCCGCGGCCGACGCATCATGCGGCTGTTCATCGTGATCTTCGTGATCACCAGCATCGGCTTTCTGCTGAGCGGCTATATATCGCCGAACACGGGACTCAAACCCATCGGCCAGTTGCGTGGCTACGGGTTCTACAACATCCTGTCCGGCATCCTGTTCGGGGCCGGAATTGCCCTGACGGGGGGCTGCGTCCTCGGCACCCTGCGGCAAATCGGCGAAGGTAATATGACCTTCGTGATTGTATTGGCCGCGTTCATTCCCGGGCTGGCCTTGGTCGTGTTCGGTCTCAACCCGTTGCTCGAACAGGGCTACCACGTTCAGAAGACGACCCTGCCGGAACTGTTCGGAGTGGCCGCGCCCTACGTCACGGCCGTGTTGGTGGCCGGCACCATCCTCTGGTTCGCCGCTATCCGCCGCCGCCGGAGCTGAGAGTGCCCGCCGATCGCGTGACGAACATTCGGGAGCAGCGCGCCGCGGCCCACGCGGCGCGTGTGCTGGAAGAGCGTAACCGGGCCTACCGGGTGCTCTACGATACGGTGCTTCAGGTGGAAGGAGCGCCGGAGGAGTCCGTACATTCGACCCTCTGTCGTAATCTGCGCGTGATCTGCGACGCGGTCTGTGCCGCCCTGGTCACTTATGATCCAGCGTCCAGCAAGCTGATGTTGGAAGCCGTCGACCTGGCTGACGGTCCGACGCGTTCCTCGGAGCAGTGGCGCGGCGCCCCGCCGCTCGACGCCTCGCCTGAACTCCTGGGTTGCTTCCGGCAGAAACAGATCACCTTCTGCACGCAGCAGGACGACTGCCTGCGGGGGGTGCTACGCCACTTCGGCGTGCCGCCGGACAGTGGCTGGGCGGCGTATGGCGTACCCTGCGACCAGGAGGAGGAGGCGGTGACGCTGGGCGTTGCCTTTCTCCCGGCCGGACGAAAGCTCCGGATGAAAGACGTCGTCCATACCTACGGCAACCTGATCGGGATGATCCTGCAGAGAGTCCGGGCGGTGCGCGCCCTGCGTGAGAGTGAGGGCTTCGTCAAGAGCATCCTGGAGTCCATGAGCGTGGGAATCATGATCGTTGATCCGGACACGCACGAAATTCTCGACGTCAATTCGGCGGCAACTTCGCTGCTCGGCATTACTCGCGAAGCGATCGTTGGCCAGGAATGCTTCGAACTCGTCTGCGAGGCACGCGCCGGGCAGTGTCCGATCACCGACCTGGGGCAAACCGTCGATCTCGCGGAACGCGTCTTGAAAAGCCCTACCGGCGAGACCATCCCCGTTCTCAAGGGGGTCGTGCCGGTCACGCGTGGCAGTCGCCGGTATCTGATCGAGAGCTTCACCGACATCCGCGACAGCAAGCGCGCGGAAGCCGAATTACACGCCGCCAAGGAGGCCGCCGAAAGCGCGAACCGCATCAAGAGCGAATTCCTGGCGAACATGAGCCACGAAATCCGCACGCCCATGACGGCAATTCTAGGATTTGCCGACGTGCTGCTCGACCACGGTCACTGCGGCAGCACTACGCCGGAGCAGGTCGAGGCGGCTGAGATCATCAAGCGGAACGGCGAGTACCTGCTCGGCATCATCAACGACATCCTCGACCTTTCCAAGGTCGAGGCCGGCAAGATGACGGTCGAGTGCATCAAGTGCTCGCCCTGTCAGTTGATCGCCGAGGTGAACTCGCTGGCCCGCGCGCGGGCCGAGGCGAAGGGCCTGGCGTTCCTGACCAAGTACGCGGGACCGATCCCTGAGACTATTCAGACCGACCCGACCCGTTTGCGACAGATTCTTATCAACCTGATTGGCAACGCAATCAAGTTCACGGAAGTGGGCTCCGTGCTGCTCGTCACGCGCTTGGACACGGACGGCGCTGAGCCAAGCCTGCATTTCGATGTGATCGATACAGGCGTGGGCATCAACCCGGCCCAGGTTGCACGGCTATTCCAGCCGTTTACGCAGGCCGATTCGTCCACCACCCGCAAGTTCGGCGGCACCGGGCTGGGTCTGACCATCAGCAAACGCCTGGCAGAGATTCTCGGGGGCGATATCACACTGGTCGAGACCACGCCAGGTGCCGGGACGCACTTCCGCCTCACGATCGCGACCGGCCCACTGGATGGCGTGCACATGATCGAGGATCCGCGCGCCGCTGCCGCCGTCTCGCTCGAGCGCTCCGCGACACAGACGCAACCCGATCGGCACCGCCTGCCGGATTGTCGGATCCTCCTGGCGGAGGACGGGCCGGACAATCAGCGACTCATCGCCCACCTGCTGAGGAAAGCCGGCGCCAACGTCACCGTGGTCGAGAACGGGAAGCTGGCGCTCGAAGCAGCCCTGACCGCGTGCTGTCGCAGCAACCCCTTCGATCTCATCCTGATGGACATGCAGATGCCGGTAATGGACGGCTACGAAGCCACGCGCGCTCTGCGAGAGCGAGGATATGGCGGCCCCGTTGTAGCCCTGACTGCGCACGCCATGGCCGCCGACCGACAGAAGTGTCTCGCGGCCGGCTGTAATGACTACGCCTCCAAACCCGTCGACCGAATGCAACTGATCGAGATTGTCCGGAACCAGTTGCGGCAGGGCGTGGCTGCCACCACGGATTGATGGCGCAGAGCCAGGCGGGCAAGCCTGCAAACGCCCGGCATCCAGCGCGATCGCGGCCGGCGTCTGACTCAAGTGCTTGAGTCGTACAATCGCAACACGCGGCCGTTGGCGGTCAATTCCGGCCGACCTCGTCGGACAGCCGCCAGACAACCTGCTCGCGTTCGAGCTTTGTGAAGGAGACTCCCAGCGAAAAAGCGACCATCTCGAGAAGGGTGGATACTTGAGTCTCGCCTGGCCCGTTGCCCAATTGATAGTAGGCGAACGAGTTGTCCCGCCAAGTTACCCTCGTTGCGTTGTCTGGGGCGAGATCGTGCTCGATCCGAGCACCTATGGCAGCGCTAAGTGCTCGAACGAACTCGCCAATCGTGCCTTCTCGCGCTGGCGCCGGTTCTGCCCCCTTAAGCGGAGCATACAATGGGATAATGTCCGATCCTTGGCACGGAGTACCGTCAAGGTGGTACACTATCTGGCTCTGCGCTTCTCGCACGAAGGCGAAGTTGGGATGTCCGGCTTCGCGGACAGCCTCGGCGACATAGGTGAGGTATTCGCCAGGGTCTGCGCCAGGTCGGACTACCCAGTCTCCCGGCAACGCGATGTCGTGGGCAAGCGACAACCCAACCAGCAGGCGCCTTGGGATGCGCAGTGAATGCACCAGAACGGAGTATAGAGTCCTTGGGGCAAACTCTGCCCCGACTTGGACATTCCCCACGCGCCTGTGTGCATCCCACAGCACAGTGAGCGAGATGACGTTAGATGTCGGTTCCAGCCGGTAGTCTCGCAGAATCTCAGCGCGCTCCGCGGGATCGACCACGGCAATATACCGAATCACCTCGGATTCATCAAGCCTATACCCACGCCCCTGATACTGCGACTGGCTCACGTTCGTAACGTCTCTCGCTGTTGCGCGGACAGGACTCAGATTTGCGGGGGGAACCCGGTAGATGCCAAACCACAAAAGCAGAAGAAGCAGAACAAGCGTTCCCCAGAGAACGCAACGCCGCCACATGCTGATATCCTCACAAGTATCGTGGCTGCAGCAGTCGTGCAGTTCGTTCCGCTGAATGCCGGACCGTGCGATGACTCCACCTGCCGCCTCTAGCTAGTTCCTGTTGCGTGGGCGGTGATTTCTCCGCGGCGAGGGTGACAGCAAGAGCGGTCGTATCCTGGGGGGCGAGTACCTCGGTCCGTAGCTCAGCGGCCGTGCATCCGCACGACTTCTTTCCGACACGCAGGTTGACCGGCACAGCTCGTCCATTTCGAAGCAATACAACCGACCGAACGATGGCACCACGTAGCAGTTGGCCAAGGTCATGGTGGATTACGTCGGCTTCCAGTGCAGCAGGGTCGTTAGAAGCCGCAACGCCGATGTGTGTTGGCGGACTGCCGGCGGTTAACCTTGTGATCAGTCGCCATGCTCCGAACCCAATGACGAACGCCGCGCAGACTACTACAACCAGCCTTCGGTTCATGGTAGATTCACCCCGTCAGAATGCCGACCCCATGTGCATCCCCAGGATGGTCGGTGGTTGCCAGCACCCCATCATTGCCTTTGTCGGCCAAAGTGATAGGCCGCGAACACTATTCCGACTCCGGCCGTCAAGATGGTTGGAGTGAGCCATGCTGGGAGCCCCGGCCTGGAACGCGCAGCCCTGGTTGGTTCTGCATCACTGGTACGGAGTGGCGGCTCGCCTGCATTGTGAGGTCTGCGCACGGTGCGTGGTTCTGGCGATTGTCGGTTCGCGTCTCTTGATACGGTCGCTCGATCCAATGTGGAGGGTGGGAGCTTTGGCGGTCCTGGAACTGCTCGGGGGGTTACGGGCTGGGGCGAGCGCGGTGGTTCGGTATGTGCTGCCGGTGCTTGCGCTGGCGCCGCAAGCACAGAGCCAGTATGCCCCGATATCACCTTGCGTTGGCCTCCAACGTCCAACGTATCGTGATCGTCTGCGCGACTTACTTGTTCGGGACGGGAAACAGGAGAATGGCGCTGGTCATCCTCCTCCAAAGAGACCCCGAGAATTGCTTCCCCGGTTTCACATATGGTATAGGTGATGCCCGCGACGCGATCAGTGACGCGCGTTCCGGGTGGAAAATCGAATCGAAAATCACAGTCCTCCACGATTGGGTTGACAGTGATCGACTCGACGTCCGCTTCGTAGATCGAACGGACCACCTGGCCACGTATTTGGGCCTGTGTCTCCCAGATTGCAGGAATCCACGCTCGCTCCCCAATGCTCGTCTCCTCGAAGCCTACCGCTTTCTTGACGATGGTCTTCGACACCACTTCCCCATCCTTGCCGTAGACTACTCGTACCAGCGGGAGAAGGTCTCGTTCGGCATCAAGCCAAACAGTGGCGTAGGTCACGCCATCAAGAATCGCATCCACCACATGACATAGATGTCCGTCGACATCCTCGCGTTCATCCCGTAGGACACCGTGTTGGAGAAGGCTCTCCAGGCTCCCATCGGATAATCCCAGGCCGTCGGGCTCCGGCGGGTTCAGCATGAGGGTGGCCAGAATGCCAGACTCAAGGCGCCCGTTCAGAGCGGGGCTGTCATCGACAATGCCGATAAGGGAGTCAACAAGCAAGGTCGTTTCTGCGTCACCATCGAAGGCGAAAGCGACCGTCTCCGTGTCGTCCTTAGCCGGCTGCTGGATAGTCCTACGGACAGAGTAGCGGTCAGTGCGCAAGTCGACGAGGGTCTCGCGGTGGATGGAACTGATGAAGGAGGATTCCATCCCGCGGAGGGGTTCCTGAAACACCGTGAAGGCGACTTCAACTGCGTTCAACTTCTCACGACGCGCACTTGCCAGCGCGGCCAAGTCGTCAAGCGTGAGATTCGGTGTCGCTGGCTGCCCAAAGGCTCTGGTGTCAGCCAATGTGAGCGTACACAGCATGCAGATTACGGCTACGCCTGTCTTCATTCGAGTCCGGTCAAATGATGCACTGTGAACGCACATGATTCACCTGCAGCGCTGTCGCGATCGGGTCTCGGCACGCGGCGACTTATTCACAAAAACACCACTGGCTCTCCGCCGGGCATAGCACACCAGACGGCGCACGCACTGTTCCCGCCCCTAGGGCAATGGGCCGCGCGGCGCTCCGTCAGTACGGCAGTCCATCGGCCAGTCCCGATAACGCCGCTACCCGTGGCCGTCGACGTATTGCCTCGATCAGTCGGTGCAAGATACGCTATGTGGGCGGTCCTCCCAGATCGCAACCGCTTTGCCACGACCCCGGGCAGGCAGCCGTGTAGACGGTGCCCATATCGCACATGCAGACGATAGTGCACGGAGATATGTTCTCCGTGAAGATAGTGCCGCAAGCAGTATGCATGGGGATGCACGATTCCGCTTCCCCGGGTTGTACACACTTAGCTGAGGCCAAGCTGCCGGCGCCTGCACAACCGCTGGAGCAGTGGTCACAGCCTGTGCCCGGACAGGTCACGTTTGGGAATCCAACACACTTGCCGTTCGAACCGAATTGACATGACCACCCGTCGTCCATTGCCGCAGCCGAGACAGGATCCCAGACCATGCTCACTGCGACACCGCACAGTGCCGCCAATAGGACAGCAATCCCCTTCTTGCGGACCATGATGCGTCTCAGCACTCACTCTCCTCCATAAAGGCGACCGTCCGATCGCATCAGTCCTCCCTCTCTGGAGAGATCTTCAGAAATATACGTGGCGTGTAGCCGACAGTCAAGTATTTTCGAACTTTGCGTGGCGGATAGCCGGTGACATGATCCGACACCGCGATCGATCAACGACTGCTGCAGCTAGGCGCCCGGCCGCCCAGGGTCGCGCCATGGCAGACGTTAGCGAGCCGGCGGTGAGTATGCCGATTATCCCGTTTCTATTCCTCACCATCGTACAGCCGCAACACGCGGATCCCGCGTGCCTCCAGTGGCGCGATACGCTCGTAGATGGCCTCTTCGTACTGATCGGATGAGATCAGGACCGCGTCGGGGGCCAACGCGGGCAGATCGCGCGGCGCATAGACCGGCAGGCCGTAGCGCTGCCCGCCGCGCAGGTTGCAATTGTCGTCGACGATGCCCAACACATGCAGCGGCCAAAGCGGCGTAGTCTGAAGCAGGCGGGCCGTGTGCCGTCCGGCACCGTAGAGCGTGATGCGCTCGATGCCGGTCTCGACGCAGCGTTGGACCACCCCGCGCACGCGCTCCTTCAGCGAAACTCCACACCCCTCGTTGGCGGCGGGCCAACCGTTGGTCGTGCGGTGCAACGTCGCCAGATCGTCCAGCAAGGACTCGGATGTTGTGTCGCTACCCACGCCGATACGCGGCCAATCGAGGCCGGCGTAGCCGGGGGCCACGAAGCCGGGCCGCATCGTCAGAGCGAGTTCGTAGCCACTTGTGCGAGCCAGCTCGACGTGCTCCGGAGTGTACGCCATTCCGGGTTCACCGTACGGGAAAGCGAAGGTCGAGACGGGCTGCTCGAGCAACTCTTCGAGTAGCGCCTTGCTGGCTGCGAGCTCCCGCCGGGCGTCCGCGCGCGATAGCCCCGCGAACAGCCCATGCGTCACAGAGTGTGCCCCGATCTCCCAACCGGCGTCGGCCAAGGCGCGGATCTGCTCGGCCGTCATCGTGGGCAGGGCCGGGCCCGTGCCGGCGCGCGTGTTGCCGGCGAAGGGCCGTCCGACATAACCAGTGGGGATGAAGACGGCGGCGCGGATACCACGCGCTTCGAGCAGCGGCCGCGCAACATCGAAGACCGAAGCGTAGCCGTCGTCGAAGGTCAGCACCACGGCCTTGTGCTGCAGCGGTGCTGCGCCTTGCACGCACGCCAGCGCCTTGCGCAGCGTGAGGAAGCGGTAGCCCTGCCGCAGCAGACCGTCGAGAATCTCCAGCAGTTGACCGGGCGAGACGAACATGTTGCGATAGTCAAAACTGGTACAGGCGGACGGTGGCGTCCCCACAGCGTGCAACGTCAGCACCGTGAGCAGCGGCTGGCGCAGTTCATACCGGGCCAGCAAGGATCCCTGGCCGGTCAGCGGGCGCACGTCGCGGATCTGCATCTGCACGGGACCGAAACGCGCAAACGTCTGCGCGTGGATCGTTCGCGACGTATCCGCGTTGGTGTAGTGCTCGCCGGGTGAAGGCTGGTGAGTCTCGCAGACTTCCCAGTGCACGAGCGCTGTGCGCGTGACGCGGTGCAATTCCCGCGACACCGCCGGCAGGTCTTTGGCCGGCACGTGCTGGAGCGTGCCACAGGTGAGGGTGGTGTCGAAGGACTCGTCGTCAAAGGGGAGTATTCGCCGGGCATCCGCGGGAAGGAGCGTCACTCCGGCCGCGGTACTCAGGCGGTCGCGTGCCAGGTCGAGCATCCGTGCGCTCGAGTCCACGCCTGTCAGCCGCCGCCAGGATCGTTTCGCGGCCGTGGCGAGTCTCGCCAGGATGCGCCCATCGCCGCAACCGTACTCGAGGATCTCGGACGGGCCCCCGTGCTGGAGCCATTCCGCGAGCAGCTCCGCCTGCACGTTCTTCTGCGGCGTGTTCTCGGGCGACAGTCCGGATTGTGCCAGGTAGTAATCCCAGTAGGCACTCTGCCGGTACAGCGCGTCGCGCATCGGGCGCGGAAGCTGATTGAAGCGGCGAACCTGATACAGGCACGGCTGGCGGCTCAGCGCACTCGTCAGGTCACGCACATTGTGCGCCCCGGCTGCGCGGAGACGCACGGCTGCCGCCGCGCGCTGCCCGGCTGACAGGTCCGGCGCCAGCAAATGCGCCTCACACCCGGATAGCGTGTCGGCCTCCGAAAGCTCCTCCAGTATGGCAATACGGCGTTGCGAGAACTCCGGCAAACACGCCGCCGCAAACCGCGTTGCAACCAGCAGCGTGGCCTGGTCTCCCGGCTGAATGACGGCCTGTACGGCGGTCCTCAGCGACTCCCGCAGCGAGTGTACTTCGGCGAAGACGGGGTGCCAGTCGCTCCCGAGCTGGCGCGGCTGCACGAGATCCCACAGGCCGATCGCCATCCGTTCATACTCTTCGTCGTCCAACGCGGTGCGCAGGGGGTGCTGTTCGACGTGCACCAACTCGTGGAACAGCAACTCGTACAGATAGCGCTCGCGCGCCCGGTTTTGCGCTGCGGTTGCCCCCCGCAGCGCCGCGCGTAGCAGCGGGCGAAGGTCGTCGTTTCCGCCGTAGTCGTGCGTGAAGCCGCGGCCCCGGTAGTGCGCGATTCCCAGCACGACCACGGGGCGCTCCAGCAGGGCGGCCTCGATGCCGGCGGAGGAGTTATTGGTGATCACGACGTCCGCGCCGGCGATGAGCCCCAGTGTGTTCGTGGCGGGTGGGGCTAGCCGGTCGATCGGCCGCAGCAGGGGC
>JAHJAR010000266.1 GCA_018814045.1 Planctomycetota bacterium | reverse complement strand
GGACGTGCGGCGTTTGTGCAAGCGCCTGCGGCGGACGGGGGACCACATCTTCACGTTTCTGGATTACCCGCAGATCCCGTTCGAGAACAACTTCGCCGAGCGGCAGATCCGCCCCGCCGTGATCCTGCGGAAGAACAGCCAGTCGAATCGTTCGAATCGCGGGGCCGTAACGCAGGCCGTGCTGATGAGCGTCTATCGCACGCTGCGTCTGCGCGGCCACGACCCGCTCCAGACGATCACCGCCGCCCTGCGCACCTACCTCCAAACCGGCCACCTCCCGCCCCTACCCGCCCCAGGCACTGCAAACGGGTGAACTGTTACCAAGTGTCAATGTCGTATATGTAGACGGAGATGTTGCGCAGTTGGAACTCACAGCACTGCGCACGCAACTGAGACGGCAGAACAAGTGACGAAGTAGGTCAGTGCATGTAATCGAGGGACGCCATACTGATTTCTCGTCGTGGATCGTGGGGCTCGCGGGGCAAGTGTGCGGGCCGCCCAGCGTTTCGAATACGACGCCGATAGCAGCTTGGTCAACAGCTTCGTCGCGGGCGATATGAGCTGCGACGGCGTCATCAACGGGTTCGACATCAACGGATTCATGCTCGCGTTGCAGGATTGCGATGACTACTACACCCAGTACCCCAACTGCAACTGCCTACACTCATACACTGACCCGCCCGCCGGGAATTTAAGGAGCTGAGCAATGCTGGGACGAACGGATAGGAAGCTGCTTGTGGGACGCTGGATTGCCGTTTGTCTGGCCGGTCTGTTGCTTGGGCCGGCGGCGCTGCGCGCGGCGGCTGAGCAGGCGCCGGAGCAGGTTGACGTTTTCGTGCGCGGGCAGGACGGGTACCACAGCTATCGCATCCCGGCGCTGCTGGTCACGCCCAAGGGAACGGTGCTGGCCTTCTGTGAGGGACGCAAGTCCGCCGCCCGCGACAGTGGTGACATCGACCTTTTGGTGAAACATTCCGACGACGGCGGCCGCACGTGGAGCAGACAGGCGCTGGTCCGGGACGATGGGCCCAACACGTGCGGCAATCCGTGTCCGGTCGTCGATCACGAGACGGGCAGGGTCTGGTTGCTCATGACGCACAATCTGGGAGTGGATCACGAAAGGCAGATCATCGATCAGACCAGCCAAGGCACGCGAACGGTCTGGGTCACGTCGAGCAGTGACGATGGCCAGACGTGGGCGGCACCCAAAGACATAACGGGGACGGTCAAGAAGCCCGAGTGGACCTGGTACGCCACCGGCCCCGGGGTCGGCATTCAGATGCGTCACGCACGGCACAAAGGCCGGCTGGTGATCCCGTGCGACCACATCGAGGCCGGGACGAACGAGTATTACTCGCATGTCATCTACTCCGACGATCACGGCCAGACCTGGCAGGTTGGCGGGAGCAGCCCGACGGACCAGGTTAACGAGTGTCAGGTCATTGAGCAGGCCAGCGGCTGGCTGATGCTCAACATGCGCAACTACGATCGTAATCAGAAGCGGCGGGCAGTGTGCCGCAGCGGCGACGGGGGGCAGACCTGGTCGGGTTTTCGGCACGATCCGGCACTAAGCGAACCGATTTGCCAAGCCAGCCTGATCCGATATCAACCCGCTGATGCTCCGGGCGAGCCGATTGTGCTGTTCTCCAATCCGGCCAGTGAGAGCAAACGCGTGGGGCTGACTGTGCGGCTCAGCTACAACGACGGCGGGGACTGGTCGGTGGCGAAGGAGCTGCACACGGGACCAGCGGCGTACTCCTGTCTGGCGACGCTGCCGGACGGCGACGTTGCCTGTTTGTACGAGGCGGGGGAGACCGAGCCGTATGAGAAGATCCGCCTGACGCGTTTCACGCTCGATTGGCTGACCGACCGGGCCCATCGCTTGCCATCGACCGTCCGGCCCGTCCCACGGTCAGCACAGTGGTGGCAGCAGCGCCATGAGCAGGTCAACGCCCGCGCCCGGCAGGGCGGCGTCGACCTCGTCTTTCTCGGCGACTCGATCACGCAGGGTTGGGAAACGGCTGGCAAGACCGTGTGGGAGAAGTATTACGGGCCGCGCAACGCCGTGAATATCGGCTTCAGTGGCGACCGCACGCAGCATGTGCTGTGGCGGCTGGACCACGGCAATGTCGCCGACCTCACGCCGAAAACCGTGGTCGTGATGATCGGCACGAACAACTCTAACGGGCAGGACAACACCGCCGCGGAGATTGCCGCTGGAATCACGGCGATCGTCGAGAAGCTGCGCGCGAAGCTGCCGCAGACGAAAGTGCTGCTGCTGGGGGTTTTCCCGCGTGGTGCGCAGCCCAACGCCCAGCGCGAGAAGAACGCCACGGCCAGCCACCTGGCCGCGCAGTGCGCGGATGGTGAGATGATTCACTATCTCGATATTGGGGAGGCCTTTCTGGAGCCGGACAAGTCGCTCTCGCGCGAGATCATGCCCGACCTGCTGCATCTCAGTCCCCGGGGCTATGAGATCTGGGCGGAAGCGATCGAGGAGAAACTGGCGGAACTGCTAGGGGACTAAGGCGGAGTCAGATCAAGTGCAGCGTCGATTCTCCGTGCCCGACGTGCTGCGCTGCGAGCTTCCGGTGGTCAGCAGGGGGGGCGGCCGCTACGTTTTGATCGAGAACGCTCCCGTGTGGACTGACCGCGCAGGCTTGCGCCCAAACCCGGGGAATCGGCGTCGTTGGCCGGCGCTGAGGATCGACGGAGTGCGACATGGGCGTGTGCTCGCGCGCGGCGATCTATGCGGAGTGTTGGCGTCTGTCTCTGCGTTCCAGACGCGCCCCCGGCATTGTGCAACGGGCATCCGCGCGAAGCACCGTCTCGTGTGTGGAGGCCTGGCAGCCGCCGGGATTCGCTGGCGCTACGGATCGTCGGATTCCAGCACGGACGTATGATCGTGCACGATCACCCAGCGGTCGTCGATGCGCTGGAAGACGAGTGAGAAGTTGCCGCCGACCGGATCGGCGCGCGTCAGGTGCCAGCGGCCGAGGAGCAGGGCAGCGGCTGATCCAAGGGGGCGCACCTGGTCGATGTTGAACTCGAGCGTGCCCATGCGCTCGGGTGTGGGGTAAGTTCGCCGATAGCGGTCCAGGGTTGTCTGCCATCCGTGCTGCATTTTCCCGCCGGAACTGAAGCTCAACTCGTCGGACCGCCAATAGTGCTGCATGAAGCCGTCGATATCGCCCCGGTTCCAGGCGTTCTGCTGGTCGGCGAGGATGGCGGTGAGGCGGGGGGCGACATCGGACGAGGCTGTTGCGCAGCCGCCGGCAACGCTGAGACAGGCAAGAAGACCCCCTGTGGCGGTGAGCTGCGCCAAGTGCTTCAGCCCGCGTCTGGCGGCCGTAGTCGGGTCCATGGTCGTCGCCTCCGCCGGGGCTGCCGCGCTGGCGCAACACACCACAAGTGCGGCCGGTTCGTTGCCGCAGCCGATCACACCGCTTCTCACCCGCCCTCGACGCGGGTTGGCGTTTAGATCAGTTTCGTCACGCCCGGCATCGCAACCGGCGTGATGGGGACTTCGCCGAACTCGTAATGCGGCGGCGTCAAGTCGAGCTCAGATGAGTTCATGACCCAGTTCCAGGAGATTTCACGACCGGTGTACGCCGACATGCGGCCCATGATCGCGGTCAGTGTGCTCTCGGCGACACGGCGTCCTTCATTGAGCGGTTCGCCGTTGCGGATGCTGTTGATCAGGTCAGCGTGCTCCTGAACGTAAGGGTTGATGGCCTCGCCCTCGGGCTCATACCGGTAGGGATTCTCGCCTTCGATGACACCGTCGGGATTCGAGTCGCCGAGCGTGCCGACGAGTCTTTCGGAGACGCGGTGAGAAGCCCCTTTGACCTGGCGGCACATGCTCAGCACGCGGGCCCCGTTGGGGTATTCGTACTCGATGGCGAAGTGATCATAGATATTGCCGTACTTCGGTTCGGTGCGAACCTGCCGGCCACCCATGCCGACGCATTTGGCCGGCGGCGAACCCATCGCCCAGTTGACGACGTCGAGGTTGTGGATGTGTTGCTCGACGATGTGGTCGCCGGAGAGCCAGTCGAAGTAGAGCCAGTTGCGGCATTGCCACTCCATATCGGAGTAGTCGGGTTGGCGCTCGTGCACCCACAATTCGCCCTGGTTCCAGTAGCACTGGGCGGCGACGACGTCGCCGATGGCGCCGTCATGAACCCGCTTCATCACCTCCAGGTAGCTAGGCTGATGGCGGCGCTGTGTGCCGGCCACGATGGCCAGCCCCTTCTTCTTGGCCAGCTCTGACGACGCGATGATCGAGCGCACGCCCACGGGATCAACAGCGACGGGCTTCTCCATGAAGACGTGCTTGCCGGCCGCGACGATGGCGGCCAGGTGCAGCGGCCGGAAATGCGGCGGCGGGGCGGTGACGACCAGGTCGATATCGCAGTCGAGCACGCCCTTGTAGGCATCGAAACCGACGAAGCAGGTGTCATCGGTGACTTTGAAGGGGGCGCCCAGTTCGCTCAGGCGCTGGCGCGAGGAGTCGAGGCGATCCTGGAACAGATCGCCCATGGCGACGATTTCGACGTTGGGCGACGATTCGACGCAGTTGATGGCGGCACCGGTACCGCGTCCGCCACAGCCGATGACGCCGACGCGGAGCTTGTCCAGTTTGGCGCCGGGTTTGAGAATGACGGGGCCGGTCTGGCGTTTGGGGGTGGATGCGCACCCGGCGGCCAGGGTGACGGCGGAAACGGCGGCCGAGGTCTTGAGGAAATCCCGGCGCGAGAGGCGTTTGCTGGCCGGGCGGTGTGCGTGGCTCCTGCGTGTTCTCATTGTCTGCTTCTCCGCGAAAAACTGACCTGTGTGGTGAATGCTACGAATCCCGCGCTCGTCGGCCGGTGGGATCAGAAGTCGTCACAGGCGACGTAGGCGTCGATCAAGGCCTGCTCGCCTTCCTTGCCCGCTTTCGACAGGCCGTGTTCCATGCCCATGATACCGTCGAAGCCCTTGGAGTGGATGTGGCGAAACACATTGCGGTAGTTGATCTCGCCCGTGGTTGGCTCACGCCGGCCGGGGTTGTCGCCGATCTGGAAATACCCGATCTCGCTCCAGGCCTGATCGATGTTGGGGATCAGGTTGCCCTCGCTGACCTGTTGGTGGTAAAGATCGTCGAGGATCTTGCAGGCGGGGCTGTTCACGGCCCGGCAGACCTCGTACGCCTGCGAGATCTTGGTCAGGAACAGGTTGGGGTGGTCGCGGAAGTTGAGCGACTCCAGCACCATCACCAGCCCGTGGGGCTCGAAAATCTCGGCGCCGCGGCGGAGGGCTTCGACCACGTTGGTAGTCTGATAGCCCATGTCGAGCCGCGGTGAGACCGTGCCCGGGACGACCGTCATCCACTTGGCGCTGAGGCGTTTGGCGACCTCGACCGACTCTCGGCAATCGCTGACGAATTGGTCGAGGTGCTCCTGCTTGCCGGTGGTGAGCGTCGGGTCGCTCCAGCCGATCGTGTTCGCGACGAAGATGCCCATGCTCATGCCCAGTTGCTGCATCGCTTTGGCGATGCGCTCCTGGTCCTCCGGGGAACGGCCCTTCATGCCATTGTCTTCCCAGGCCGTGAAGCCCGCGTCGGCGGCGAACTTGAGCTGGTCGACGAGGTCCTCACCGGCGTGGTGCTTGAACATGCCGAAGTGCGGCGCGTACTTGAGCTTGAACGACTTGCGCTCTGCGGCCGGTGTCATCTGAGGCTGCGCAGCGCGGGCGTTGGACGTCAGGCTTACTGACGCGGCGCCAGCCAAGCCGGTTGCCAGGAAAGTGCGTCGATCCATAATCGTGACCCTCTCAATCCACGTAAACGATCGGTTCGGGGTTTGACTGTCCCGTACGGTACGAGTGCAGCGGCCCGCGGTCAACGGCAGGGGGCGGGGAGGCAATCGGCGTAGAAGCCCGCTGGCGTGGTTTCTAGGAGAGGGGGGGAGCGTTATCGTATGCACTGCGGACGTTGCGTGCCGCAATACCGGTACCTCTACTGCCCGTGGAGAGAGCAGAGCATGTCAAAGCCAAACGATATCACGCGGCGGCGATTCCTGCGGCGGGCGGCCGCGACGCTGGCGGCCCCTTACATTGTCTCAGCGACTGCCTGGGGCCGCGGGGCCCGGGCCGCGCCGAGCGAGCGCATCACGCTGGGTTTCATCGGCGTGGGCAACATGGGCGGGGGGCACTTGCACGGCTTTCTCGGTAACAAGGACGTGCAGATTCTTGCGATCTGCGACGTGGATGCCGTCAAGCGCGAGAACGCCCGCCAGCGGGTCGAGGAGCAATACGCGGCCGAGCGGGCCGACGGTAGGTTCAAGGGTTGCGAGACGTACAACGAGTTCGAGCGATTGCTGGCGCGCGACGATATCGACGCGGTGCTGATCGCCGTGCCCGACCACTGGCACACGATCATTGCGACCTCGGCCTGCCGAGCCGGCAAGGACGTTTACTGCGAGAAGCCGCTCACGCTGACCATCCGCGAGGCGGAGGAGATGGTGAAGGCGGCCCGGCGCTACGGCACGGTCTTTCAGACCGGCAGCCAGCAGCGCAGCTCCGGCAACTTCCGCCTGGCCTGCGAATTGGTCCGTAGCGGCCGTATCGGCAAGCTGCGCACGGTCAACGTCGGCATCGGCGGGCCATCACGCGAGAAGTGCCTGCCAGAAGAGCCCATTCGAGAAGGGTTTGACTGGGAGCGTTGGCTCGGTCCGGCACCCTACCAGCCCTACAACGTCGAACGGTGCAGCGGCGATTACGGCGGCGGCTGGCGACACATTCGCGAATATTCCGGCGGCATGACCACCGACTGGGGTGCCCACCATTACGACATCGCCCAGTGGGGCATGGGCATGGACGGCACCGGCCCGGTGGAGCTCATCCCGCCGCCGGAGATGCCCGAGATCGGCGCAAGCCCCAAACCGGAAGAGGAGCAGACACTGCGGTTCAAGTACGCCAACGGCGTGACCATGATTCACGGCGGGGCGAACGGAATTCTCTTCACCGGTAGTGACGGCAAGATCGAAGTCAACCGCGGCTACTTCAAGACCTGGCCGGAGGAAATCGGCACCGAGCCGCTGGGGCCAAAAGACGTGCACCTGTACAAGAGCCCCGGTCACCAGGTCGATTGGCTCAACTGCATCCGCTCGCGCCAGCGCCCGATCTGCGACGTGGCGATCGGGGCCAGTTCCGTGACGGTCTGCCACTTGGCGAACATCGCCTTCTGGACCGGGCGGCGAATTAAGTGGGATCCGAAGAAACGCGAGATCATAGGCGACGAAGCGGCGGCGCGCTGGCTCGATCGACCGAAACGCGCCCCCTGGCGGGTATGAGATTGGAGCGACCCATGAAGCGCATGAGTGTATTCGTGACTGCGGCGCTGTTGCTGGGGCTCGGCTGGGGTTGCGCGACGCCGGGCCGACATGCCAAACCTGAAGCGCGCGACGCCGGTTTGGAGGCCACGTATGCGGCGGGGCTGGACGCGTTGTTGCCTGGAATCGGGCACCCGAACCTCCTCGAGCGCAAAGAGTCGCAACTGGAGTTCGAGCAGATCTGCTTCGAAGCCAGTCGGCCGGGAGCTGGAGCGGACCGCGCGGCGCTGTGCCGAGTTACGCTGGATCGATTGGGGCCGGAGACGCCGCTGGCGGCGCGTGTGTGGCTGCTGCGGCAGCTCGAACGCATCAGCGGTGTCGAGTCGGTCGAAGGCCTGGTGGAACTGCTGAACGATGCGGAGCCGCGCGTTCGCGAACTGGCGCGGCGCTGCCTGCAAAACAACCCGGCCCCAATGGCCGGCGGCGCCTTGCGTGGCGCGTTGATACAGACTGAACAAGCCGCCTGGCAGGTGGCAATCATCAATGCCCTCGCAGCACGGCGTGAGCAGGCCAGCGTTGGCATTCTGGTCGAACAGCTCGATGGGCGCGATGCGTCTGTGCAGCGGGCGGCCCTCTCCGCGCTCGGTGATATCGGCGGGCCGGAAGCGACGGATGCGCTCTATGCGGCTTGGCGGAATGACGCTTCGCCGCTGCGCGACCATGCTGCGGACGTGCTGGTGCGCTACGCTGACCGGCTGCTGGCGGTCGGTAAGTCGCGCGACGCGGCGAATATCTATGAAGATGTGTACTTGTCGAGCGTGGCCCGGCCGATCCACGTCGCTGCCCTGCGCGGGCTGGCTCAGGCGAAACGTGACAAAGCCCTGCCTCTGCTCTTCGAGCTGATGAACGGCGAAGACGAGGAGCTGTGCAGCTACGCCGCGCGCTTCGCGCTTGACATCCCCGGCAAGAAGGTGACGCGTGCACTGGCGGACGGGTTGGCGAGCACGCCGCCGACGGTGCAGGCACAACTGCTGGCCGGGTTGGCCGAACGTGACGACGTGGCTGCGCGTCCTGTCGTCCTGCGAGCTTTGGACAGCGAAGACGAGGCCGTCCGTGTCGCCGCGATTTGGGCGCTGGGACGGCTGGGTGATGCGGCGACGGTAACGACGCTGGCCAGCCTGGCAGCGTCGGCGCAAGAAGCCGAGGCGGTCGCTGCCCGGGCGAGTTTGGCGAAACTGCGCGGAAAGCGAGTGAACGCGGCGATTCTGAAGGCGATGAAGAAGAGTGCCGCAGCGGAGCGGGCCGTGCTGGTCCGCGCTCTAGGCGCGCGCCATGCACGCGAGGCGCTCGCGGCGCTATTCAATGCAGCAACGGACGCGGACGAAGCGGTCCGCGCCGCAGCGTTCGATGTCCTCGCCGATCTCGCCCGGGCGGACGATCTGCCCAAGCTGCTGGATCGCCTGATGACCGAACGCGGCGAAACCGCGCAGATGGCGTGTGAGGACGCGGTCGTCGTCGTCGCCGGACGCGTGTCGGAGCCGGAGCAACCTGCAACACCAGTGTTGGCCAAGGTCCCGACGGCAAGCGGGTCAGCCAAGGCAGCGTTGATTCGCGTGCTAGGCCGGCTGGGCGGCAGGGCGGCCTTGGATGCGATCCGGGCGGCGCGGGCCGACACCGATGCCGTGGTGGTGGACGCAGCGGTGCGAGCGCTCGCGCAGTGGCCGGACACGGCCGCCCTCGAAGATCTACTCGACATCGCGAAGAACAGTACGGAGCAACCGCACCGCGTGCTCGCCGTATGGGCTTACGTCCGCCTGGTGCGACTGCCGAGTGAACGTGGGCCGGCTGAGACTCTGGAATTGCTCCGCACCGCCCTAGGCCTGGCGGAGCGTGTGGACGAGAAGAAGCTGGTGCTCAGTGGCGTGGCGGATGTGATGCACCTCGACGCCCTGCGGATGGCCGAGTCGTTCCTGGCGGATGATTCGTTGCGAGCCGAAGCGGCCATCGCCACGCTTACGATCGCGCGCAGCCTCAGCGCTAGCGAACCGGAAGCGTCACTGGCGGCCGTTGATAAGGTGGCAGCGCTGGAGGCTGGTGAAGCAGTCATGCGGCAGGTGGACGAAACACGCCAGTTCATCGAGCGCTATCGCGGTTACTGCGTTGACTGGCTGGTCGCCGGCCCATACTTCGAGGATGGCTTGGCGAGCAGCAAGCTATTCGAGCGCGATTTCCCGCCCGAGACGGACGGCCCGGTGGAGTGGCAGCCGTTGACGATCAACACGCCCACGCAGCCGTGGCGCTTCAACCTCGCGGCGGTCTTCGGCGGGCAGAGCCGCTGCGCTTATGCGAAGACCAGTATCTGGGCCGAAGCCGAACAGGCGGCCCGGCTCGAGATCGGTACCGACGACGGCGTAAAAGTCTGGCTCAATGGCGAAGTCGTGCACGCCAACGATACCGCGCGCGGGTTGACCGTCGCGGAAGACAAGGTCCCCATCACGTTGCGCCAGGGCTGGAATACCCTGCTTCTAAAGATAACGCAGGGCGACGGAGACTGGGGCTTTTGTTGCGGGGTGAAGGCGCCTGACGGCGGGAATCTGAACGACTTGCTTTTCGCCACAGAGTAGGACGGGTGGCCCACCGCTACGGCGGTCGGTGAGGCGCATGGGAACTCGATACGCGTCCCCCACGGCTGAAGCCACGGGGCACCCAAGCATTGTACATGTGACCGTCTGACACGGTTTGAGGGAGAGCAGAATCATGTTTACCAGATACGCAGTCGCGGTGCTGGCGTTCCTGATTGTTCCGGCGTCGGCGGTGGCGCAGAATGTGCAAACCGACCGCGAAGCGGGCGTGCTGGTGCGGCTATACGACATCGGCGCGGGTATGCACTGGCTGCCGGAGATCGCACGCGGCGAGTTGCCGAACGCCGCAAAAGTGCTGCCGACGGTTGACCTCCTGACGCACCGCGGCGACTTCGAACCGCTCAAGGATCTCTTCATCACGGAGGTAGTCGGGTTTCTGAACATTGAGCAGCCTGGCGAATACGCCTTCCGGCTGATCAGCGACGACGGCTCGAAGCTATGGATCGCGGGGAGGCTGGTCGTCGACCACGACGGCTGGCACGGGGCGACGCCGAAGGACGGCACAACCCAGTTGGGCGTGGGGAAACAGGCATTGCGAGTTCTGCATTTTGACAACGGCGGCGACGAGGTACTCGAGCTTATGTGGCGGTTCGCGGAGCCGGGGGTGGAGAGCGAGTTCCAGCCGATTCCGGCCGAGTTACTGTCGCACGCGGCGGGTGCGGCGACCAAAACGGCACCAGGCAGGAAGCGTATCGTCCCGCCGCTCCGCCGGGGCAGGCCGGGAGATGGAACACCGGTGGCCGGGATGCACGCGGGCTTCGATCAGACCGTGCTGGCTTCAGCAATGTATGGGATGCAAGCACCCGCGGAATGCACAGAGTTGGAGGTGCGGACGTCGGTTCCGTCGAATGACGAGCGCTCGATCATCTTCCTGCCGGAATGTGGCTCTTCCGCGCGAGTGAGCCATGCCCGCCTGGCGGACCCGAATCACGTGCTTGGCACGCGCGGTCTCAGTGCGGCAGACATGGCCGGCGACGTCTGCCTGATTCCGTTGGTAGTCGGTGCCGATGGTGGTCACGAACTGTACCGCGTCGTCCCGGAGAAGACCGGCAAGACCTACCAGGGCTGCGTGATGCGGTTCGCCGCTGGACTCCCGGGACCGATCACTCGGGTGGATGGTGCAATTCCGCAGGCATTCGTGGTTAATCTCCTGGTGGATCGGGCGGATGAGTTTCCGAACGGGCGTGCGATGTGCTTCGTACGCCCGAACGATCGCAGCGTGTTCGAGATCCTTGCCGTGCGGGCCCTGACCAACGGCTTCGAGATCGAGTTCACCAAGCCGCTCGATCCGCGCTGTGGCTGGGAAGCCGATTCGTATTACATCGAGCAGTGGCCATTCCGGCTAAGCAGCGACGAAGCGACGGAGCGACGAAGCGACGGAGGACAAGAAGCCGAGCCCGAAGCGCAAGCGAGGGTTTCCGCCACGACAGGCCAACGAGCAGCCGAACGCGAAACCCTCGCTGGCGCTTCGGGCTCGGATGGCATTGCGGCCGACGGAGCCTCTCCGCCCACGCGCGACGGCGTACGCTATCCGGTCAAATCGGCCAGCGTTTCAGCGGACCGCAAACGCGTCTTCCTCGAAATCGAGAACCTCAAGACCTCGGACGTGGTCTACATTCGCCTCCTGCCGCCCTGCGTGTCCGAGGATGGCGAGCTGCCGTGGAGCACCGAGGCCTGGTACACGCTGAACGCAATCCCCAAGAGCTGCCCCGGTAAGGTCCTCGCACCGCCGCAGCCGGAGCCGCAGAACTTCCTGACCGACGAGGAGCGCGCCGCCGGCTGGGAGCTGCTCTTCGACGGCAAGACGACCACGGGCTGGATCGGCTACGGCAGTGACCGGGTCCCCGATAGCTGGCGGGTGATTGACGGCTGCATCGTTCTGACCGGCTCCGGCGGCGACATCGTCACCACAGAGCAGTTCGACAACTTCGAGCTCAAGCTCGACTGGCGCATCTGTGCCGGCGGAAACAGCGGTATCTTCTATCACGTCGGCGACGGCGACGACTACGTCTGGCGCACCGGCCCGGAGATGCAAGTGCTGGACAACGCCGAGCATGCCGACGGCCGCAACCCGCTGACCTCGGCGGGTTCAGCCTACGCCCTCTACGCTCCGCCGCGCGACCCGACGCGTCCGGTTGGTTTCTTCAACGAAGCCCGCATGCTGGTAAACGGGGACCACGTCGAATTCTGGCTCAACGGCGTCAAAACCGCCGAGTACGAGCAGTACAGTGACGAGTGGGAGAAACGTGTCGCCGCCAGCAAGTTCGCGCAGATGCCGAAGTATGGTCGGCTGAAGACCGGCCGCATCGCCTTGCAGGACCATGGCGACCGGGTATGGTTCCGCAACATCAAGATTCGGCGAACACACTAATACTACAACGCTACTTCCTTGGCCACTGACAGATGCGTAGGTCGCCTAGTCGTATTCCGATTGCCCGTAATCGCCGCAGCGTTCGCTGGCGATGGCTGCGAGCCGCGGCCGCGTTGCGCTGCTGGGTTAACGTCAATTGCGCCGCGATGCGTTCGGCGGTCCGCCGCGAGCAG
>JAHJAR010000030.1 GCA_018814045.1 Planctomycetota bacterium | reverse complement strand
CTGCCGAAGGTCAGCGCCACTACCAGCGGCCCAATCGGCTGTGGTACCGCAGCAAATGTTGTGCGTCGTTTGCAGACATGCTCAACACGTTGCGGTGTGAGAGCGTCCGCGAACAGGTTTTGTCACTGGGCTTGCAGGGCCAGGGTTCACGAAACACCATGAAAACCTTATGCCGTGCGGTCCAACAGGCCGCATAAGTGCGAAAGTCGAACTAACACGCCGCCTGGACTCGTTCTTGGGGGCAAGGTCATCGCTCTGCGGCCCGCTGGGCCGACCCACCTGGTGGGCTGGCCCAGCGGGTTCCACCGCGACGGGCGCGGATGGAACTTCAGTAGGGACAGGGGCCTCTAACCGCCGAGCAAGGCCACGAACGCGTCAATATCGAACCCGTTAACCACACCGTCACCGTTGGTGTCGGCCAGCATGTGGTCACAGTCGGGATACTGGCTGTAGTAATCCGTGTAGGGCGGTTCGCTGCCGATCACCAATACAAAGGGGTCAATGTCGAACCCGTTGATGGCCCCGTCGCAGTTCAGGTCACCGACCTCGTTCTGCGGCGTGCAGGTGAGCACCTCGACTTTGAAGTCGTCAATCAAGGCCTCGACCAGCGAGTTGTTCGGGCTGTCGTCCACGACGAAACGCACCTGCACCGTCGCCGTCGGCGTCACGTAGTCGCTCACGCTCCACTCGGCGTATGTCCATGTCTCGCGATTGGTGATCGACTCCACCGTGACCCAGCTCCCACCGTTCGACACCTGTACGAGCAACTCGTCGTCCAACACCGTACTGATGTGATACCAGCGCCAGTAGCTCACAACAGCATCCGTATCTTCGAGGTCAAAGACCGGCGACGTCAGACGACTCGGACCTCCGTCCACGTCGTAGGAGCCCGCACCCGAGCCGGCCAGTGGGCCAGTAACGTAGCACAGCGTGCCGCTCGCGGTGTGGTCGTCGCCCGGCTGCGTGATCGTGCCACCGGAGTCGACCTCCTGCGGATCGGCCCGCTCCCAGTTGCCGGTATCCGCACCCGCGTAGACGGTCCAGCCCTGGTCGGACTCAAAAGCGTCCTCGAAGATAACCACCAACTCGCCAACGTCGGCTGTGTAAGTGCTCCCGGGCGCGCCGGCGGGCTCGTACACGACACCGCTCACGGTACCCTCAGCGCTGAAGAAGAACTCGGGGGTATCGTCGCAGTCCGCCGGCGGCAGCGTGGCCTGATAGAGGTAGCCGCCGACGTGCGTCAACGCCGAAGTGAGGTAGGTCCCGCCGTCGTAGCGGTAGTGCAGCGTGCCCGAGCCGGATACGTACGCCTCGTCGCCCGGGTCGATCTGAACCGAGATATCCGTGTCTTCACCTGGAGTCAGCACCGTCGGCAGGCCAGCGGGGAAGCTGATTTGCAGCGGCAATTCAACGCCCTGAATTCGCACGGTCGGATCACCGAACAGGTTCAGCTCGTATGTGCACCAGCGCATGCAGGAGTCGCTGATGCGGTAGATATTGTCCTCTTTGGAATCGTGGTTCGCTGGGCCAAGCTGCTGCAAGCCTTCGCCGAACACGGCGTCCCAAAACTCGCGGTCAAACCGCTGCGAAGGCCCGTCGGTGCTATAGCTCGATCCCCAGCCATAACGCGCGTTCATCACCACGCCGAAGCCGCCGTTGTCCGTCTTGATGTTCATGTACTCGGCCCAGCAATCCGTCCCATCGAAATGCCCAGCCAGGCAGGTCTGCGAGTAAACGAAGCAAAGATCGTCGTTCGTCAGGTCGGCGATGATGTCGCTGTCGTACAGCTTCATCGCGTAATCCGGGCTACCGTGCCCAAGATGGTTGATCACGTGCAGGCCGGCGTTGATGCGCGTGACCAGGTCCGATTGCGACCAGGATCCGTCGCGCTCGTACAGCGTGTCGATGTCGTAGATACCGGAGGGAATACCGACGGTTGTGTATCCATCGGCGCTCGAGCCGTCGATTATCTGATCCATCATGTTGCCGGCGTAGTCCGAGACTCCGCCGAAGCCGAGGTATTCACCGACCATCAAGACCTTCTCCGGCCGGGAATGCCCGCCGCCCAGATACCACAGAACCTTGTCGACGAAACGCGTGGCCTCGGTCGTGTTTCCGACCGCGGCCCGGCCCACGTAGACCTCGGCAACCAGGTCGACGTCGCCGCCGCCGTCGCCGTCCGTGGGCTCGCCCCAGTAGGAATCGCCGTCATAGTTCCAGGTGCCGTCCAGACAACCGAAGTAGATGTCACCCGGCATAGCGGTCTCGACGTCGCCGCCGGCCCAGGCCTGAACGTACAGGTTCTTGGCCGGGATGATGTCATCGTCGGCGCCGATGATCACATACCCGATCCCATCGCTCTGGTAGGCCGTCGTGATGTAAGCCCGAATGTCGTCCGGATCGGTGCTGCCCACGTCGGCAGTAGTGTGAATCTCGGTCATGATGCCGTTAGCATCGTGGTACGACTTGAGCGGCTGAAACGAGCTGCTAAGCGCAGAGGTCGTCAGGATCAGCAGGTCGTAGCCGCGTCCGCCGAGCGGGCCCGGCTTCGTGTACGTGTTGGCTACCTCTGGGTTATCGACCTTGCCGACAACCTCCGCGACGTCCTTCGGCAATCCGCGGAACAGTGCGGAGACCTCGCCCGTATCGACAGTGTTCACGACGACCGTCAACTGCGGGTAGTAATACAGCTCGCCGGTGCTCGGAACGTACTCCACCGGCTGAAGCCTCAGCGTCAATATCTGGTACCCGCGGAAACCGAACGTCCCGACGTCCACGAAGCGTGTCTGCGGAAAGGCCTCGTCAGAGCCGTAGATGAGCATGTCCGGCGTCAGTGGTTTGACCGCCTCGCGACCGTCCGACAGCTTCACGGGGTACCCCACCGGCTCGACGAAGAAACCGCTACCAAGCAGAACCCGCTCGCCGGGTACAACCTCAATCGATGAAACTGCGGCACCGAATGGCAGGAGGATTCGCGCCCCCATCGCGGGCAGTGCCGGCTGTCCGATATCTCCACCATTAGGGCAGTTTGGCATGCTCACGCGATGATAGCGTGTCCCCCCGAGCATGACTTCCACAACTTCCGGACGGTCGAACGAATAGTCCGCCGTTATGGCCGCGTCGCCGGCTCCCGCGAGCTGCCCAAAGGCGGGTGGTGCGAGCGCGCAGGCAACGACGACCAGCAGTGCTGTGAGCCCAAACACGGCCTGTCCACTCTTGCGATACATCGGAAATTCCATCCCGGACTCTCCTTTCGTTACGGCAGACGCGGTTCCCCTCTAACCACACCTCTCCCAAGCCAACGCATTGGGCACCTACAGTGGGTGTCCAGCCTCACGCACCAGTATATCAATAGCAGCTTGCTGTTACTAGAACCGATCCCCCAACCTCTTTGAGCCCCAAGCCACGATCGAGCCATCGACCTTCATTCAGCCCCAGGCTGTGCCAGTTGCCCCCGGCGACGGCCACGAAATCTGCATTGGGGACTGGAATGTCGCATTGCCAGTACGTGTTGTCTCCCCACCCCACGATCGCCCCGTTTCCTTTCAACGCCAGGTCTCCTCTCGCGAAGCCATGGTGCATCAAGACGCCGCCGATTCGAAGACGGGGTTCACCGGACGCTTACTGTGGTCCTAACGCGAAGCGTGCGGAAGTGCTCGTTCAGCGGGTCTCAGCCATGCGCCCGACGATATCCGCCGAGAGGCCAATGCGGCCGCTGGCATCGCCGTCCCAGCAGTGGCTGCTCAGGGAATCCACGATCATCGCGGCCAGTCGCACGGCCGCCACGCCATCGCTGGCGCTGACGGGTGGGCGCTTTCGGTTGCGCACGCAATCCAGGAAGGTCTCGAGCTCATCCTGAAGGGCATCTTTGGCCTCGATGACCAGCGGCTCCACGCGGACCAGCTTGCCGAAATCCTGCCCCGCCAGTTGTGACAGGTCCTCGATGTTGCGCTCGCGGGCCAGCTTTAGGATGTCGAGGTTCTTGTCGAGCGTGATGGCGATACCGCCTTTTTGCTGATAGTCGAGCGAGACGTAGGCGTGCTCGCAGAAGACGCGCAGCTTGCGCTCGGTCTTAAGGGCCAGCCGCGACGCGGTCAGGTTGGCTACCGCTCCCCCGCGGCACTGCACGCGTGCATTGGCGATATCCTCGTGTGGGCCGAGCACGTTTACGCCCACCGCGTCGACGCGTTCGACCTCGTCGCGCACCAGGTGCAGCATGATGTCGATGTCGTGGATCATCATGTCGAAAACCACACCAACATCGGCCGATCGAAACGTGAAGGGGCTGATGCGGTGGGTCTCGACGAACTTGGGCTGCAACCTCAGCCGTTCCACGGCGCGCACCGCCGGGTTGAAACGCTCGGTGTGCCCCACCTGGACGACGGCCTTGTGCCGCTCGGCCAGGACCGCGATCTCCTCGGCGTCGGCCACGTTTGACGCGAGCGGCTTCTCGACCAGCACACCTATGCCGCGCTCCAGCAGTGGGCGGGCCACCTCGAGGTGCCTGACCGTTGGCACCGCCACGGTGACCGCCGCCACGTCGCCCAGTTCGGGGGTCAGGCGGTCGGCGTAAGCCACATTCAGGGGCTCGGCCAGGGCGCGCGCCCGGTCGATATCCGTATCGATGACCGCCACCAGCCGGGCCGCGGCCATCTCGGAATAGACCCGCACGTGGTGCCGGCCCATATGGCCGGCGCCAATAACCGCCACGGGCAGAGCGTCGTTCATCAGGCTGGCTCCTTCTCTCCAGCGCGGTAGAACCCCGCGCGATCCTCCGGAACGTCGCCACGATAGCGCTCGCGTACGCGGCCGAACACGCCGATCTCCAGCTTGCGCCGCAGAAACTCGACCAGGTAACGCACGTGCTGATCGTCCAACAAGCCGTCCCGCTCGATCTCCCGCAGGGCTGCCAGGGTTTGACCCGGCGACCGCTCCGTGCGCCGCGCGTATAGCAGACGAAATGCTTCCTTCACGGCGTCGATCGACTCGTCGGCGATATGCCAACGGCGCATGCCCTCGACGTTCACGCCACGGACCGCCGCATCGTAGCCCAGCACCTTCACGTAGGGCGGCACATCGTGGGTGATGCGCGTCATACCCGCCACGAACGCGTTGCGCCCCACGGTAACGAAGTGGTGCATGGCGCTGGCCCCCCCCACATTGACGTAATCCTCGATGCTGACGTGCCCGGCCACCTGGACGGCGTTGGCCAGGATCACGTGGTTGTGCACAACCGTGTCGTGCGCGATGTGCACCCCCACCATGAACAGGTTGTGATTGCCGACGCAGGTGGTCCCGTTGCTCTGGCGATCGACCTCGGTGCCGCGATGCACGGTGACCTGCTCGCGGAAGATGTTGTCATCCCCGACTACCAGGCGCGTGGGCCCGCCCTTGTACTTGAGGTCCTGGGGCGCCGCGCCGATGACACAGCCCTGATGGAAGACGTTGCGCGCGCCGATCTGGCTCGGCCCCAGGATTGTGATCTGGCCGTGGAGCACGCAACCTGGTCCAAGCATGACGTCGCGCCCAACCTGGCAAAATGGCCCGATGCGCACGTCGTCGGCCAGCTCGGCTCTCGGGTCCACAAACGCTAACGGGTGAATTTCGCTCATTCGTTCAGTGCTCAGCTTGGGTCGGCATCCACCAGCATGAACCGAATCGACGCTTCGGCGACTTGCTCGCCGCATACCCGCGCCCGACAGAATACCTGACCGGTCTGCGATTTGACGCGCACCGCCTGGGCTTCCAGTATCAACTGGTCGCCAGGCACGACCGGACGGCGAAACTTGGCCTTGTCCAGACTGAGCAGCACCGCGACCTTACCCGTGTGCTCGAGCGTCTGCGACAGGAGGATTCCGCCAAGTTGGGCCATCGCCTCGATGATCAGCACCCCCGGCATAATGGGCTGCCGCGGGTAGTGGCCCTGAAAGAAGGGCTCGTTGATCGTAACGTTCTTGACACCGATCGCGCGCCGGTCGCCTTCGAGTTCGAGCACGCGATCGACCAGCAACATCGGATAACGGTGCGGCAGAACACGCTGCACAGTGCGTATGTCGAGCCGGGGGGCCAAGCCGAGACGGTGCTCGAACTGCTCGGCGATGCGCATGTCATGCAGGCGACGCACCAATTCGTGGTTGAGGTTGTGGCCCGACTTGCGGGCGTAGACGCGGCCGGCAATGCGGCAGCCCAACAGCGCCAAGTCGCCCACCAGGTCCAGGATCTTGTGCCGTACGCACTCGTCCGGAAAGCGGAACTCGTTCTCGATCGGACCCGCCGGACCCACTACCAACACATCGTCGTAGGTCAGGTGCCGCCCCAGACCGGCGGCCTGCAAGCGGCGGGCTTCCTCATCCAGCACGAAGGTCCGCGAAGGCGCAATCTCCCGCACGAACCGCTCGCGCTCGCAAGAAAAGGCGTATACCTGGCGGGCCAGCGGCCCGTCGGCACCGTAGTCCAGCTCGTAGATCAGATCCAGTCGATCACCATCGCCCGGCCAGGCCACAAGTTCGGCGTCCCCGTCGCTGACGCGAATCGGCTGGCGGACCTTGAGGCAATACCGCTCGGCTTCCTGCTCGACGATGCCCGCCGCTTCGAGCAGCTCGACGAACGGTTGAGCACTGCCGTCGCTGGCCGGCAATTCGGCGTTGTCCAACTCGATCTCGACGTTGTCGATCGACATCCCCCCCAGCGCCGCCAGACAGTGCTCCACCGTCTCGATCGCGACCGTCCCGTTGCGCAGTGCCGTGCGGCGTGCCCGTTTGGTCAGGTTCTCGATGCGGGCTGTGATGCGCACCGGCCTGGGCTGATCGCTGCGCACGAACGTGATGCCGCTCCCCGCGGCGGCGGGCTTGAAGCGCACCGTCACGGGCAGGCCGGTGAACAGGCCTCGGCCCGCCAGCTCAACCTCGTTCTGTATCGTCTGTTGCCGACTCAAGCTCTTCGACCCGTCTGGCCAATGCGCGCATCTGCTCGATCAACTTCGGCAGCCTGCGCAGGCCAATCTGCTGCCGCGCGAAGGCCGTGTGGTCCGTCGCCGGCGTCCCGCGCAAGACGCGCCCGGCGGAGAAATCTCGCATCACGGCGGACTGAGCCGCGACCTGCACGCCGTCGCCCAGGCGCACGTGGTCGGACACGCCCGCCTGTACGGCCAGGACGACGTGCTGCCCCAGCTCGGCGGATCCGCCCATGCAGCTCTGCGCGACGATCAGGCAATCTTCGCCAACCTCAACATTGTGGCCCACTTGCACCAGGTTATCAATCTTCGTACCGCGGCGGATGCGCGTAACACCGCTGCGCGCCCGGTCGACGGCGCTATTGGCGCCGATTTCGACGTCATCCTCAATGACGACGCGCCCGATCTGCGGAATCTTGACGTGCCTCCCGGCGCGCTGCAGGTACCCAAAACCGTCGGCCCCGAGCGTGACGTTCGGGTGAATGATGACCCGGTCGCCGATGGTCGCGTATTCGCGCACGACGACGTTGGGCCACAGCACGCAACCGCGCCCGATGGCCACATGCGCGCCGACATACACACCCGGATACAGCATAGTGCCCGCACCGACGCGGGCCTGCGGCCCCAGATACACGTGCGCCCCGACCGCCGCCCCGGGGGCAACTTCCACACCCGCCGACAACACCGCGGTCGGATCCACCCCCTCCGGTACCGTGTCCGGCGGCGGCGCCAGCGCCGCCAGCGCAGCACACATCGCCAAGTCCGGATCGTCCACCCGGATCACCGTCCGACCGGGCGGCGCCACGCACTCCGCCGGGACGATCACGGCACCGGCCCGGGACTCAGCCAGGCGCGGCAGGTAGGACGGGTTGCCCAGCCAGGAGACCGCGTCCGCACCGGCCTGCCCGAGCGGGGCGAGTGTCCGGATGATGCGCGTGCCGTCGCCCTCGACTACGCCCTCCACACAGCGGGCCAGTTCGGCTACCGTCAGTGTTCGCTCTTGGGACATCTGCCGCGTCCGCTTCTCACGGGATACGGAGCATCTTCTGCTGTGCCTGCGCCCGGTAGTCGGCGTTGAGCTTGTCCAGGACGGCCTGCGTAATGTCGAGCGACGGATGGGCATAGAGCAGTTTCCGCATGCGAATCTGCTCCTGGACCGCTTGCGGATCAGCCACCAACTGGAACTCATCCCGGTAGAGCACCAGCGTGTAGCCGTCGTTCTGGGCGATGGCTGCCGTCGCCTGCACGATCTCCTGGTACATTTTCCCCGACCACAGGCCAACCTCACGGGTCAGATGCGCCTGCTTGAGCTCGCCCCAGGTCTTGTACTCCACCTGTAGCTCGAACCACTCCTGCATGCGCTGCACGTACGCCGGATCCTGTTCGTCCATGGCCTGAACGGTGGCCTGCAACTCGTCGATCTTCTGGCGGCGCTGCTCGTCTTCTTGCTGCAACTCCTGCTGCAACTGCTTCATCTCTTCGTTCAGGTCCTTCTGCCGTTGATACTCGTTGAAGGCCTTGACGACGTCGACGCAGGCCACCTGCCCACTGATGCGCATTCCGGTATTCTGTGCCAGCAACGCGCTGGTCACCGAGAAGACGACCGCTCCGGCAAGCACACCACCCAGCAAACCTGCCAGCCACTTTCCGTTCATGCGATACTCCTTGTCGGGTGTCTCGGGCGGCGGCTGACGCGGCAACCGCCCGCGCAGGCCCCATTGTCGTCAGCGGCGTACGCCGCACAAGGGCGCGCAACACAGCGCGCACCCGTCCCGCGGCGGGGGACACCATGAACCGCCCGGGCACGGCTCGCTACAGCTCGGGTAGCAGTTGCTTCGCGGTCAGGTATTCGAGGATCTCGGCGGCGGCTTCCTGCGGCGATAGGCGGGCCGAATCGAGCACGATCTCCGCGTTGAGCGGCTCCTCGTACGGGGCCGAGATGCCGGTGAACTCGGGGATCTCGCCGGCGCGAGCCTTCTTGTACAGGCCTTTCGGGTCGCGTTGCTCACATACTTCAAGCGCGACCTTTACATAGACCTCGATGAACGGCAGTCCAACCTTGTCGTGGATCTCGCGGTTGCGGTCACGATCCGCACGGTACGGACTGATGAAGCTGGTCAGCGAGATCAGACCGGCGTCGGCAAACAGCTTGGTCACTTCGCCGATGCGGCGGATGTTTTCTTCTCGGTCCTCGGGCGAGAAACCAAGGTTCTTGTTCAAGCCATGGCGGATGTTGTCGCCGTCAAGAACATAGGACAGGTGCCCGCGCTCGACCAGGGCGTGCTCCAGGGTGAAAGCCACCGTGCTCTTGCCGGAGCCGCTCAACCCGGTAAACCAGATGGTCACGCCGCGTTGCTTGAGGAGCTTCTCGCGATCGGCGCGCTCCACGTGCCCTTCGTGCCAGGTGATGTTCGTCGCTTTCTGCTTGGCCATTCCGCCTTCCTTATGACGTTGTGTCTTGAAACAGGGGAGTCGACAGGTACCGCTCACCGCACGAGGGCAGAATCACCACGATCAGCTTGTTGCTGCTCTCCGGTCGGCGTGCGACCTGCGCGGCGGCGCATAGGGCCGCCCCCGAACTGATGCCACAGAGAATCCCCTCCTCGCGCGCGGCCCGGCGCGCCCAGGTAAACGCCTCGTCGCTCGACACTTGCACGACCTCATCGACCACTTCGAGATTCAACACGTCCGGCACAAAACCCGCCCCGATGCCCTGGATCTTGTGGGGGCCGGGCCGCAACGGCTGACCGGCCAGCGTCTGGGTCAGTACGGGTGACTCGCTCGGCTCGACCGCCACGCACCGAAACGTCGGCTTGCGCGCCTTGAGCGCCTCGCCCACGCCCGTGATGGTCCCGCCGGTCCCCACGCCAGAGACAAGAACGTCCGCCCGCCCGTCGGTATCGGTCCAGATCTCCTCGGCGGTGGTACGGCGATGTACGTCCGGATTGGCCGGGTTGCGAAACTGCTGCGGGATGAACGAGTCCGGCATGGCTGCGGCCAACTCCTCGGCCCGTGCTATGGCCCCTTTCATGCCCTCGGCAGCCGGCGTGAGCACCAGTGCGGCTCCCAAGGCACGCAACAGCGCCCGGCGTTCCAGGCTCATGCTCTCCGGCATGGTCAGCGTCAGCCGCAACCCCTTCGCCGCGCAGACGAAGGCCAGCGCGATGCCGGTATTGCCGGAGGTTGGCTCAATGATCATCGTATTGGGCTTGACCTGGCCTTGTGCCAGGGCCTCCGCGATCATGTTGACACCAATGCGATCTTTGACGCTGGCCAGCGGGTTGCGGAACTCGATCTTGGCGCAGACGGTGGCGGGACTCTCAATCAAGCGATCAAGTCGCACCAGCGGCGTGTGCCCGATCGTCTCCGTTATGTCAGCATAGAGGCGACCCATGAGGGCGTCTCCGAAGTAGGGTAGGAACGGTGTCGGAAACACCGTGCCCGGCGGCTCGCCTGCTTTGGACGGAGTATTAGCGTCCCGGTCGCGGCGGCAGCACCTGCCCCGCACGGGAAACCCGCATAATGACTTGCTATGAACGGTTTGTCAAACCACGGCCGCTGTTCAGCGGAATATGGCAACCGGTGAGACGAAGCGACCCTCGTCTCGGCGTGGCAATGGCGGCGGCGTGGGTACTCCGGGCGAGACCGGCGCCCATTGATAACCCGCGACGCCAATCTCCGTGGACAAGGGCGCGTCAATATCAGACTCGAACTGCACCGCCACGCGCCGCGTGGCCCCCTGCGAATCATCGACGCGGACAACGCGCGCATAGGGTGGCAAGGCGGGAGTCTTCTCGCGAACCAACCGGTTCGCGGAGTGCATCGCGGCCAATGCCAGATGGTCTCCCACCTCCGGTGCGTCGCCGGCCACGGTCAGGAATGCCGCCCCCGCCAGAGAAGTGTTCAGCATCCAGGCGCTGTTGTGTCGGCTGTCGTGCGTCTTGCGGAACCAAAACGAAAACGCCGCCGGTCGGCGTGCGTCGCGACGTTGCTCTTCGACGCTGTTCAACGCTTGCTGCACAGAGTTCCTTCCCTAACATGGTGGTGACTGACCGATGCGAAGATGCAGCTTCACAGATTTTTCATCGGATTGATCCGCGTGCAACTTTAATGCCCGTGCCAGGATCCCCACTGCTTCCCGTAGACTGTGATTCGATGTGCAGACAACAAATCGCTGTCGAACTGGCGGAACTCGAAGACTTCGACTGGGGGCACGTTTTCGGCAACACCAACCCGGTCGAGCTCGAAATCGGTTCCGGCAAGGCGGGCTTCCTGCTTCGCCGCGCACGGGCCCGTCCCGAGCGCAACTTCTTCGGCCTCGAATGGGCCAATAAATACTATCGCTTTGCCGTCGATCGTATGGAGCGCTGGCAGGTCGCCAACGTGCGCCTGCTGCGCCTGGACGCCAGCCATTTCATCCGCGTGGTCTGTCCGCGCACGTCGCTGAGCGCGCTGCACGTTTATCACCCCGACCCCTGGCCCAAGAAACGCCACTTCAAGCGGCGCCTGTTTCAGCAGCCCTTCGTCGACGCCGCAGCCGCTTGCCTCGAACATGGCGGGCATTTCGCGGTTCAGACCGACCATGCCGGCTATTTCGAGACCATCCGCGCGCTGCTGTGCAGCCATCCAGAGCTGCGCGAAACGCCGTTCGATGACCCGGCGTTCGGCGTCGAGGCCGCGCGCGTGTCCACCAACTATGAGATCAAGTACCAACACGAGGGTCGCCGAATATACCAGATCGCCGCGAAGCGGGTGTGAGCTGGACCCGCGCTTTGACAGGTGCGGAATCAGGAACCGAACATCCGTGCTCACTCGCGCGGCGGAGCCACGGCCTCGGCCTCGATTTCGATCAGCATCGCGGGGTCAATCAGTGCTTTGACTTCGACCATTGTCGTCGCGGGGGGCTGGTCGCCGAAGAACTCGCGATGCGCCCGGCCGTACTCGGCCAGCGGCTGATGTCAGTGACAAACATGCGCGTGCGCACGATGTGCGCGCGCGCCGCCCCCAGATCGTGCAGCGCGCGTTCGATAAGCGCCAGACACCGGCCGGCTTGTCCGTACCCATCACCTGGGGCAAACACGCCCCCGGCGTCGTCCACCGGCGCGGTGCCGGTCACGTAGATGTGCGCACCGGCCCGCAGCGCCCGGCAGTAGCCGACCTCGGCTTCCCACGGAGCCGCGGAGAACGTGCGTTGGAACTTCATGATCGCTCACCTCCTGGCCACCCGGCCCGCGACCGCCGCGTCAACACACTGCACCGGCCGTGGTCACAGGAGCATATGCAACTCGATCTCGTCTCGCAGCGGGATGCCCTCCCGCCCCATCTCGGGAATCTCCGGTTTCAACGCCCGGGAGTGCTCCAGGGCGCCGGGGTAGACCGCAGCCAGGCAGAACCCCCGCCGCTGGTAGAACCGCAGGGCCGCCAGGTTGTCGTTCGTGGTTATGAGCCACAGGCGGCGGCACAGCCGGGCGCCGGCCTCCTGGCGGACCGCTGCGAGCAGCGCGGTGCCAACGCCGCGTCCCTCGCGGATGCTGTTCAACGTCACGATTTCGCACTCTGATTCGGCCAGCCGATACGTGATCAATCCGCTCTGCTCGCCGTCCAGCACGGCCACAAGGCCGGGCAGCTCAGCGGTGTTGTGGATGCATCCGCGCGTCACAACCTTGGTATCGCCCCACGCGGCGCGCAACACCTCCACCGCCCATTCGCGGTCCTTGGGTTTCAGGGCGCGGACGCGTGCTTCGCCTGCCCCGTCGCACCTGGTGCTCATTCCGGCCGCGGCCAGAAGAGAACATCGTTGGTCTCGGCCTCGGGGTCGTGCGCCCCGCCATCATCGCGCCCGTTGCCGCCCAGCGAATACAGCACGAAGTCGTCCCCGGCCGGCAAGTACACGAAGCCCCGGTCAGCAAACGGATCAACGGTGAACTGCTGGTCGCCGAACACCGCGAGCGATTCAGGGTAGCGCCCGTACTGCTGGCGGTAGGCCTTGAGCCGGGTGACCAGGACCGAAGCGCGGCGGGTGGCTTCGGCCCGGGTTTCCAGCAGATGCACGCGGCCGAGAGCTGGGACAAACGTACGCACGAGGGGGTTGGCGCTTTCGCTCGTGGCCAGCATCTCCAGATCCTGCAAGGCCCGCCGACCGCGCCCATACGGCAGAGAAAGGGCTCCGGCCAGGGCGTCGTAGTAGGCGTTGGCCTCCGCCGCGCTTTGCGTGAAATCGAGGGTGGCGAGCTGCTCGAGCTTGGCCGCTTCGGTGTCAGAACCGGAGCTGCCGTCGCCCACGATCGCCATGAACTGCCGCGCCCGTTCCGGGTCTAGGCGATACTCGCCCGTCTGCGGGTCCACCTGATGCATGCGCTGCATCGTATCGAGCAGCATGGCGCGCTCGAACTGGATGGTCTCCGCCATCGGGCGCGTCGGCTGGTAGGCGGACTCAAGTCGCTCCGACAGGTCCAGGTAGTCCAGCTTGGCGTCAGTATCGCGCGCGGCCAGATCCAAGACCGCCGCCGCGGCCCCGTCCTGCATCGAGATGCCCACCAGGTTCTCGATCAGCGTGGGACCGTGCCCGGTCTGGGATCCGGCCGCCAGGGTATCCAGGTACTGGTCCATCGCCTCGGCCGCGCGTCCCTCGGCTTCGAGACGCCTACCGTTGAGGACCGTAGCCCGCGCGAGCTGGCGCAAAGGGGAGAGATTCGGGAGCACCGCGGAGATCAGGCTGCCATCCGCGCTTTCCAGGGCGAAGCCGCGGAACTCGTTCCGGGTCGCGCTGCGGAAGTTCGCGATGGCATCCCGGTTGGTGTCGATCCAGGCGGCCACCTCCGGCGCGGCCAGCGCTGCCGGATCACCCGCCAGGGCGTCGCTGAGCAGCCCCTGGTCTCCGGCCCAGTCCGTCAACCCGGCGATGGCGGACTGGTAGAGCGGCCCGGCGTTTGGCCCCTCGGTCACCGTCGTCTCGTTCATCCATTGCAAATAGTCCACCGGGTTGGCCGGATCGGGCAAAGGCACGCGGATACCTGTCGCTGCATCGGCGACCGCGTTCTGATCCAAACCAGCGGCGGCCTGGGCTTCTGCTAGCTGCGTTTCGAAGGGCTTCTCCGCCAGGGCTTCCGTGGCGCGCGAATCGGCCGCCGCCGACTGGTCAGCCAAGTCCTGGGCGCTGCCGCCGACATCCGGCGAATCGTCGGCGTAACGAGTGTCGCCGGGCTGAGCCAAGTCGCCCGTAGTACCGGCACCCGTGGCCTTTTGCCGCAGATCGCCCTCGTCGCTGCGGCTCTGCGCCCCGAGGTCTGGGTCGTAATCGTCCTCGGTGTCCTCTTCGGTTTCGGCCGGTGGCAGCACGAGATAGCCCAGGTCGGCCAGCTTCTCGAGCATCTCGGGATCCAAGCCACTCTTCTCCGCGATGTGTTCGATCGAAGCCGCGTCGCCGCCCGTCCCGCCGAACAGCTCTGTCATGATCTTCGCCGGCACGTCATTCAAATTCGCCCCGAGGCTGTCGCCGGGCTCGGGGACCAGGCGCAGGTACTTCAAGTCCACGCGGATGACACGGCCCCATTCCAGCGTGATGACGAACTCCTGGGCTTCGTTGTCGAAGACGTGTTCCGCGCCTCTGAGCCAAGTCACGTTCCCTTTGCGCACGCGCACCTGCCGCCAGTCGTCACCGCGCAACAGGTCGGTCAGGATGAAGTGCCGCAGGAGCTGCCCGTGTTCGCCGTAGACGACCAGGGCATGCCGAGCGCCGCCTCGTCGGTGCTCATCGAGCGTGACGATGTAACGGCCATCGTTGCGAACCAAGGCCAGCGCCGGCGCGACGTCGCTAACGAGCGGGCGTTCCCAGCGCTTTCGCTCACGCGATTGGCGGGGGGCGCGTTCCTGCAAAGCGGCCACGCACGATGGACTGGCATGCTGGCCCAGGCGCGCCGGCTGAATCCGCAAAACGAAGCGGCCGTTTTCGGAACGGGCCTCGCGAAGCAGTTCTCGTTCCTGCGCAACAGCTCCACACGCTGCGACCCACACCGCAACCCCCAACAGAAGCAGGCGGCACGTCTTCATGATGACTTCCTCACTAACCGGGCCACGCTCGTCGTTTCCGAGCGCCCAATTCTATCCTCATCAATGCGAATGGGCACGGTACAATCGGGCGTCTGCGCACCAGGCTGCGAGCGTAGGGAGGTTGGCTACTACCATGCCCAGCGAATGTTGGCTCGTTACCGGGGCGTCCGGACAACTCGGGAGCCACCTCGTACGGCTCCTGTCCGAACGCCGCGCCGCCGAAGTGCTGGCCCTGGTTGGTCAGAGTCCGCACGTCCGGCTCGGCGTCCCGGTTCACCGCGTGGACTTGGGCGATGAAGCCGCACTCCGCTCGTTCCTGGCGAAGCGCCAACCGACCCATATTCTGCACGTTGGGGCGCTCACGGGAGTATCCGACGCCTGTGCCCGTCCCGCAGAGGCAGAACGCGTCAACGTCGCCGCCACGCGTATACTGGCCGAGCACGCGACGGCCTGGGGGGCCCGGCTGGTCTTCTCGTCGACTGACATGGTCTTCGACGGACGCTCCGCCCCCTACCGCGAGAGCGACGCTCCCAGGCCGCTGAGCGAGTACGGACGCAGCAAGGTCGCCGCCGAGCGCATTCTGGCCAACCGCGAGATGGCCCTGGTGGTTCGGTTGCCGCTGATGTACGGCTATCCCGGCCTGGCGCGCGAGACGACGTTCACGCGGCAAATCAGCGCCCTGCGCGCCGGCACGCCGCTGCGTCTGTTCACCGACGAATTCCGCACACCGCTGTGGTTGGCCGATGCGGCGAACGCCCTGATCGCGCTGGCGGACAGCGATCTGACAGGCGTAATCCACGTCGCCGGTCCGGAGCGACTGACACGCTTTGAGATGGTGGCCCGTTTCGCCGAACTGCTGGGCATCAACGCTCCGCCGCTCGAGCCGGCCTCGCGTCTGTCGATCGAGGCCTCGGAACCGCGCCCGGAAGACCTTTCGCTCGACGCCGCGCGCTTCACGCGGCTGTTCCCGCACCTGACCTCGGGCCCGATTCGACCTGCGGTCTTCGAAGACTTGCGGCTCTGAACCACGACCGAGCGGGGCACAGATGTTCCGCTGCACTCCTACCGCCCGGTGGACCTTTGGCTCTACAATTCGTAGACCTGTTCGAGCCGAAGGCCGGCGGCGGCGCGCTCCAGCGCCAGGGACGCCGGGAAAGGGAATTGCGTGCGAATAATCTTGGTAAACCCGATCAGCCGGCGAACCCAGGGGTATCACACTATCGGCAGCTACATGCCACAGCTCGGCCTGCAAGTGCTGGCCCGACTGGTGCCCGATGGCCACCAGGTTGACATCCTCGACGAGACCTTCGGGGCGGACCAGACCGACGCCCTGCTGACGCGGCAGCGCTGCGACCTGGTGGGTATCACGGCCTACACCAGCGGCGCGACGCGTTCCTACGAGATCGCGGCAACCTGCCGCGCGCGCGGCATCCCCACGATAATGGGCGGGCCACATGCGTCCGCGTGCCCGGACGAGGTTCAGCTACATTGCGATTCGGTCGCGATCGGCGAATGCGACGAGATCTGGCCCACGATCGTGCGCGACGCCAACACCGCTCAGCTTCAGCCGCGCTACCAGGGCACCCTCTCCGATCTGGAGCGAACGGGTCTGGGCGGCGGCGATCAACTCCTCCAGCCCATCAACGGAACCTACGACATCTCGGCAATCCAGACTTCCCGCGGTTGCCCGGTCGGCTGCGAGTACTGCTCGGTTACTCTGTTCAACGGCGCGGCCATCCGCCGGCGATCCATTGCGGACATCATTGCAGAATGGAACCAGACCACACGCAGGTTCATCTTCGTCGTGGATGACAATTTCTTCGGCGTGGGCCGCAAGCACGGCGAATGGGCCAAGGAACTGCTGCGGGCGATCATCAAGCACGGCAAGAAGCGTCTGTGGTTCAGCCAGACGACGATCAACATGGGGACCGACGCGGAAGGCATGCGGCTGGCATACAAGGCCGGCTGCCGCGGCATGCTGGTCGGCTTCGAGACGTTCAATGCCGAGGCGCTCAAGGACTACCATAAGGGCATCAACCGCCACAACCTCGCCCGCTACCAGGAACTGGTGAACGGGTTTCATCGGGCCGGCATCGCGGTCTTCGGCGGGTTTATCATCGGCTCCGACCACGACACGCCAGATACCGTGGCCGACACCGCTTTGGCGGCGGTCAAGCTGGGCACGGACATCATCCAGATCACCAATCTGACACCTCTGCCGGGGACGAAGATGTTCGCGCGCTACCAGGCGGAGGACCGCCTGCTGGCCGAGAGTTTCCCCGCGGATTGGGAACGCTACACCTTCGTCGAGACCGTGTACCGCCCAAAGCTGATGTCTGCCCGAGAGCTGGACGAGGCGATCTACGAGCTGCGCCACGCGGCAGCTCTGGAAAGGTGGGTCTGGAAGCGGGCCCTGCGCACACTTCTGCGGACGCGCTCACTCACGACCGCGCTCTTCGTGCTCGGCATGAACAAGGGCTGGAAGCGGATGGCCAAGATCCAGGCGCCCCACGACGAACGGCGCTTCGGTTTCCTCCCGCGGAAGAGCCCGCGCTTTCAGAAGATTCTCGATTCCTTCCGCATGCACCTGCAAGCGCGCTGGACCGCGCCAACCAGTGACTGAAGCAGCTTCCATACTGCCGTAGCGTCCGGGCGCGGTCCCGGACGCAGGACGCGTGTGTGCCGGCGATGGCCGAGGCCGCGTTCGGCCGCGGCGTTTGCAGCGAGGATGCTCTAACGGCGACGCTTGCTTGGCCTGGATTCCTTGGTCACCTTCCGCGCCGTCGGGCGTGCGGCCTTCCTGGTACTCTGGCGCGCGCTGGTCTTGGTGACCTTACGGGACTGGCGCTGCGGCGACATCTTCTGCGCCACCGGTTTGGCAGTCCGGCGAGCACTCTTGGTGGTGGAACGCTGGCGCGCTTTTGCAGCCGGTTGGGCGGCGCGGCTGCGCCGCTCCAAAATGGCGGCCTGAGCCGCAGCCAGACGCGCGATGGGCACGCGGAACGGTGAACAACTGACGTAATCCATGCCCACTTCATGGCAGAATATGACGCTCGGCGGATCACCGCCGTGCTCGCCACAGATGCCGACCTTGAGATTCGGTTTCGTCGACCGCCCGTTCTGGATGGCGCTGCGCACCAGCCCGCCCACGCCCTCCTGGTCGAGGGTCTGGAAGGGGTGGTCTTTGAAAATGCCGTGGCGGCCCGGAGCGACATAGTCCGGCAGGAAACGCCCGGCATCATCACGCGACAGGGCCATCACCAACTGGGTCAGGTCGTTCGTGCAGAAGCTGAAGAAGTCGGCCACTTCGGCTATGCGCGCGGCGGTCAGCGCCGCCCGCGGCGTTTCGATCATCGTGCCGACCTTGTAGTCGAGCCGCACGCCCGCGCGATGCAGAATGTCGTCGGCCACCGTGCGCGTGCGCTCGGCCAGAATCTCCACTTCGCGCGCATCGATCACGAGCGGGATCATGATCTCGGGAAGGACCCGGGTGCCGCGCAACGTGCATTCCACGGCCGCCTCGATGATCGCCCGGACCTGCATGTCCAGGATCTCCGGGTAGGTGATGCACAGCCGGCAACCGCGGTGCCCCAGCATCGGGTTGGTCTCGTGCAACTGTTCGGCCCGGGCCAGGATGCTCTCGACCGAACGCCCGGTATGGTCCGCCAGGGCGTAGGCCTGATGTTGGCTCTTCGGCACGAACTCGTGCAACGGTGGATCCAGCAGCCGGATCGTCACCGGCAGCCCATCCATCGCGTCGAAGATGCCCACAAAGTCCTCACGCTGGAACGGCAACAGCACGTCCAGGGCGGCGGTGCGCTGCTCGGACGTCTTCGCCAGGATCATCTCCTGGATCGCCAGTTGGCGCTCGGGTGTCTTGAAGAACATGTGCTCGGTGCGGCACAGTCCGATGCCCTCGGCCCCCATCTGGATCGCGCGGCGCGCATCTTCGGGCGTGTCCGCGTTCGTACGCACGCGCAGGCGCCGGTGCTCGTCGGCCCAGCTCATCAGCGTATAGAACGCCTCCGGGGGCTCCGGGGCCACGAGATCGAGCGAGCCCTTGTACACTTCGCCCGTGGAACCATCCAGCGTGATCTCGTGCCCCTGGCGGATCGTCTGCCCACCGACGCTCATCCGCTTCGTGTCGTAGTTGATCCGCAGTTCGTCGCAACCAACGATGCAGCACTTGCCCCAGCCACGGGCAACGACGGCGGCGTGCGACGTCTTGCCCCCGGTTTGCGTCAGTATGCCCTTGGCCGCCTGCATACCGGCCACGTCTTCCGGGCTGGTTTCCTTGCGGACCAGGATGACGTTCTCACCCTGCTCCGCCAGCGCCTCCGCCTCCTTGGCAGTGAACACCACGCGCCCACAGGCGGCACCGGGAACGGCGTTGACGCCCTGTGCGATACGTCGCTCATCGAGCTGGTCCCGACTGATCGCGGGCGAGATCACCGGGAAGAAGAGTCGTTCGATGTCCAACCCGCTCGAGCGCCGGATCGCTTCTTCCTTGCTGATGACCGGGCGCGTGGCTGCCTGGGCGTACTTCTTCGACAGATAGCCCTTCTTGACAAGCCGGGCCGCCTCGTCCGCGTCCATCAGCGGCATCGTCGCCTGCTCGACCGAGATGCGGAACTCTGCCGCCGGCGTCCGCTTGCCACGTCGGCATTGCAGCATATACAGCTTGCCACGCTCGAACGTGAACTCCAGGTCCTGCATCTCGCCGTAGTGAATCTCGAGCATCGCCCGCACGGCACAGAGTTGGTCGTACATCTCCGGCATTCTGGCTTGCAGGTCGCTGAGCTTCAGCGGCGTGCGGATGCCGGCCACAACGTCTTCGCCCTGGGCGTTGATCAGCAGGTCACCGTAGTACTCGTTGGCCCCCAGGCTCGGGTCGCGCGTGAAGCACACGCCCGTGCCGCTGTCGTCCCCCATGTTGCCGAAGACCATCTGCTGTACGTTGACGCCGGTGCCCTTTAGGTTGGTCAGCTTCTCGACCCGCCGGTAAGTGACTGCCTTGCCCGCATTCCACGAGTCGAACACCGCGTTGATGGCGCTGCGCAGTTGCTCCCAGGGGTCCTGCGGGAACTCGTGCCCGGTCTGCTCGCTGAAGAACTCCTTGAAGTCCAAACACAGTTCCTGGAGCGACTCCGCCGGGATATCCATGTCCAGCTTCAGCTTGAGCCGCTTCTTCAGTGTGCTCAGCTTGTGCTCCAGGACTTCCTTGCTCAGCCCAACGACAACGGTCGAGTACATCTGGATGAAGCGGCGGTAGGCATCCCAGGCAAAGCGAGGATTGTCGGTCGCCTTGGCCAGCCCCAGCACGGAGCGATCCGACAGACCGAGGTTCAGGATCGTCTCCATCATCCCGGGCATCGAATGCGCCCCGCCGCTGCGCACGGATACCAGCAGTGGATCAACGGCGTCGCCCAGCTTCTTGCCGCACACTTTCTCCAGCCGGCCCACGTTCTGGCGCACTTCGGCCTCCATCCCGGCCGGCCACGTTTCGTTGTTGGCGTGAAAGTGCGCGCAGGCCTCGATGGTGATCGTGAACCCAGCCGGAACAGGCAAGCCGATCTGAGTCATTTCGGCCAGCCCCGCCCCCTTGCCGCCGAGCAACTCCCGCTGATCCCCCTTCCCCTCGGCCTTGCCGGCTCCGAAGGAATAGACATATTTCTGTTTCATCACGTGCCCCATGGGTGCTGGCTAAGACCGTCGCCGGCATTTGGCACACCGTGCTCAACGCCCGGCAACAACAAAGCCGAAATCATATGAACAAAGTGAGTGGCAGGCCAGCCCCCCCACGCGCCAGCACCGAACCGGTCACGCTCCCGGTCTCGTCTGGCGGCGGCGTACAGGCGCTCTGAAACCGGACCGCGGGGAGGGACGCGCGCCGCGGCTTCAGCGCCAAACGGCCAGAATGACGTTCACCAGGATGCTGATCGCCGCCAGGATCCCCAGCCCGATTGTCACGGGCAGCAAGACGCGGCTGTCCGTTTCAGCGGAGTGTTGCCCAGCGGCGCCACTTCGCGACGAAGGCGTGAATTCTATCGCTTTGCCCTCGGCCAGCGTATCGAGCACTTCGTGTCCGACGTTCTGGCGCGCATAGCGCGGCGGGCGTCCGTGGGCCAGCAGATCCAGATCCGTCAGCACCTCGCGGGCGCTGGCATAGCGCTCCTCCCGATCCTTGGCCATCATCATCTCGACCATGGCTCCGCAGCCGGAAGTAAGCCGCGTATTCAGGTGATCCGGCGGGACGAGTAGCTCTTTGAGGTGCTTGTGCATCACGGCGGCCGGCGTCGGTCCCTCGAACGGCACGCGTCCCGTGATCATGTGGTAGAACGTGGCTCCGAGTGAGTAGATGTCGGCGCGGTGATCGATGTTCACCTCGCCGCGAATCTGCTCAGGACTGATATAGTAAGGCGTACCGTAGGCGCGGCCGGCCTCGGCCAGGGCGGCTTCCATGTCCGTCGTCTCCCGCGCCAGACCCATGTCAGCCAGTTTCGCCACGCGGTCCTTCGTCAGCATGATGTTCTTGGGCTTGACGTCGCGATGGATGAAACCACGCTCGTGGGCGTGCAGCAGCGCCTCGGCAATCTGCCGGACTATCTCAATCGCCTCGGATTCGCGATAGACGTTTCCGGCCGCGATCTCGTCGAACACCGTGCAGCCCTCCACATACTCCATCGCGAAGTAGTGGTACTCACCGGCTTCGCCGACGTCGATCGCCTGAACGATGTTGTTGTGGTTCAGCTTGGCAGCGGCGCGACCTTCCCGATAGAAACGCTCGACAAACTCGGTGTTCTTGCTAAGCCTGCGGGGAAGTACCTTGACCGCCACGGTGCGGTCGAGGCTGATTTGTTTGGCCCGATAAACGACGGCCATCGCCCCGGCCCCGACCTTCTTTTGTAACTGATAGCCGGGGATTTGCTGCGCTGGGCGGCTACCCGAGTCCTCGCTGCCACTTTGCAGCCGAGACAGTTGCGAGCGCGTCAGGTAGCCCAAGCTGACCAGCGTCTCGCCGATGGACGCCGATTCGCCTTTCGGGGAAGCACGCAATTGCTCGGCCGCCGAACGGACTTCGCCGGCGGTCGCCAAATGGCGCTCTACCACCAATCGACAGAATTGGCTATCTTCCCGTGTATCCGCTATATCCGCCACTAAGGGGCCTTCCGCGGGTGGATGCCGATGAGAGTAAGTACGCTCTTTACTCTTTGAATGTTATGCAGTTACGGTGAGGTGGTCAATTGGCTGAAACGACGCTGGGCCAGGAACCGGGAATCACGCCTCCGCACACCAGGATCCAGGTCGCCACCATGACGGTCGTGCTGCTGCTGGGGATCCTGTTCGCCACACCCGGCAGCACCCGCGCCGATGACGTCACCGTGACGGACGCCGACGTTGAAGCCGCCATCCAACGGGCGGTCACATGGCTCAAGAGCCAGCGCAACGAAACCGGACACTGGGAAACGGACACCGCGCCGGACCATCGCTTCTGGACCGGGAACAGCGGGCTGGCGTTGCTGGCGTTGCTGTACGCCGGCGAGAACCCCCGCCAGGATGACATGAACCGCTCGCTGGAGTGGCTGGCGGCCCAGAGCTTGCGGGCCACGTACACCTACGGCACACGGGCCCATGTCTTTGCCCTGGTGCCTGGCAACAAGTTCCGCGCGCGACTCGAACAGGATTTGGCCTGGTTGCTGGAGGCCGTCGGCAAGCAGTCGGCGGAGCGCGCCGCCGGCGCCTACGACTACGAGGCTCCGGCGGACAACCGCGACTTGTCAAGATACGACAACTCGAACAGTCAATACGGCGTGCTGGGGACCTGGATGGCCGCCGAAGCCGGCCTGAGCATTCCCGAATGGTACTGGCCGCTGGTGGGTGACCACTGGATGCGGGATCAGCAACCGGACGGAGGCTGGACCTACAAGGACAGCGGGAACAGCACCGGCAGCATGACCGCCGCCGGACTGGCCACGCTGTACGTGGTACTCGACCACGCCTATTCCGGTGACGAGGGCCCCTTCAACGGCACAATGTCCGCCCGCTGCGGTCAGCATAAGGAATCGAGCCGCCTGCTGTCCGCGATCGCCCGCGGCATGGACTGGCTCGGGCGCGAATACACGCCCGACGAGAATCCGCACGGCGGGGGACGCTGGAAGTACTACTACCTGTACGGCGTGGAGCGCGTGGGGCGGGCCAGCGGTCAGAAGCACCTTCGCCAGCGCGATTGGTTTCGTGAGGGCGCCGCCCACCTGCTCGAGAAGCAGCAACCCGACGGGAGCTGGACCGACGGCGGGGCTCTCATGGATGACGTGCGCAACACGTGCTTCGCCCTCATGTTCCTCTGCCACGGCCGGGCACCGTTGCTGTTCAACAAGCTGGAGCACGGGGACGACTGGAACAACAAGTTGCGCGACGTGGCCGGGCTGACCCGCTTTGCCCAGCAGTCCTTCGAACGCTTGCTGAACTGGCAGATCGTCCGGCTGGACGGCCCGCTCGACGATCTGATGGAAGCCCCGGTCCTCTACATGAGCGGACACACCGCCTGGGAATTCAGCGAGGTCGAAGTGCAGAAGCTGCGCGAGTACTGCCAGCGCGGCGGGCTGATCCTGGGCGTGGCCTGCTGCAGCAAAGAAGAATTCAACACCGGCTTCCGGGCCCTGGCCCGCAAGATGTTCCCCGACCTGCCTCTGCGCCCGGTCGCGCCCGAGCATCCGTTGCTCAACGGCGAAGTGCGCGTGCGCATCGAGGAGCCCCCGCCACTGTTCGAGGTGCACAACGGCGTCCGCACGCTGATGCTGCTGTCGCCCAAGGACATTTGCGCCCCGTGGAACCAATATCGCGTGCGGCGCTGGGAGCACTACTTCCAGTTGGCCTGCAACATCTATCTCTACGCCACCGACAAGACCTCGATCCGCAGCCGACTGCAAACGCCCAACATCCCGATGGCGGACGTAGACATCGAGCGCACCATCCGCGTGGCCCGGCTCAAGTACAACGGCCGCTGGAACGTCGAGCCCTACGGCTGGACGCGCTTGAAGTTCTACATGAACAACGAAACCAACTCGCGTTTGCTCGTGACCTCCGGCGTAACGCTCGACTCGCCCGATTTGCAGGAATTCAAGGTCGCCCACATCAGCGGGATCACGGCGTTCGAACTGAGCGAGGAGGAGATGCGCGGGTTGCGGCGTTTCCTGACCGGTGGCGGCACGCTGCTGGCGGACGCGGTGGGTGGCTCGCGCGAGTTCACCGAGTCGCTCGAAACGTACCTCACCCAAATACTGAAGACACCACCCCAGTACCTGCAAGCCGATTCGGTTGTTCTGACCGGCGAAGGCCTGCCCGCAGCGCAGCCGCTAACCGACATCGCCTATCGCCGGGCGGCGCGCAGCCTGGCCGGCGGACGGAAGTTCCCGCCGCTGAAGGCCTGCCACCTGCGGCGCCGCATCGCCGTCATCTACTCACCGCTGGATCTCAGCGCGAGCCTGTTGGGTACGCACGTATACGACTGCCGCGGCTACGAGGGCGAAAGCGCCTTGCGAATCGCGCGCAACCTGCTGCTCTACGCCCAGTCATCCACGGCCGAGAAGGCGCGGCTGATCCGGTCGGATGACGAGTGAACCAGCCGCTCACGAGCGCTCAGTGCCCCGGATCCCGGGCCACGGGAACCGCTCGGGGCTCTGACCATTGCTCGGGGCTCAGATTTTGCGCCGTTGCCGGCCGACACGCTACAATACGGCCAGGTTGCTCACGCCGGAGGAAGCGTCATGGCGAACTCGTACCGGCGACGCATCGGTCGCCACACCTCGAATGCGGAACCGTCGCTGCTCGCCATCACGATCCTGGGTGGATTAGCGCTGCTATCCTGCGCGCGTGGTACCGCCCAGGATGCCGACACCGCGCCTGCGGCCGTCAAGCAACAGCAGCAGCCGACCTCCCGGCCGACCTTCGTTCAAGAGCAAGACGGCGAGCTGGTCTGGCCCCGGCCACGTACCGACGAACGCCAGAACGAGCGTGACCACATGGTCGACACGCAGATCGCCCACCGCGTGCGCGACCAGCGTGTGCTGGCCGCGCTGCGCAGCGTCCCGCGACACAAGTTCGTCGCCGCGCTACGACAGCAGTCGGCCTATGCCGACACCCCTTTGCCGATCGGCCACGGACAGACCATTTCGCAACCCTACATCGTGGCGCTGATGACCGAACTGCTGCACATCGAGCCGGGAGAGAAAGTACTCGAGATCGGCACCGGCTCGGGCTATCAGGCCGCGGTGTTGAATGAGCTGACGCCCTACGTGTTCACAATCGAGATCGTCCAACCCCTCTACAAACAGGTGGTACAGCGCTTCGCCGAGTTGGGCCACAGGACGATTCAGGCCCGGAGGGCAGATGGCTACGACGGCTGGCCGGAAGAGGCGCCGTTCGACGCGATCATCGTAACCTGCGCCGCCGGCCACGTGCCGCCGCCCTTGTGGGAGCAGCTCAAATCCGGCGGCCGCATGGTCATCCCGCTCGGTGGCGTGCACGACATCCAGCGCCTGGTCGTGCTCACCAAGCTGAACGACGGCCGCCGCCGCAGTGAGAATGTGCTGCCGGTCCGCTTCGTGCCAATGACGGGCAGAAGCCAAGAGCAATGAGCGCGGCGACCGATCACGCCGGCGAGTCTCCCTCTACGCCAGACTCGCCCACTGCCGCTCCCACCGCCCTGCTAGCGCTCGCGCTGGTCAGCACCGCCCTGATCGCTTGTGAAATCGTGCTCATGCGCCGCCTGCTGATCGAACGCTGGCACCACTTCGGCTACCTCGTCATCAGCGTGGCGCTGCTCGGCTTCGGGGTCAGCGGAACGCTGTTGGCAATTCTGGAGAGGCCGGTTCGACGATGGCCGGTGACCACGCTTTGGCTGTCTGCCCTGACCACCGCGCTCGCTATCGCGCTGCTGCCGCGCATCGCGGCCCGCATGCCCATCACGGCCCGCATTCTGCCGGCAGACTTGTGGCGGCAGGTCGGCTGGTGGTCGCTGTATTGGCTGCTGGCGGCGACTCCCTTTCTGCTCGGAGCGGCTCACATCGGCACGGCCTTGATGACGGCCGGCCGGCGCATCGGCCGTACCTACGCCGTAAACCTGTTCGGCAGCGGCGTGGGGGCCGTCGCGGGTGCGCTGCTCGTATCACGGATGGCGCTCGAACACACCTACTGGCCCTCGATCACCCTGACGTTGCTGGCCGCGCTGGTACTGGCCGTGCGGCGGGATGTGGCCACGTCCCGCGGCGGCCGAAGCGCCGCTGTAGGCATCACGGTTCTGTGCATCGCCGCGCTCGTCTGGCTCGAAGCGCGCCGACCACTGCCGCTGGCACCGGACGAGTACAAGGGTGTTGCCCGCGTGCAACAACTCGTGCGGCAGGGCTCGGCCCGGCTGGTGTCCCGCACAGCCGATCCGCACGGCTACGTGGAGGTCTACGAGAGCGATCTTTTTCACGACCTGCCCTTCCTCGCCCTCACCCACCGTCCACCGCCCATGCTGAGCATCCAGGTCAACGGCGACCCGGCTGGTTCGGTGCTACGGATCGATAACGTCGCGCAGGCCGGGGTGCTGGACACGACGCTCACGGCCTTGCCCTACCGCCTACTCGGACCGGCGCCGCGCGTGCTCCTGATTGGCGAGGCGGGTGGCACGAATGTGTGGCTCGCCCGCCGGTACAACGCCGCCTTTGTTGACGTGGTGCAACCAAACGGCGCGCTGGCCGCGCTGCTACGGGGGCCACTGGTCAACGTGTCCGGCGGCGTGCATAAGGGCGATGACCTGGGCGTGTGGGAGCAAGCTCCACGGGGCTTCGTCGACGTTCCACCGCCCAGCGAAGAACACAAGTACGGCCTGATCCAGTTGGTGTCCCTCGAAGGGCTGGGGCTCGGCGCGACGGGGACGCGGGGGCTGGCCGAGGATCATCTGGTGACAGTCGAGGGGCTGGCCAAGTGTCTGCAATGGCTGCGCGGCGACGGTTTGCTGGCTGTCTGCCGCGGGCTCGAGTTCCCCGAACGGGCGAACATCCGCCTGCTGGCCACGCTGGTCGAAGCACTCGAATCCCTCGCTGTCGCAGACCCGCAGCGCCACCTGGTGCAAGTGCGTGACTATCTCGGCGTGTGCACGATGGTGTTGAGATCGCCACTGGATGAGTCGCGGCGGCAACAGCTCACCGCTGCGATCCGCGAGTTGAACCTCACGCCGGTGTGGTACGCCAATCTCGCCCCGCAAGACGTAAACCAACCCGACGCCCTCCCCGGCCCCTCCGGCAGCGCTGTGGACTGGCTGCACCATGCCGCCAGCGAGATCTTCTCCACGCGGCGCGAGGCCTTCTACCGCGGCTGGTTCCTGAACATCCGCCCGGTGCACGATGACAACCCGTTCTTCTGGGATTTCTACAAGCCCGAGGCAGTCACGGTGCTGCGCGAAGCGTATGGCGATCTCTGGCTGACGCGGGCCGAACTGGGGCGGTTGTTCCTCTACGCCTCGCTGGCGATCACGGCAGCGGCCGCGCTGCTGCTGATCCTGGGACCGTTGGCCATCGCCCGCTTCATCGCCCGGCGCAGGAAGACGGACATGGCTGCTCCGGCAGCGCCCACATTGGCGACGGTCATCTACTTTGCCGCAATTGGCCTCGGGTTCATGGGCATCGAGATGGCACTGATCAGCCGCGGCATCCGCTGGCTCGGTGACCCGGTGATGGCGAGCGCCGTCGTGATCGGCGGACTGCTGGTCCTCAGCGGGTTGGGCAGCCTGACCGGCCGGCGTGTGCTGTGTCGGGGGGCCGGCACGCCGCGCGCGTGGCCGGCCGCGGCGCTGGTCGCGCTGCTCACGCTGTGTGTCGCAGCGTCGACCTGGACCGGGCACGCGCGGATTGGCTCGATCCTGGTGGCGATCTGCGCACTGCCCCTCGCCTACTGTATGGGCACGCCCATGCCAGCGGGACTCGCTGCGCTGTCCATACGCGCACCCACTCTGGTGCCGTGGGCCTGGGGTATCAACGGCGTTGCCTCGGTTATTGGCGCCACCGTGGCCATGGCGGTGGCGATGTCGGTCGGCTACCGGTATGTCTTCCTGCTGGCGGTGCTGCTCTACGGTCTGGCCGCCATCGTAGCTCTGTCGCTGGCGAACCGCACTCTCCCTGCCCACAATGGCCAATCGCCAGGCCGCGCGACCACGCGGCACAATGCCTCAGATACGGGAGCCCGCGCATGAGACGACGCTGTTCACCGCTCCACCGCCAACGAACCACTACCGCGGCCGCTATGCGCTCGCGGTCGCTGCTCAGCGCGCTGCTCGCCCTCGGCGCGCTCGTACACGGCCTGTCGTTCGGGAACGCGGCGGAAACGTCATTTGATTCACCATCCCGCGCGATCGACTTTCTGCACATGCGGCTGGACGTGACGATCACGCAGGCCGACTTTGAAGCACAACGCCTGTCCGGCATTGTCACGCATCAGATCCGCATTCGTGACGCAGTCGGCGGAGGAACCTCTGCGCAACCGGTTGGTCTGACACAGATTCAGCTCGACGCTGTCAACCTGAGAGTCACACGCGCAGAAATCGGACCAGACTGGCGCGACGTACCTTGCCAGACCGAGGGCGAACGGCTGCAGATCGATCTGCCGCGACCATACGCTCCCGGCGAGAAGCTCGCGCTGCGCATTCACTACCTGGCCGAACAGCCGCCGCTCGGGCTGTTCTTCGTTGGACCGGACGCGGATCATCCCGAACGGCCGCGGATGGTGTACACGCACGCCGAACCGCTCCAGGCCCGGTATTGGCTCCCCTGCCACGACTGGCCCGACACGCGCTGGCCCTGTGACATCTACTTGACCGTGCCGCAGCAACTGGTAGCGGTTTCTGTCGGGGAGCTGGTCGGCCAACCGAAGCGACCGGAACTCGTACCGCCGGACGCCGGCCCCGACGAGCGGCTCTGGACGTTTCACTGGCAGCTCAATCAGCCCATCGACCCGCACATGTTCGGCTTTGCAGTCGGGCCGCTCGCTTTGCTGCCGCTCCCCGAGTTGGAATCACCCGCCCGTGGCGACCAGCCCCGACCCCGCGTGCTGGCCTACGTCGTACCCCAACACGAGCAGGCCGCGCGCTACAGCTTTCGCCATGTTCCTGACATGATCGCCTTCGACGCGAAGCTGATCGGCGTGGAATACCCTTTCCCGCAGTTCAGCTACGTCACGATCGTGAACCACTTTCACGGCGGCATGGAGCACGTGGGTTTCTGCATGGTCGCCCCAGCGCTGCTGACCACCGGCGATCGCGGTCATACACTCGAAGAAGGATCTCAGTACAACTACGTGGCCCACATGATCGCACACACGTGGTTTGGCGGCCTGGTCAACTACCGGCACGTAAAGGAAGCCTGGCTCAACGAGAGCTTCGCCACATATCTGCACCAGCTCTGGCGCACACAGGCGGACTCGGAGGAAGCCTTCGCGCACGATATGTGGAGCACCGCCCAACGGATCGCCCGGCTCGATCACGCCGGCAACAGCCGCCCGCTCGTCAGCGATACGCTCGAACGCCCGGGCCAGGTCTACACCTTCGGCGGCGGACTGGTCTATTGGAAGGGGGCCTGGATCCTGCACATGCTGCGGCACGAACTGGGCGACGACGTGTTCTGGAACGCGGTCCAGACCTACGTCCGCCGACACCGGGGCGGCAGCGTCGTAACGGCGGATCTGCGGCGAGCGCTGGAAGAAGTCTCGGGCCGCGATCTGCGCGCGTTCTTCGATCGCTGGGTCTTCTGTGACGGGATACCGCAGCTCGAGGTAGCCTTCGAGTGGGACGAGCGGCGTAGCCGGGCCGTAGTCAAGCTCGAGCAAACCCAGGCCATCGATGCCGACCACCCACCATTTGCATTCCCGCTCGAACTGCACTTTGCGTCGGCGTCACGCGCACAGAACGAGACGGTGCAAGTCACTGCCGCGGAGCACACGTTCCAAATCACGCTGGCAGAGCCGCCCGTGACGTTCTGTGTCGACCCGCGCGGCGTGTTGCTCAAGTCACTGCAGGTCGATAAGCCGGCCGACATGTGGCGCGCCCAGGTGCGGCAGGGCCCCACGGCGCTGTCGCGTTCCCGGGCGATTGAAAGCCTCGGCGCGGAGCGGACCAACGCTGCGCTCGCGGCCCTCCGCGACACGCTGTTGAACCAACAGGAGTTCTGGGGGGTACGCACACGTGCGGCGCACGCACTTCTCGGCGAGGAGCTGGAAGCGGCGCTGCCGGTCCTGCTACAGGCCGCGGACATCCATCCTGAACACCCGCAGGTGTCCGAGACCGTTGTAGAGTCGCTGGGAGACTTCCCCACGTCCCCCGCCGCCCACGGCGCCGTCCTGCGCCACGCGGGCAGTGACCAACACATTCGCGTCCAGGCCGCCGCCCTGCGGACCCTGGCCCGCTTCGCACCCGCTGTGCGCGACGAGCGAACCATCGCCGCCCTGACGGATGCGGCTCTGCCGGAGGTCAGTGACCATGTGCGTCGCGCAGCCTTCGCTGCGCTCGACAAGCTCGCTGACGCGCGCGCCCTGCCGCGCCTGCTGCCGGCGCTCAATCCGGAGGTCTACGATACGCTGGAAATGCGATGCATGCTGATCGGGACAATCACCAGATTGACCGCCACCGACACGAGACACCGCACTCAGGCGCTGCAGCGGCTGGTGGCGTTGCAGGACGACCCACGGCCGGCCCTGCGCGCGGCGCTACGGGCCGCGCTCAACGCCCTGGAGAGGGAAACGGACCCCGAGCCGCAGTGACTCTACCGCCCTGGTCCTCACTTCGACTCGTCGACGCTGGTGCAGGACGCCTCTTCTGGCACCGGCTCTGATTCATCATTGAGCGCCGCGGCGATGTTCCGGAAGCGTTCGTGGTGCTTCACAAACGCGCCAATTACAAGCGGGTCGAATTGCTGCCCCGAGAGATTGCAGACGATGTCCATGGCCGCTTCGTGAGGCATGGGGGGTTTGTATACGCGCCGTGACGTCAAGGCATCATAGACATCCGCCAGCGTGACGATTCGCGCCGCAAGTGGAATACCCGACCCGCTCAGCCCATCCGGATAACCCGCCCCGCTGTACCATTCGTGATGGTGACGGGCGATGTCCTCAGCCATCTTCACGAAGCTGGAATCCGGGTAGCGTTCCCGCACCGACCGGATTGTCTCCGCCCCGATCACGGTGTGGGTGCGCATGATCTCCACTTCGTCCGCGGCCAACCGGCCCGGCTTCTGTAGAATCCGGTCCGGAATGCCGACTTTGCCGATGTCGTGCAGTGGTGCGGTACGGCGTAGCTCGCGGATGAACGTTTCGTCAATCTCCCGGCCTGTCGGATGTTGGCGCAACTCCTCGGCCAGAATCACGCAGAACGTGGCGACGCGCTCCAGGTGGCGCCCCGTTTCGTTGTCCCTCTGCTCGGTCAACCCTACCAGCGCCAGGACGATCGAATCACGAGCTTGATCACGCCAGGTGCGCGTCATGATGCCGGCGATCGCCGCGGCGGCGAAACTCGCCAGCACTTCGTACGACTCGAGATCCACCTGGGCGTGCGGCACGCCATCCCAACGCCGACCCAGACACAGCACCCCGATGCTGCCGGAGGTGTTGTGAAAACCGGTGGCCACGAGCGGCAAATACGCGCAGCCGCGGTCACGCTCGAAGGGGAAACACTCCGCCGCGTCGGGCGCCGACTCCTGCTGTCCCGCAATCTCGGGCACCCCACTGGCAAAGACGCGCCCCGCGATTCCCGCATCGATCCCGATGCGTCGCCCTTCGCACGACTGTTCCGCCGCGGCGGGAAATATCCCCAGACCTGACAAACTCCCGGCGGTCCGGCCGACCGACGCCACCACCGTCAGGTACCGCTGCTCGCGGTCGGCCAACAGGATCGCCGCACGCTGCGCACCCGTGATGTCCGTCGTGCCGGCGAGCACGTGGTCGAGAACGTGATCCAACTCGTCACAGGCCGTCAGACTGCCCGACAGGTCCGAAAGCGTCAGCAGCGTGCGCGCCAGATCGGAGCGCTGCTCGTTGGCGCGCTGCAATCCCAGCGACATCTCCCGCAACCGCAGCAACAGGCGCAGACGCGACACAATCTCGGCGGGGGCCGTCGACTGGAGCATGATCTCGTCGGCGCACCACTCGTCCGCCGGCGGCGCGACGGACGCAGCGCAATCGTCCAACAGGAGTAGAACGGGGATGTGCCGTGTGTGTGGATCGTCTTTCAGACAACCCAGGGCATGGCGATCGTCCAGGATGGCGCTGTCAACGATGATCGCATCGGGCCACCCACCCGGGGCGCCCGCTGAGCCGCCCTGCACCGCCTCGAGCAGGGCCGACTGGTCCCGCGCCGTAACGAGGTCGAAGGCTGCATCATCCAGACCACGCACCAGCGCGTCGTACCCGGCGTGGTCTTCGCCGGCAACCAGCACGGTTGCGGTTCCGTTCTCGCTTTGCCTGCTGTACGGACTCTCCAAGGCTCGGCCCCCAGGTGCCCGCCGTCCTATGCGGCGCGCCGAGCAGCGCCGCTGCACAACGACACCGCAACTTCGGTCGGCCTGCCACGCCGACCAGCACCCCGCTGGCAGCGCCCATGGTCCATCGACTGTTTGGGCCCCCTACTCGATTTCGGCGACAGACTCCGGCTCGCCTGGGAAGCCGTTCTCGCCACCTTGGCGATCTTGAAGCATGAGCACAGGTAATATCAGCACGCGGCCGCGCCTCCCTTCACGGCAGTACGTCGGACGGGGACCGATCATGGTGCGGTGTTTCGCGTCTACAGCCCGTCGAGGTAGGACGAGGCCGGGAGATGCATGGCGCCGCCGCGAGACGCTACGGGTTCTGTGGCGGCTGATCCGGAGAATGGTCGCTTGTGCCGGGAGCGATCGCGGCCGGCCGGGCGGCGTCTTCTTCTGCCTGTGCGCGTGCCGCCGCCGCGGTGGCCCGGGCCACTGCGGCCTGTTGCGCCGCAACGGCTCGGGCCCTGATTCCCCGCGCCCGCAGTCCTGCGGCTACCATCCCGAGCACACCCAATACGGTGAATCCCACCAACACGATCAGCATCAGCCGGATCGCCCGGGGGGAAGGTCCGGGACGCAATGGTGTTGTTATCACACCAGCTTCGACAAACAGCTTGCCGCACTCCGGGCAGCGGTTGGACGGTGCGCCGGTCAGGTTGTAGCCGCAGTTGCCGCAGCGCGGCGCATCCGCTTCGGCTCTCTTCCGGACTGCGGCGCTCGCGAGGACCGCCAGGGCGACGCACAAGATCACCCCGGATAGCACCACCGCCATCACAAGCATGATCGACATCAACACCTCACACACACGCTGGGCCACACAGCCCGCCACGCCTGGCACCACTCTAATCGATCGCGGCCTACTTCGCTTTCTCGTAACAGTTCACCCGTTTGCAGTGCCTGGAGCGGGTAGCGGCGGGAGGTGGCCGGGTTGGAGGTAGGTGCGCAGGGCGGCGGTGATCGTCTGGAGTGGGTCGTGGCCACGCAGACGCAGGGTGCGGTAGCTGCTCATCAGCACGGCCTGCGTTACGGCCCCGCGATTCGAACGATTCGACTGGCTGTTCTTCCGCAGGATCACGGCGGGGCGGATCTGCCGCTCGGCGAAGTTGTTCGTGAACCCGCCAGCCGGTCTCGTCGGCGTGTAGATAGGCCGAACGTTTGGCTCCTTCGGCGATCTGCTCGTACCAGGGTGTGAGAAT
>JAHJAR010000265.1 GCA_018814045.1 Planctomycetota bacterium | reverse complement strand
GACCTTGCCCTTGAGCCCCTCCTTCTCGGCCAAACTGGTCATGACCATCAGCGAGTCGCCGAGAATCATGCGGTTCGTCCAGCTCTGCTCGTGCTGATAGAACTCGACGCGGTGGTCGAAGGCCTCGATCCCGTTGAAGTCGGCGAACAGATCAAGCTGCTGTGGCTGGGTGGCACGGGCATCCTGCCCGTGAGCCTGCTGCTGACGCCGCGCCTCGGCCAGCAGATCGTCCACGATCGCCCGCGGGTGAATCTTCTCCTGGATGTAGACCGGGACGACTGGCACCGCGAGGTCAGCGGCGTCCTGCTCGTCCTTGCCCTTCCAGACGAGCTGTGGATCAAGCGACGGATCGCGCGGGTAAAGCATCGTCTGCGGCGCCGCCTCGTCCTCGGCCACAAAGTCGCGCAGCTCCTCGGTCGGGATGTTGGCGCGCTTGTCCTTGTGCTTGATCGCCTCGATGGAGGCGGCCCGTTTCGTGTTGTTCTTTCGCTTCGCCATCGTTGCTCCCCGGCGTGATCAACGTTCCTTGCGCACAAGTCGGCTCGCTTTTCGTTGGCTGGCCAACGCGCGCCAAACATCGTGCCGGTTCATGTTCAGCCCGCTGCGCTGGATAAATGACTCATAAAGCCGCTCGAACTCCTCGGTGTACGGCAGGTCGTCCACGGTCTTGCGCGTGCGCTTGTAGAGCTCGATCAGGAGCTGCTTGCGCTGGTTGGGGATGCGAAGCCGGGCCATGCGAATCTCCTACCGCGTGCCGTCAAACGCCGGGGTCTGCTCCAAAACGCGCACGATCTCGCGGGCGGCATACACGCGGTTCCGGCGCTGACCGGTGATCTCCTCGAGGATGCCGTGCTTGATGAGCTGGTTGATGTTGTTCTGCGCGGACTGGGGCTGCACTTCGAGCCACGCCGTGGCGCGCGCCAGGTTGGTGAACGGATTGTGGAACAGACCGTCGAGCAGCTTCAGCAGCAGTGCCGACGTGCGCGCGGTCTGGCACCTTTCGGCCCAGCGGTTGCGCAGGGCGAGCAACTGCTGAGCACGCTCGACGGCATCGATCGACTGGTCCGCCACGCCGCGCAGGAAGAACTGAATCCATCCACTCCACGCGCCGCGGCGACTGACATCGAGCAGGTGCTCGTAGTAGTCGCTGCGGTGTCGCTCGAAATACGCCGACAGATAGAGAACCGGGTGCGGGAGCGCCCGCTCGCTGTCGAGCAGGAGCGACAAGAGCAGTCGTCCCAGGCGACCGTTGCCGTCCTCGAACGGATGGATCGCCTCGAACTGGTAGTGGATCATCGCCAGCCGCACCAGCAGCGGAATGTCGCTCGGCGTGTTCACGAATCGCTCGAAGGCGCTGAGCAGCTCGGCCAGCCGCTCGTGCGGTGGCGGCACGTAGATGGCATCCTCGACGTGCCGGCTCGAACCGATCCAGTTCTGGCACCGCCGAAACTGCCCCGGATGGCGGTCCGACCCGCGCACGCCCTCCAGCAGGATGCCGTGCAACTCGCGAATCAGGTTGAGGGAGAGCGGGATCTGCCGCAGTCGCTCGAGGCCGTGGTCCAGCGCGCGCACGTAGTTAGCCACCTCCCGTACATCGGGCACGCTTTCTTCGAGCGCCGGCGTCACCTCGAACAGGAACAGGTCGGAAAGCGTAGTCTTCGTGCCCTCGATTCGGCTCGAGAGCACGGCCTCACGGCTGATGAAGCTGCGAATCAGCAAACGCGGGTTCGGAAGCGTGCGCGCGATGCCGGCAAGCTGGCCGAGTGCTCTGTCGGCCGCGGAGAGCGATGAAACCAGCGTGCCGTCGAAGGTGACGTCTGGAGGCAGGTTATTCGGGACGCAGGCATCGAAACCCTCGACGCCCCGGATGATCCGGACCCAGCCTTCTGCTCTGAAGCTCCGTTGGTCCAAAGGGTTGCGCCCTATTCCAGGTAACCGTCGTAGCGAGATACGCTATTGTGACTTCCAGCCAATTCTCACAATAAGATACCGCATCGATGCGGCTCCGCAACCCCGGCCGATGGCGAAGGCCGGAAACTGGCCGCTTTCCGGCCACGGGCACGTGCGGTTTCAGGCCGGTTGCGGCGCACCTTGGCCGATACGCGCCAGATGCGCCCTGATCAGCCGTTCTGCATCCCACGGATCAGTGACCTCGACAAACGTCCAGCGGCCGAAACCACCATGGTTGTTGACCGCCGGCACCCAAAGCGTGCGCGCCGTCGAGACCTTGGCAGCCTTGTCCTTCTTCTGTTCGCCGGTGACTTCGATGATGAGGTTCAGCAGATCATCCGGTCCACGTCTGTCGTCGACGTGGCAGATGAAGTCGGGGATGTAGTTCTTCTCCTCGCCGTTGATCGTGTAGGGGATCGTGAAGCCCAGATTGTGGTTCTTCACGTAGCGGACGACCTCATCCATGTCCTCCAGCGTCTGGGCGAGCTTCTGCTCCCAGGATTCCGTGTCGGCGACGACGTGGGAAACGTGGCACTTCTCCGGTCGGGTCGCATAGACCGACCGGGTCGTGTCGAAGTCAACGTAACGCGTCGATCCCATCGTGTCGTACGACCGCAGGATCGGTTTCAGGGCGGGTGTGCCGGGCTCGGCGCCGACGATCGCCTTGTAGATGCGGTCGGCGGCGTCATGGGCGAACTCGATCAGCAGCAGGAGTTGGGGAAAAGCCCGATCCTTGCAGGTCAGGCACGTCACCAGCCACTCGCGTGTGATTCGCAGGAGTTGCGGGAAGAGCCACTGCTTGGCGTTGCCGTCGTCGTCGCGAAAGTACTTCTCGAGGAGCAACTTGGCCAACAGGAACGCCACCTCCTGATCGCGGCGGCGCTTGAGGTCGTCGAGCGTGTGGATGCTGCTCTCGCCGACGATCGGGGCGTTTTCCACGCGCGTCGGG
>JAHJAR010000264.1 GCA_018814045.1 Planctomycetota bacterium | reverse complement strand
GTCAGCCAAACGTTGAAGTTCCCACTTCCACAGACGCAACCGCGACCCGTTGCTGCCGCCCGCGTCCGCCGTGATCAGCAGTCGTTTCGCTTTAGGATAGGCGCGTCTCCCCTGCGCCAGCCACCATTTCCGGATCGACGGCAACAGTTGTTCGGCACGCTCGGAATCTGGTGGAACAACGCGGGGTATCCGGATGAGGACGGGTGCCAGCGGATCGAGTGCGCGTTCGAGCCGATCCCGGGCCCCACGAGCTCACTCGCCGAAGCCTACCCAGGTAAAGGTCATCTGAGCGTTCCGCCGCAGGGGCGGCTGGCCTGGGAAATCACGTGGAACATCACGCTGACGTAGCAGAGTCTCTGTCGCTCCGGCTCAACGCCGCCAGCTTGGGCAGGTAGTCACGCATCAGCGGCCACAACTTGCGGTAATGCTCGTAGCTCGGCTGATAGCGCGTATGCTGCTTTGGATCGGGTTGAAAGGTGCGGCCGAGGCGTACCATTGCGGCGACGCCCTCTTCAAAGGACTGAAGGACGCCGCTGCCGACGCCGGCGATTATAGCGCATCCGGTCACGCCGGCTTCACTCTGTTCCACGCGTGTGAGCGGCTGGCCCATGATGTCGGCACAAATCTGCAGCCATACGTCGGACCGGCTGCCTCCGCCGGCCGCGCGGAGTTCGTTTATCGTGATTCCGGTCTCTTGCAGGTTGTCTACGCCTTCGCGCAGGTAATAGACCACGCTCTCGAGGATACCCTTCAAGATGTCGCCGCGCCGCGTGCCCAGGCTCACACCGGCCAGCACGCCGGTGGAGTTCGTGACAAAGCCCGGTGGTCCGGTTGCGACGAAGTGCGGCAGCACCAGCACCTCGCTCGGGCCCCGGGGGGCTTCGGCGATCAGGTCGGCGTAGATGTCACGGCCCTCGCGCTGCGCCTGGCGATGTTCGGCGGCGGCGAATGTGTCTCGGAACCAGCGCAGGAGTACGCCACCCTGGTTGTAGATGAACGTGACGTACTTGCTGGGAACTGCGTGGTGCTCGGTGTTCAGGCCGCAACGTAGCATCATGTCAGCGTCACACCGCTCTGCGAACGTCGGCGTGATGCAGAAATACGTGCCCATTCCAAACGCAGCCGGTCCCTCGCGAATCGCCCCACACCCGACCGCCGTCGCACACTGATCATGGCAGCCGGCGACGATGGTGGCACCGCGCGGGAGGCCCAGCCTGTCAGCAGCCTCCTGTGAGACAGTACCGATCGCCGTGCCGGTCGGGACCGTTCGAGGTAGCTTGTGGCCGTCGAAGCCGACCCGATCGAGGATCTCTTGCGACCAATCGCAGCGGTCGATGTCGAAGCACAGCATGCGGCTGGCAAGTGAATAGTCGGTGGCCGGCTCCGCGCCAAGCATGAAACTGACGAACGCGCTCCACGGCAGAAAGTAAGCGGTTTGCTCGTAGAGCTCGGGCTGATGCTCCTTAATCCACAGCAGCTTGGGCAGGCCCAGCGTGTTGGAAGGTGTGACGCCGGCGATGCTGTAGAAGTAGCTGGCGTCCATGCCCGCACCGATGCGCGAAACGTATTCGGCGCCGCGGGCGTCGAAATTCAGGATTGAGGGGCCCAGTATGCGGCGGTCGGCCGTGACCGGCACGACGGCTTCGCCGAGCGACGAGACCGCCAGGGCCTGAATCGGGTCGGCGTGGCAGTCGGCGGCGACGCGTGCGATCGTGTCCTGTACTTTTCGCCAAACTTCGTGCGTGCCCAGCTCCGCCCAGCCGGGATGGGGCTCGTGGATCGCGTATTCAGCGTACGCGGCGGCGATGACCGTGCCGTCGTTGCGAACGGCGGCGGCTTTGCAGCCGGTGGTTCCGACGTCGATTCCGAGTAGGCTCATAGATGTTCGTCCTGGAACGCGAGGATGGCAACGTCATGTTGTTGGGCAGTCGGCCGACGCAGCGGCAATAGTACCACACGGGTGAGCGGCCGCCGCCCACGCGCACGGTGCAGGCGGCGTAGTAATTGTTCGGAAAGCGAATGAATAAGTCCGACACGCAAAAAGCGTAGGAGCTCAATCATCATAATAATTTATATAGCAAGCGGTTACACGTCCATAGTTGAAATGCGGAGTTATGCATGTTATGCTCGTTAGACGAAGTGAAAGTGGCCGGCCCGGGTGTCCACGCCCGTGGTGCGCCAGCAATCGGACGCTCAAGATCTGAACGCCTGGGGTCGCCGGACCCAGAGAGCGACGGTGATCGTGGCGTGTGGCCGAGACGCCGAAGAGGGCTACGTTATCGACTAACCCGATGACTGGTTGGCAAACGGCTTCGCGCTCTACCATGACGAAGGTGAAACGGGAGAATGGCTATGCCACGTGCTGATTGTGCTCGCCGGCGGTTCGGTTCGGGGGGAGTGGGGATACCACCATGTAGTGCAAGTGCACAGAATCCTCGCGGCCTGCCAAGAAACCTCGCTTGTCAGGGTGGCACAGGCGTCTCGCCTGCGGGCCATCTGGGCAAGAACGGCTTCGGGCACACAGGCGAGACGCCCGTGCCACCCTTAAGCTGTGGCCAAAGGCCACGCAATGTAATCGCTGGTCTCGGTTTGTGGCTGCTGCTCGTGTGCGGCAGTGCGCATGCCGGGGCTGAGCGGCCGGCGGCGGTTGACCACAGCACGTCGAAGCACTTCCCGCCGATCGGGGCGCAACGCGTCGGCGATTGCACGTGCTGGTCGTCGTGCTACTACTACAACACGTATACGCAGGCGCGCGACGAGGGGCGGGATGCATCGAAGGGTGACCCGGACGTGGTTTGCAGCCCGCGGTTCCTGTTTACGCTGATTGCCGAGGGAGCGCGGGGGGCCGAGTGCACCGCGCGCGCGATGGAACATCTGGCGGACGTCGGCTGCGCACCGGTCTCAGCGCACGCGATGACGACGCCGTGCCCAGAGTGGCCGGCGGAAAAGGCCTGGGTAGCAGCGCTCAGGAATCGTCCGGGCGAGTTTCACCGAGTTCGCGCCGATAGCCCGGAGGGACTCGAAAAAGTAAAGCAACACATCGCGGACGGCGGCTGTGCGGTGACGCGGGGGCTATTCCACGCGAACTACGTGGACTATGGCAAGAGCGCCGGCGGGCCGGGCATCGACAACCACGTCATGTACCAGGGCGTGGGTGGGAACCATCTGCGACATTCGCTGTGCATCTGCGGCTATGACGACAAGCTGGCGTACGTTGACAAGCGCGACGGGCAGACGCATTACGGCGCGTTCCTGATCGCCAACAGTTCCGGGCCGGATTGGGGCTGGTACAACAGCACCGGCAAAAGCACCAAGGGTTTTCTCTGGGTGGCTTACGCGATGTTTCTGGAGGGTCAGTTCGGCCGGTATGACAACGACGACAATCCGTACGTTGACCCTTGTTTTGATAACCCGGAACACCCGGAGGTGTACTTCCACGATGATCGGCCGCGCTACCGACCGCGGCTGTATGCGGCCGTCGGGATTAACCACAACGCGCGGAGCTTGCTGACGTTTTCCGGCGGCATTGGGCCGACGGCTAAGCCGGAGTTCACGGGACCCGAGGCGATTCAGGAAACCGACCACGGTGACCTTCCCATCAGCGACACGGACCGCGTCGTGGTTGATCTGACTGATGGCGTGAAGGTGATCCCGCCCGGGACGAGCAAGGACGTGTTCGTTTCGCTCGGTCTCGCGGCGTCGGCTTCGCAGCCGGCTAAGATGACGAGTGTCGATTTCTACTGCGACTTCGATGGGAATCAGACTTATACGAAGGTGCCGGCGAAGATGGACTCGGCCGTGACGGTAGAGCCAGGGAAGACAGGGTATGTGAGTGTGAAGATCACGAATCCGCGCAAGGGTGGTGGGTAATCTGCTGCGGCGGGACATGCCGACGCGAACGGCCGTCGGCATGGCACCCGACAAACGGCGGTTGGCGTTGCACCAGACCAAGAGGCAACACCCGCCATTCAAGGCGCCACTGGGAGATTGTGCATGATCAGACGGGCACTCAGCCTGGGGGTGGCGGTTGCTTGGGGGCTTGTGACGTTGGCGGCGGCTCCCACGCAAGACGCGGACGAGCCCGTGATGCAGGTGACCGTCACCGTCAGGGAATTGGCGGAGCGTCCGGTCAGCCCCCTGATCTACGGCAACTTCATCGAGTCCGGTTTCGGGCGGCAGATCGAAGGCATGTGGGCGGAGATGTTCTTCAACCGCGGGTTCGAGGCGATTCCGCCGTATACGGAAGCCAATTACGGCTCGCGGGGCTGTGGGCCGGAGACCGACGTAGAACGGCAGCCGTGGTGGCATAGCGGATATGAAGAGCAACCTTGGGAGCTGGTGCCGGGCAACCCAAAAGCCAAGTGGAATACTCTGGAGCACATCAGTTTCTGGAACGGGCAACGGGGGGCCTGGCTGCGGAATGAGAGCGATGAGCAGTGGGCCGGCTTTGCGCAGCGCGGCATGTACTTGCGCAAGGGTGAGCGCTATGTCTTCGCCGGTATGTTGCGCACCGGGGAACACGCCTGGGACACGGCTCCCGACGACCGCTCGATCGATGCGGAGATACGGATCTATGCGGATGGGGATTGGCCGGGACATGCCGCCGCGAACGGCCGTCGGCAGGGCACCCAGGAGGGCACCCAAGCGGGCACTAAGAAGGACACCCAGAATAACGCGCAGCCGGAGCCGATTCTGACGCATACGCTGCGCGACATTCGGAAGGCGTTTGAGCGGAAAGAGTGGACGTTTGAGAATCCCGACTTCGAAGGTCGGGCCACGTTTAGCATCTGGGTCGCGCCCGGGTGCAACATCGGAGCGGATGCGCTATCGCTGATGCCGGCGTCGAACGTGCACGGCTGGCGCGCGGACGTGGTCGAGGTGTCCAAACGCTTGAATCCGCGGATCATCCGCTGGCCCGGCGGCTGCTTCGCTTCGTTCTATCACTGGCGCGACGGTATCGGTGAGCGCTCGGAACGTGACCCGATGCCGAGCCCGTTCTGGGGCGGGTTGTATGACAACGACGTCGGCACGGTGCAGTTCATCCAGTTCTGTCGGCTGGTCGGCGCCGAGCCGTTTATTTGTGTCAACGTGCTCACCGGCGACGCGGACGAAGCCGCCGACTGGGTGGCGTACTGCAACGCGCCGGCCACGCATCCGATCGGTCGGTTGCGGGCCCGCGACGGCTTCGCCGAGCCGTTCGGTGTCAACTATTGGGAGCTGGACAATGAGGCGGGCCGACGGTTCACGCCGCCACAATACGCACACCGGTGCGTTGAGTATGCGCGGGCGATGAAGGCGGTGGATCCGTCGATCGAGCTCGCGATCGTGGGTTACGACTGGTACCGAATGGCGCTGCGCGAGATGTTGGAGACCGCCGGTGCGCACATCGATTACGTCGTGGACCGGGCGATCGACGAACGTGCGCTGCGCGGTGATCTCGACGTGATCGGTAGGTACAACGAGAAGACCGGAACAAACATCCGGCTGTGCAACACCGAATGGCCGGCACCGGATCGGGATGTGCCGCCGACGGTGGATCGCAAGGAAGTCGAAAAGATACCGACTGCCAAGGGACGGCGACGGTGCTGGTACAGCGCCATGAACGTGGCCAAGACGCTGTTGACGTTTCAACGGCTGGGCGGTGACTTCGCGCTGTCCAACTTCAACAACTACGCGAACACTTGGGGGCAGAACGTCATCGAGTGCCCCAAGGACAGCGCGTATCTGTCGCCGGCGGGGCACGTCTTTGAACTGTTCTCGCGCTCGCCGGCCGCGTGGCCGCTCGAGTTGGAGATCGACGCGCCGCGTGAGAATGTCGTTGTGCAGGCGGCCTGGGACCAGGATCACGCGGCGTTGTGTCTGGTTGTGCTGAACTACAACGCCGCGCAAGTACAAGTGACGTTCACGCTCGATCAGCTTGGCGGACATGCCGACGCGGACGGTCGTCGGCATGGCACTCCAAACGATGATCGGCATGGCACCCGGAACGGCATCGGGCCGGGCACCCAGTTGGACGGGCGCTTCACCAGTTGTGACCAGACCGTGATGTGGGCCGACTCGTTGATGGCCTACAACACGCCGACCAATCCGTGCGTTGTGGAGCGCAACGACACGACTCAGACGCTCAGCGAAGGCGCTAGGTTCGAAATCACTGCCACGCCGTTCTCGATTACTCAGGCGGTGTTGAGGTGAGTCACGAGGCAGCAAGGTAGAAAGGCAACCAGGCAACGAGGACAGACTCTTGCCCAGTTTTTCGTGGATTGACTACGCCGTCGTAGTGGCTTACCTCGCCATCACGGTCGTCATCGGCCTGGCGATCGGGCGGCGGATTTCGACCGGGCGGGATTACTTCCTGGCCGGCCGGCGGCTGCGCTGGTGGGTGATCGGCACCTCGCTGGTCGCGACCGACATCGGCGGGACAGACATTATCGGCGTCGGCGGGGCGGCATACAAGTACGGACTGGCGGTGGGGAATTTCGAGTGGATTGGCTGCGTGCCGGCCATGATCGTCGCCGCCTTCGTTTTTATCCCGTTCTTCTGGCGCTCCGGTGTCTACACGATCCCCGAGTTCATGGAGCGACGGTTCAACGCCGGCGTGCGGTCGGCTCTGGCGCTGTGCTGGCTGCTGTTCATGGCGTCGAACGTGGGCATCATGCTGTTCGCTTCGGCCAAGATGTTCGTCACCGCCTTCGGCCTGGAGTTCGATACCGGTCCGTTAGTGGGGCATGAGATCACGCTGTGCCTGCTAGCCACGGCCGCGCTGGTCGGCGTCTACACGCTTGCGGGCGGTTTGGCGGCGGTGGTCTACACCGACGTGATCCAGTGTGCGGTGATGATCGGCGGTTGCCTGATGGTGTTGGTGCTGGGAATAGTCGAGGTGGGCGGCGTCGGCGAGCTTGTTGACCGCGTGCAGGAGCTCGAACAAGCTCGCGCCGCGGCGTCTGCGTCCGCCGCCGCCGAGCACACATCGCTGATCCTGCCGGTGGAAACGGATTCGCCGTTCCCCTGGCCGGCGATCCTGATCGGGCTGGGGCTGATTCTCTCGCCGGCGTACTGGATCGGGAACCAAGCGATCGTGCAGCGTTCGCTCGGTGCCCGCAGCGAGTTTGAAGCCAAGGCGGCTTACATTTGGGGTGCCCTGCTCAAGAACCTGATTCCGCTGATCATCGCGGTGCCGGGGCTGATTGCGTTCGTGTGTTTTCCTGACCTCGAGGATTCCGACAACGCGTTCCCGACGCTGGTCACGTCCATGCTGCCGATCGGTGTGAAGGGCCTGTTTCTAGCGGCTTTCGCGGCGGCGTTGATGTCGAGCGTCGATTCGTACTTGAACTCGGCGGCGACGATCCTGACCAACGACCTTTACCACCGATTCATCCGGCCGGACGCCGACGAACGCCGGCTGCTGCGCGTCGGACGGCTTACGACGACGGCTCTGTTATTGTGGGGGATTGGGTTCGGGCTCTACATCAGCCGGATTGAAAGCTCGGGGATCTACGCGATCTTCCAGACCTTGATGGCCTTCTTCCAGGGGCCGGCCTTTGCGATCCTGCTGGCCGGGCTGTTATGGCGGCGAGCTACCGGGCCGGGCGCGCTGGTGGGCTTCCTCGGCGGCGTGGCAACGTCGGTGGTGTTGTTCGCGTTGAATCAGGAAGCCGTCTACAGATGGCTGAACCTCGAGCCGTTGTTCCAAGTCGAGGAACCGTTCCTCTACTTCTCGATCTGGGCGTTCCTGGTGGCGGCGGTGCTGATCGTCGTGGTCAGTCTGCTAACCCGTCCGGAGCCGGACGAGAAGATCCGCGATCTCATCTACCGCCGATCGGAGGCCACACCATGACCCCGCTGCATTCCATGGGCGACTGGCTGCGGAACGCGCTCGCGCTGATCCCGATGGGCGTGGTGCGCCTGTTTTTTGTGGCTCTGCCGGTGCTGCTGATTGTGTGGGTCCTTCGACTGCCACGCGCCTCAACCGTTCCACCCGGCGTCGAGAGCCGGCCGATCGAGAACCTGAAGCTCTGGGCGGTCCTTGCGCTGTTGATTCAGGTACTTATCTACGCGCTGGGTTAGCGCACAAGATACCACGGGCGGCGTAGGATCTTGCGCGCCTGGGATGCGCTGGCTAGCGAACCACACAATCTCTCCATTCCGCCGGGCAAGGTGAATCTGTGACTGGCGTGCCGCTGAACTGAACTACGCCAGTGGCATGCGCGGTGATCCTGAACCCGAACTCGCTCTCCGCTGCTTAGTTTCGGGCCCTTTTTGCACCATATTACCCTGGTCACTAATCATTGAACATGTCTACCCGGCTGCATATTGCACCGGTTCGGCCTGGAAGTAGCTCTTGACGATGTTGGGTCGGCGTTGGGTGTCGCGCAGGTAGCTTTCGAGATTGGCGATCAGTTCCGGCTTGCTGGCGGGGCGCTGGCGGCCGACAGCGTTGGTCTTGACGTCGTTGTTCAGGTATTCGTCGGGGTTCAGTTCGGGGCTGTAGCCCGGCAGGAAGAACAGCCGGATCCGCCGCCGGTTGGCGTCGAGCCAGTCGCGCACCGCCGCCGAACGATGCACCGGATGACCGTCCACGATCAGGAACACGCGCCGCCGCCGCTGACGCAGCAGCCGCCGGCAGAAGCGGATGAAGACCGTCGCGTTGAACGAGCCGTCGAAGACCAGGAAGCACAGATGGCCGCGGTTGGTGATGCTCGACATCAGGTTGGCCCGGAAGCGCTGGCCCGTGCCCGGAATCACCGGCGTCCGGCCGCGGCGGCCATAGCTGCGTCCGGCCTGATGATCGCTGCGCGCCCCGAGCTGGTCGCCCCAGTGAATCTCGGCGTTTTCGAGCTTGGCCTGCTTCACGATCCCCGGGTACTCCGCGCGCTTCCAGCGCGCCACCGCCGCCGGGTCGCGCTCGTAGGCCCGCCGCAGCGGCTTCTGCGGCGTGAAGCCCCAGCGGTTCAGATAGCGGCCGGCCGTGCGCACCGAAACCTGCAGTCCGGTCCGCTGCGCGATCAGGTCGCGCACCGCTTCGCGCGTCCAGAGCGCGAAGGGCAGCTTGAGCTGGTCGGGCGTGCGGTCGGTGATCTGCTTGACGATCGTGGCGGCTTGATGCGCCGGCAAGCGCGGCTGCGGCGGCCGGCCGCGTTTCTTCGAGCGCAGCGAGGTGATGTTGCCCAGCGTGACCTTTCGCAGCCAGGCGTCGATCGAGGTTCGCGACACGCCGAAGGCGCGCGCCGCGGCCGACTTGGTCATGCCGCCGCGCACGGCCGTCACGACCCGCATCCGAATCTGTTCCTGGGCGTCCGGCGAAAGCCGGCGTGTATCGAGGCGGTTCATACATAGAGTATATCACAATAACTGGAAATGTCCAATATTATATGGCCGGATTAATAGGCGCTGCGCTCTGCGATGATGATGCGGCGTTCTACTGGCCGGCGTGAGCGCGTTGCTAGATCAGGACATCGCCCGCGTAGTAGCAAGCCTCGAAGCGAAGCGGTAGATACACTTAGCTCCCTGGGAAGATGGTAGTTAGCCTACCTACACTCCCCTTGCGCTCATGCGCAAGGGGTGGCCCAATGCCCACACCTTCTCGCGAACCGTCAGCAGCAACGCGCGCAGGTGGCGTGTGACCATCTGAGCGCACGTCCGTTCGTTTTCCGTTTTCACAACCTGTGACCCCTAACAGAGTGGAGAAAATCCATGACCACTCTCACTGCGCCTGCGCCGCAGGCCAACCTCGTCGCCAACAGCGGCGAAGAGCCCATCAACCTGTTCCAGCTCGGGTGCCTGTTTGTCACCCGGGCGTCGCAGAGGGTCCGTGCCGGATCGGCAACGAGCCGCAGGATTTCCACCTGTCGCCGCACGAGGTCGAGAGCGAGGCGATCGCCTCGTTCAGCTCGAAGGAGCTCGTCGACCCGCACAAGGGCCGCAAGGTCTTTCAGCAGCTCGAGAAGAAGGGCCCTTTGAGCACCAAGCCCACACGGCTCTTCACGTGGCCATGCCGACGCGTACTATCGTCGGCATGGCACTCCATACGAGGCGACACGAGCGGCCACCGACGCTCGACCTAGATGACCGTCCAGGCTCTTGCGACGCTCATTCACGCACCAGTACCGCGCGGACTGAAGTCCGCGGCTCGTTGCGCCGCATGACCTAAATGACCGTCCGGGCTCTTATGACGTTCATTCGCGCACCGGCGCCGCGCGGACTGAAGTCCGCGGCTCGTTGCGCCGCATGACCGTGAGCACCGATTCAGCTCTTGGCCGGCTCAACCGCTCAGCACCGCCACGAACGCATCAATGTCGAAGCCGTTGACGGCCCCATCCTGGTTCACATCCGCCAGCCACGGGTCACACGGCGGGTACGGATCGCCGTCGTGGTCGGCGATGTAACCGTCCCAGTCATTCAGGACCTGAATGAAGTGGTCGATGTCGAAACCGTTGACGGCACCATCGCAGTTCAAATCGCCCAGTGCATAGGGTGTTTTGGGCTGAATTGCGAAGAGCCAACCGGGATGCTCATCCGGCGGAAGCCAACTGGCATTCCGGGTCTCGAAGAAGTAGATCTTGCCATCAGGTCCGACGAGAGGTCCGCCGAGCGCGTTTACCTGCTGCCAACCGTAGCGCACGTCGAAGAGATGGTTGACACGCATACGCGAGTAGTTGTCGCTGATGTCGCCGTGCCACATGGTCACGCCGAAGCCGGCCGCCGAGGCGTCCGGGGCAAAGGGATAACGCTCCATGGTGCCAGGGTCATACCACGAAGAGCTCACTTCGTCGCGATCAGCGATCGCCACCGCCGACGTCTCACCCGCATGGTCGTACGTGTACACCACGTCTTCCCACACCTGATCGACCTGGTAGTTCGGCTGGTTCCAACTGTCCAGCCACTCGAGCGTGCAGCGCCGGCTATCCCAGTCGTTTCCGTAGGCAAAGCCGCGCGTGTAGTCGGTCTCGTCCGAACCCCACATGACCTCGTAAACTTCAGAGGTGTCCTGCATCCACTGCTTGTACTTGGTGACAATCACATTGCCGGTGGTCTGGGTGAGTGGATGGTAGGCGCCGTGACCCCACACGTTGTTGGGATCGTCGGGATCCGGCGGGGCAACCGGATCGAGCTCCAGTACCTTGCCATGCCCGCCACCGGTTGGGTCATCCACCACTATGGGCTCCGGTTGCTCGTAGCCGTACAAAGTCATCCAGCTACCGCCCGGCGGCGAACCGGCCGAGTAGCCTTCGAAATCCTCCGACCAGACCAGCGTCAGGTTGTCCAAGTCGGGACCTTGGTACACTTCGATATCGTCGATGTACAGCGGCCCGTCTTCGGCAGGATCCGACCGGTCATCCAGGTCGCACATCATGATATGGGTCATACCTGTTCCGATGCCGCTGGTTCCGGTGACGGCGACCGTGCTCTCTGTGTCCGAATCGTAGAGCAATTGAACAAACTGCCGTGGCTGATCCCAGGTGAGATGTGAGATGTTATCGGTGAAGCTCACGTTGCCGGCGCCATCATCGGTGTACATCACGAACCCGCCGTCATTGGCACCGGTTATGATCGTGGTATCGTCGAAATCCAGGGCGCCGGTCTGGTACTGGCCGTTGCTCAGCCACCAACTGCCGGAATCGCCCCATCCCTTCCAGTCGTCCCCGGTGAGTGCACTGAAGCTGAACATCTCGTAGCCGAGCGAGTTATCGTCCGAATAGACATAGATCCGGTCGTTCGTGGCGTTGTACATGACGTGCGCCCACGTATACGAGTCGAGCGGACCCACTTCAGCACCGTTTTTTGAAGGACTCGATTGCCACACCACGGCGGTGGTGTTGGTGTTCGTGTCCACCGCCAGGCCGAAGACCTGCGTAACCGGCGGCCACTTGGTGCTTTCGTACATCAAGACATAGAGCCCGTGAATACCGGTGCCGAACTTGTTGGGAACCAGGCAGGTATTCCCGCACATCTTGCTGTCGAGTTGCGTGACGATGTTGTTGCCCAGAATCGTGCCGTTGGCAGCATCGATCTGATACACCGCCACACCACGCCCGACGTCCGGCAACCCCATCACAAACAGCCGGCCGTCGTAGAGGATCGGGTTGGGCTGAGCGTTGTTCGTGATCGGGAACGGGCCCTCCGGGCAGTAGGGCTCATTGTTGAGCTTGATTACCCAGTTCGGGCTGCCATCGGACTTGTCCAGAGAGAAGATCTGTTGCGCCGTATAGCCTTGACACGGATCCCCTTCGTCACGCTCAGCCGGATCGAACATGCCGATCATATAGACCGCACTTTGACCCACGATTGGCGTGAGATCGGATTGCATGTCGCCGATGCCGCCCGGTGGACCGACCCAGCGCAACACGCCGGCCGGTGTGCAGGATGCGACGTGGTCGCTCGGGGACCAATGACCCTGCGAGTGCCAATACAGATTGCCTTCAGCGTCGAACACAATCTGCGAGGCGTTGGCCGGCGGGTAGAAATCCGGGTCTTCCGGATCGCCGGGGTCAAGCATCCAAGCCACTTCGTATTCGCCGCCGGGTGGGAATATCACGGGAAACGATGCCCGCGCCGTTCCGTGCAATCCACCGAACGGTGACGCCCACGCTCCATCGAGGTTGTCCTGAGCGATCACGGCCGGAACACCCAGCGCGATCACTCCCGCCATTGCCCAAGCCAAGGCCAGCCTGCTCATCACCAACTCCTTCTGCTGATTCGGTACCTGGTTCACTGCTCTGACGGGCGGCGGCCGGCGATGGGCGCCGATGCCGCTCCCCATCCTTGCCATTCCAACAGCCTGGCGCACCGTGGGCGGGGAGCGAGTTGACTGCGAAGCCCGCCAAACGCCCCGAAGGTGTCGCCGCTTCCCATCACGAGCATCTTCCTTCCCTACGTCCTCCCGCCGACGGCGGGATCACTGATTCACTTGTCACCAGACGGTAACGGGAACGGCTTATTGCAGTGCGGACAGACCGGTCGCCCTGGTGCCGTTCGCAGGAAGCAGTTCCCGCAGTTGGGGCAACGCAGCGCCAGCGTCGTGTTTTTCGACCCGCAGGCCTCGCAAGGAATCCGGGCCGGTTCCAAGCTGCCCGATTCGCGCGCTGCGTTCTTGATGCGAAACAGCTCCTTATCAGTCAGCACCGTCACGTGCTGACAATCGTTGCACATGTACGGGTGGCCATCGGGAAAATCGATGTTGCCCTTTCGCTCACTGGTGCGACTGGTGTTCCAGAACACCCCGCCCGCACCGGCCAACACGGCGACCGCGATGATGCTCAGGCTGGCGTCCTTACGCGACATAAACCGCCCAACTCCTCGTGGATCAAGATCACGGCCCCCAAAGCTCTTTGTGCGGCAGGAAGTCGTTATTCCAGCGCCGCTTGGACCACTCGGTCGGTTCTACCAGGGTGCTCTGGAGTTCCCAGATCACGTGGCCGTCGCACAGCAGCACGCGCGCCCCCCCGTGGTGACGCTTGCTCGGCGATTCCGCGTCCTGCCAGTTCTCCGGATCGATGGCCGAATCCCAGTTGCCGTCGGCCGTGCTGTCAGCGATGGCAATCATCTCGGACGGCTGCGCGATGTCCTCCCGGCGTATCTTTGAAGCCCAGGGCGCCGAGAGGTCATCGACATGAGCGCCCAAACCCAGGTTGAATTCCTCCGCAAACGACTCCCCCACCCCCCAGCTGTTGTAGCCATAGCAGAAGAGGTCGGTGTCCGCCCTGAGCGGCATTTCGCTGTGCTGATACCCGTACCCCCGAACGTAGTCGGGTACGCGGGGAATCCCGAGGATCACCTTCCACCAGGTCTCTGGATCTGCCGAGGGGCACCAGAACAGCCGCTCCTGCATCGCCGCGTACTTACGCACCCGCGGCGCCCAGGTGTTAAAGGCGACGCCGTTTCGCCAACTATGCTCGCCCGGATAGTAGCCCAGGTTATCCTCCAAGTAGGTCTCCATCGCGATCCCCATCTGGCGCAGGTTGGAAGCGCAGGCGACAGACTTGGCGCGCTCTTTCGCACCCTGCAGGCTCGGGAGCAAGATTGAGATGAGCAGCGCGATGATCGCAACGACAACTAACAGCTCGATGAGCGTAAACGCCTTTGAACGGTGCGACATGATCCGTCCTCCAAAGCGAGACGCCTTCGTTAGTCGGCAAGCCGCGGCACTCCGGCCAACGGTCCCGACACAGCAACACTGTCTGGCCACATCATCTAAAACGACATAACCAGTCCGCCATTCACTCGCCGTTCGAGTGAAAGTCTAACAGAATATAACCCACGGTTCAAGCACCTTTATACGTTTTATTTCTAATCGGTTGTGCTACAGGATGTTACGAATGTCGACGTTTTCAGTCAGCTAAGCTTACTCTTTCATCTCACGCCAGGAGCGTTAAACTGGGCACCGACTGCGATGAGCGCATCGCGAACGCCGCCACACCGATGCCCTGAAGGCCACATGCCGAAACGAATCGCGCTAACGCCGCGCCACCGGCGCGGTGCCAACGCGCTTTGCCACCAGCCGACACACCGGCGCGTGTTATCGGCAGCAGCAGCTCCCACGGGACCTTATTCCTCATAACCTGAACCAAATCGACGCCGGCCCGAAGCGCACTACATTCGCATGGTTGATGCCTGTAACATTTTTCCATATAATGAGTTGCGTCCAAATAATCGCGTCGCGAGTATTGTCCTCGATTGTCGTTGAACGAAAAAGTCCAAGCTGTTATGCTCGCAAAGTGACGGCTCCTGGAGGTTGGCGGCGTCTAAATCCACCAGTGTGAACTGCGGACCGCGGGCCGCCGTCCAGGTGCCAGAGGAGGCCGCTGACAGGCTTCACCGGAATTGTGATGCGGACCCAAGCAGAGACCATCCCGGCAAAGAAACGCAAGCAACGTGACCCGAATCACGTCCCCATTGACTCCAAGCATGCCGGCATTCGCAACGAGCGGCTTGTTCTAGCGCTGTTGCGGCAGCACGGACAGCTGTCTCAGGCGCAGCTTTGCCGCTTGGCCGATTTGAGCAGCTCCACAGCCAGCTACATCGTCGGGCGGTTGCGCGACAAGAACCTCATCGTAGAAGAACGCGGTGAGAGCTCCAAGCGCGGCGCCAAACCCGTGATCATCCGTGTGCGGCCAGGAGCACAGTTGATAGTCAGCGCCGAGATCGATCCCACGAACATCCTTATCGGGCTATTCGATTTCAAGTGTACGCTCATGGAGACCGTCCGCGTCACCGTCCTTGAGGAGCATTCGCCAGAAGCGATCTGCAATCTGCTGGAGATCAACGTGCGCGGGCTTCTGAGCAAACACAACGCCCGCGAAAGGAACGTGGTGGGGATCGGCCTGTCGGTCAGCGGGGCGATTTCGCCAACGGGCGTCGTACAACTCTCCGCCCCGATGGGCTGGAAGGACGTTCCGATTCAGCGAATGGCGCAGGATCGTTTCCGGGCTCCCGTGCAGGTCTTTACGACGCGCGTGCGCATGTTCGCTGCAATCAGTCAGCTTCCGAGCGGCGCCGCAGAGAACCTGGTTCTGCTCAACTTCGCCGATGGCGTAGGCGCCAGCGTGGCGGAGCACGGCCGGCTGATGCACGGTGCAACCAACCGCGCCGGCGAGATCGGGCATATCG
>JAHJAR010000263.1 GCA_018814045.1 Planctomycetota bacterium | reverse complement strand
GCCTGCGTCGCGTGGACCGACTTCCGCGGATCGTTCTACGACGTGTACTTCGACGCCGGGTTCCTCGACGGTGCATGCTGCCTGCCCGACGAGACCTGTTTCGAGACGACCGAGACCGAGTGCATCGCCGCCGGCGGAACCTGGCAGGGCTCGGGCGTCGAATGCGACCCGAATCTCTGCCTCATCGATCCGTGCGATGAGGACGTACTGGCGCCGACCGCGACGCTAGATCTGGGCGATTTCCAGTGCGTCCCGTTCGCCGACGCGACGCCCATCGTCGGAACCGCGACCGATCCCGAGGACAACCTGCAGAGTTGGGCGCTTGAGGAGCGTGGCATGGGGGCCGCCCCGTGGACCATCGTGGCCGAGGGTTTCACGCCGATTGTCAATGGCGTATTGACCAATTGGAACCCCACCGCGCCCGGTTATCGCATGCTGCGGCTGACCGTTGCCGACGCGTGCGGGCACGCTGCGACCGACGTGCACCTCATGTACGCGGACCAGGGGCCGCAAGCCACGATCAACTACCCGACCGACGGCACTGTCATCGGCGGTTCGGCGGTCTGCATCGACGCTCTGGTGAGCCACGGCGTGTGCTCCCTTGAGTGGCTGCTGGAATACCGGCCCACGGCTGGCGTTTGGACGTACCTCGCGGATGGAACCGGCTCGGTGCATAACTTGCCGTTGACGCACTGGGACACAACCTCAGTGCCCGAGGGCCAATACGAAATTCGGGTCACGGCGTCGTCAGTGGGCGGTACCACGGTCGACACTGTCGCTGTGACCGTAGATAACTCAGCGCCGGAGGTTGGGCTCAGCGAACCGCTGAACTGCGTCTCGGTCGACGGCGTGTTGGAGATTTACGGCTCCGTGCACGATGACAACCTGAGCGGATGGAGCCTCCACTGGACCGGAGGACTGTCGAACGCGTGGAATCACATCCAATCCGGTTCAGGGACGATTGACGGATTGATCGCGACGTGGGACGTGAGCGGCCTGTCGAACTGCCCCTACACGATCCGGCTCGGCGCCAGCGATCAGGCACGTCTCGACTGCACGAACGACTCGCACTGGGCGGAGTTTCTCGTTTCCGTGTGGGTTGGCACCCCCCCCGCACAACGCGGCGACATCAACTGTGACGGCGTGATCAATGGCTTCGATATCGATCCGTTCGTGGAGTGCATGATTGCCGGCGGCTGCCCGCCGTGTCCGTAGTGAAGCTCCGAGACCCGGAACGCCGGTCTGAACAAGTTCGTGTCCGCGGCGATATGAAACCGCCGCGGACACGCCTGTAGTCCACAGGAGATGAGAAACGACAGCGCGGCGACTTCTGGTTGTTCCAAGCGGCCTTCACCGGGCCGATGTAGGATGATCGGTTGCGACGTCGCATCTATCCTCGGTACCACGCGCCGCGTTACAAGTCGGTACTGGGCAATAGTACGTGAATCGAGCAGTCCCTTCGGATAGGGCGACCACTTGAGGTTCGGTAACACTTCACCCGGCTGCAGGATTCTCTGAGGTTCTTCCACTTTGGCCCTTGCGCCGGGGCGCGCACGCGCCTTTCGGCGGTCGCAGCACAAGGAGGTGTTGCGATGGTAGCGCATTCAATGGACATGCGTAGGCGTGTCTTGGCGGATTGCGACGCGTGCCTACCGACGAGACTGCTGGCCGAGAAGCGCGCGGTCAGCCGGACCTGGGTGCGTTCTCTCAAGCAGCGTCGTCGCGCGACCGGCTGGGTGCGGATTGTTCGCCGACGGCGATCTGGATGGCGCCCGATGCCCTACGCATCTCCGCTTAGAAAAAGCGCCCGGCCGGAGTTGGCCGGGCTGGCGGTGGTAGGGAGGGAGAGGGATGCTCTTGTTAGGATGAGGCTGGGACCTCGCCCGAAAGCTGCCGGGCTCCAAGCCAACCACAGACGAGGTCCCAACCATCATACGGCCCCTCCGGGGAGCGAAGCCGGATGGGCCGTGCCTCAGCCTGCATCCCAGCAGGCTCGGGCACAGGGGTGGGTTGCGTGGCTCCCTTAGTGCAACCCTTCTGTTTCCGGAGTATGAATGATGCAATGGCCATGCCAGATGCGGCAGAACCAGCCAGCATTTCGTGAAACCGCTGTAACGTCAGCATAGTGCAGTGGTTATAGGATTGACCCGCGCACGCGGTTGGTGTTCACGGAGGTTGGGTGGGAAATACGGACCCAGGCCTGGGCACCGCCGGTGGGTAGGCGTTACCCACTTCCCTGACACTTAGGAACCGTCGCTGACCGGCCGGGTCGGCAGTGGAGGATCAGCTTCAACACACGTCGGCAGCTTCCATTGCACCGGCGTCTCGCCCTGCAATTCCACCACGCCGCCCCACAGCGTTCCCAGCGGGAGCTGGATCGTCGCCGCTTTCCCTCGGCAGGCGACGTTCAGCTCGAGGGCATGCTCCGTCTGTTCGATGGTGGCCGTTGGTTGCTCCGACGCCGCGGCGCGGTCAATGAACAACGCTGTGACGAAGACATGCGCCTGGCGTTGGCGCAGGGGCTCGATCTCGATCCGGCCCCAGTGGGGAAGCTTGGCGAATTCGTTCCCGAGCAGAGCAGGACATCCCAGGCGATACCAGGCATTGCGTGGATCGTGGCGGCTGGCGGGGATGATTAGCCGCTCGAAGCTGTCGGCGTTGCCGCCAACATACGCGCGGCCGGTGTAGGGGCCGTCCGCCACGATGAGTTTCGTGGCCGGCCCACCGACGACGCGCAGCCCGCGCGGATTGGGCAGGAGGCTCTTGAGCCACAGGGCCCCGTCGCGCTCATTCCAACGCACCCAGGCGCACTCGGGGTAGTGCCACACGCCGGCGCGGTTGTCGCTGCCGGCGGAACGCGCTTCGGGGGTGAGGTCGTGGCCGTCGATTTCCGGGCGACTGGGGAGGTTGATGATCCAGTGGGGGGTCGCGCGGTCGCGCGAAATGCGCAGCCGGTCGATCACGAGCAGGGAGTGCCCCCACAGAAAGACAAACTCGCGTGTGTAGCTTGTGACCGCGCGGGATTCGTACGCGGGGGTGAGGTCCAGTGCCAGATACGCCACGGAGCCCTCGTGACCGTAGGCCAGTTGGCGGGCGGTGACATGCCGAGTAGCTTCGAGTGGTGCGGCGAAATCGGTGCAGGTTCCCTCGCTGAGTCTTTGTCCGCCCGTGGGCAGGTAGCGCCGACCGTACCAGCGTGAAACGCGGGCGGTCTCCCACAGCAGCATGCAGTTGTGGGCGATGGTGGCGGAGAAGAATTGCTCGAAGTCGAACGGCTCGGGTGTGGCCCCGAGCTGCTGCCGGCCGCCCTTGCTCGGCACAGCCTCCATAGCCACGTCGTCGCCGGCCTCCACCACCAGATGTCCGCCGCTACGGATCATGAAATGGCCGGCGTCATAGTGCTGGCGCCGCCGCAGATGCGGCTGTCCGGCTTCGATCCAGACGGTCGTCTCGGGTTCTTGCGGCGGACTGCGAAACACGACCGCGCCGCCGAGGTTGCGTGCGATCGGCAGGTTGTGCGGGTCGCAACGGGTGAGCCCGCCCACGTCGAAGACGATTGGTACCCAGCGCCAAGCGATGGCGAGCACATCGCCGGTCGGATCGCGCAGGTCGTGGGCCACGCCGTCTGCGATCAGGGCGGCGGCGGTGTCGGCCGTGCGGGTCGCGATCAGGTGGGCGGTGAGAGGCAGCAGGGCATCCCACCGCGGGGCGGGAGTGAGCGGCGCCTGACTGCCGTCGTCGCGCATGAAGTGCTGTTGCAGTGCCGGGTGGGATGAGCGCACCAGGACGTAGTGCTCCAGCCAGCGGCCGACAGAGCCGCGGTAGCTGGTCCAGGTGTCCTGCTCCAGCACGTGTCCGGCCAGTTCGATGGCTAGCGCGGCATCGGACTCCTCTCGGGCTGCGCAGGTGGGGCTGGTTGGTGCCAGGCCCCGCCAGGCTACGAACGTGGCGAACGTCGTCTGGAAGTACGTGCGCGCCGCGTCGAGTATCTGCGCGCGCAGCTCGGCCCAGGCGGGACTGGGTTCATCGACGTCGTCGATGGCCACGGCCGCCGCCAGGGTGGCGAGCTTCCGACGGAAGACGCGCTGGTCAAGCGGGCTGTCAGCGGGCGTCAGCGGATCGGGACGCTGTCGCAAGGACAGCAGGAACTCGCGCCGGGCGACCGGATCGAGCGCGTCCCAGCACCAGTCCAGTGCCAGCACCAGTTCGAGCGTGTCGGTGGTGAGGCCCAACGGCTGTTTCAGGGCCCGGTTGATGATCTCCAGCCGACGCGCATCCGCCGGATCGGTGGGATCCACGACGTGCAGAAACGCGGCGGCGCTCAGTTCGCCCGGAAGGACGGCCGTCCCGATTCTCTGGGCCAGGCAGGCGCGGACGGCGTTGAAGTCGAGCGAGGCGGCTCCGAAGCGCCCGCTGCTGGGCGCATCAGCAGCCGGTGTACCCAAACCGCAGGCATGCCGCATACGCGGTATGTCCCGGGGCGTGATGAACAGGCGCGGATGCTCGGCGGCGCGGGCGGCAAATGACACTACCAGACCAGCAACGAGTGCGACAGAGCAAGCGTAGTGTCTCACAATCACGACTTCTTTCAGAGCCGCGACCGTGAGAAGGGAGCGGTTACCGGCGGTATCGACCGGTCTTGGACGCAACCGCTCCCTGACGGTCGCGGCTCGGTTTCTCGCGGGCGCGGCCCGGATCTCCCCAGCACGACATCACGCGAAACCGGGCAGCAGCTCCTGCTGGGCGGCAAACATCTCCTCGCCCATCTGCCGGATCTCCGCCGGGCAGCAGGCCGCGGCGGTCAACGGGTCGAGCATCAGGGCGTGGATCGCGGCTTCCTTGCTACGCTCGATCGCCGCGGTTGCAGCGAGGTCGAACATCGACATGTTCGCATTGCACAAGGCGGCCATCACCGGCGGCAGCGACCCGTAATGCGTGGGGTGGATCCCGGTGCGGTCGACCGCGCAGGCCACCTCGACGATCCCGTCCTGAGGCAGATTCTCGATCAGCCCGCTGTTGGGCACGTTGCCGTGGATGATGCACGGCACGTTCGTCTCACGGGCCGCGATGATATACGAGGCGTATTCGCGACTACGTTCAGTCTTGATGTCCGCTCGGGTGGCCAGAATGGCGCGCCGCCCCTCGTCGGTCTTGTGCCGCCACTGCGGCCAGCAGTCGGCGTAGAAGCTCGTTTGCCCCAGATAGCCGGCGCGGCAGTACTGGTCGATCAGTTCCGGACGCTTGCGGTAATAGGGCAGATACTCGGAGAAGTGCCCGCTCGATTCGGTCACGAAGGCACCGAAATGCAGCATCATGTCGAAGCGCACCGGATCCTGCTCCCACGTCTGCGGATCGTGCCGGGCCTTGTCGCGCAGCAGGGGGTACAGGTCGCGCCCCTGGTGTGCCAGCGTCGTGAACCAGGCCATGTGGTTGATGCCGGCGCACTCCCACTCCAGCTCCGCCAGCGGCAGGCCGGCGTATCCGGCAAGCTGCTGCGTGGTGCCCTGGACGGAATGGCAGAGCCCGACCATGCGCATGTGCGAGACGCGTGTCGCCGCCAGCATCAGCATGCTCATCGGGTTCGTGTAGTTCAGCACCCAGGCTGCGGGACACAGGTCGGCACAGTCGGCCAACACGTCCAGCCAGACGGGAATCGTACGCAGCCCCTTGAACAACCCGCCCGGGCCGATCGTGTCGCCGATGCACTGCTTCACGCCGTACTTCAGCGGTATGTCGTTATCGGCCCGCACGCTTTGCAGGCCGGCGACCTCGATGCAATTGATGATGTAGTCACAGCCCGGCAGCGCCTGGCGACGATCGGTGAACGCCGCGATTTTCCAGTCTGGCGCCAGATGCTCGGCAATCTTCTGGATGACCTGCCGCGACAGATCGAGCCGCTCGGCGTCGATGTCAACCAGGCGCAGCGCGCCCGGTGCGAGACCGGGCACCAGCATGATGTCGGTGCAGATCGTTTCCGCAAAACCGCTGCCAGCCCCGAGAAAACACACGTTCGGCATCCCAGACCTCCTGAGGGAACGGTGCGCGCATAATAGTGGGGCTTGCCACGCGACGAAACTCGTAGCAAGCCCCTTGACCTACCTCCTCCTGCCATTGAGCGGCGTAGCCGCCCAAGACGGTGCGCTCGGTGGCGCGCGGAGGAGAGCTACCACCAAAGTTCTGCGCGTCCTAGAGGTCCACGGCTGGGGGCGGATCGTACAGTTGCATCACCTCGTCGAGCGTGACGCCGTCCCAATCAGGGTCGCGCGACCAGGACAGATCCTCGGACAGCTCGTAGAAACCGGGGCCAGTGAACCAGTCGCCCACGGTTTCGTCGAGCAGCATCCAGCGTCCGCCCGTCCCGCGCTGCGGCGGGAACTCGAAGTAAAACAGCTCGCCATCCTGCTGATCGAGCCAGTATGTACCCGGTGACGCGGCCACCGGCTCCTGCGGCGCGAGCGTGAGATCCTCGGGTATCGGCAGGCAGCCTCCTGTCAGCATCGCGACTACGAGCAGCGTAGCGGCACACGCCTTCAATCGCGCTGGTTTGCGGGACACTTGCTCCTCCTGGGGGGCGCTTCTTTACCCCGTTCGGCGATGATCACAGGATTATAGCCCGCCAGACGGACGGCGTCGCGTGCGGGGGCGTAGCTTCCTTCTGCATAACCCGCCCCGACGCCGCGATGCGCTGGTGCGCGTTTGTTATCGGGAGAATCGGCGGAACGGGGCGCCGTCCGGCGTCGTCGGGTGTGAAGCGGGCCGTCGAGCGGGTATGTTACGTCTGATTACGGTGAGTTGCATAGGCTCCGGGCGCGATGTCGGCGCCCGGTCAGCGCCCCGCATGGACGGGCGTGGCGTCCGGCGCGGCGCGACGGAAAGGGAGGGGATGTTGCTCGCGCAGATATTGCCGTGGGCGGAGAACAGATGAAATCGCCTGAGACGCGTTTGATCATAGCGACAGTGACGCTGCTGGCACTCTGGACGGGGGTCTGCACCGGGCAGGAAACGCAGCCGGCCGGAGTGTCGGCGGCGACGGAAGAGCAGGCGACTTCCCAGCCTACGACGACGCGCCCGACAACAGCGCCGGCGGAAAACTCGCTGGCTTCGCCCGCGCGCATGATCCGCTACTTCGATGCGCAGGTGGAGGCCGGCCAGATCGAGGCGGCCCTGACGTGTCTGAGCTTCAAATCCGTCGATCCGCAGGTGCGCCACGAGCGCGGTCCGGACTACGTGCGGATGCTGTCCGAGATCCTGCGACGCCTCGAGCAGGAAGAGAAAGCCGACCTGGCCAAGCTCTCCGACGAGCCGACCGCGCCCTCGCAGACGATTGGGAAGGACCCGCTCCTGCTCGTGCTGGAGCGCGAGGCCGATTTGCGCTGGCGATTCTCGGCGTCAACCGTCGTCAGCGTGCCTGATCTGCACGAGCGGCTGGCGGAGTTGGACCGCCCGGAGGAGCTGCCGGTTCAGCCTCCCGTGCCGCCGCCCACGCCGCAGGAAACCCCTGAAATCAACCGCCTGCGCTCGCCGTATCACATGATGGAGTTCTTCCTCGTCAAGGTTGCGGATGCGAAGCGGGATACGGCCAATTACGTGGACGCGATGACGTGTCTCGATTTCTCGGACTGGGACGTCCGGGAGGTGGAAACGCGGGGTCCGGACTACGTTGACAATCTGGCGGCGATCCTGGCACGCCTGCGGGAAGACGGTCAGTTGGACCGCGAAACGCTCGATAAGGAGCCGGACGCGGACCTGGACACCGTGGCCTTCAGCAGCGAGCAGCTTCAGGTCGTACTGGTCAAGCAGGCCGACGAGTGCTGGCGGTTTTCGGCTGCGACCGTGAAGCGCGTGCCAGAGATGATGGCGGCACTCGAGGCGCGCGCTGAGGAGGAAGCGGGCGCTGGTCAGCCCGTGGCCTCCGCTCTACCGCCCGCACTGCAACTCGACACGACTTCGCCGCAGGCCACGATGAACCTGTTTCTCACGGCGATGGGTGATCAAGACCTGGCGATGGCGGTGAGTTGCCTGGACCTCTCGCGCCTGACCGAGAACGAGCGCGAACTGGCCCAGGTACTGGCCGGCAAGCTGCTCATGGTGCTCAACCGCGACAAGGTCATCGTCTTGCAGGATGTGGACAGCAATCCCGAGCGCGCCCAGCCGTTCACCTTCCTGAAGCACACGGCCGGTCGGATCGAGATCGGTCGGGAGACCACGGGGGGGCGCGCGGGGGAGTGGCTCTTCACGGCCGCGACCGTGGCTTCGATCGAACGCTTGTACGAGGCCTTTGAGAGTCAGCCCGTCCTGCCCGAGTTCGCCAATGATCGCGTCCCATTCCGGATACTGCCGTCTCTGTACGTGCGCGAGTATTTGGTGCCGACGACGCTGAAGCGTCCGAGCTTCGGCCTTCAACTCTGGCAGTGGCTGGGGTTGGCGGCCGTGCTCGTGGTTGGGCTGCTGATCCGGGGGGTCTGTGGACTGCTGCTGCCGTTTATGGTCCGACGGGCCCTGCGCAATGAGCGTGTTGAGATGTTGCCGGGTCTGCTGCGCAAGGCACTAGTCCCCGCGCTGACGCTGGCCATGGTCGCGACGTGGTGGGGCGGGCTGCAATTTCTCGATCTGGGCGCGGCCATCATGAGCCGCGTCTGGTGGGCGCTGCGCATCATCATGACGGTGGTGGCGGTCTTCGCGGCGTATCGGCTGATCGACGTGGTGACCGCTTACTTCTCGGCGCGCGCTGTCCGGACTTCGTCGCGTCTGGATGACGTGCTGGTGCCGTTGCTCCAGAAGACGCTCAAGGTCGCGGTGGTGGCGTTGGGGGCGGTTTTCATTGCGAAGATGTTCGGCTTCCAGGTCAGCGCCCTACTCGCCGGTCTGGGGTTGGGTGGACTGGCCTTCGGCCTCGCCGCGCAGGACACGCTCAAGAACTTCTTCGGGTCGGTCAACGTCGTGTTGGATCGTCCGTTTCAGGTGGGGGACTGGGTGAAGATCGGCGGTACGGAGGGGACGGTCGAGTCGGTTGGCGTGCGCAGCTCGCGCATCCGCACGTTTTACAACTCGCAGGTGACCGTGCCGAACTCGGAGATCATGAACTCGCTGGTCGATAACCTGGGCCGGCGCCAGTATCGGCGCATCTCCTGCATGCTCTCGGTGGCGTATTCAACGACGCCTGTGCAGTTGGAGGCTTTTTGCGAGGGGATTCGCGAGCTTATTCGCCGGCATCCTTACACGCGCAAGGACTACTTTCACGCTTGGGTGAACAAGTTCGCCGCCTCTTCGATCGACATTCTGCTGTACTGCTTCCACGAGACGCCGGATTGGGCGACGGAGTTGCGTGAGCGGCATCGGCTGTTCCTGGACATCATTCGCCTGGCGAAGCGGCTGGGCGTCGAGTTCGCGTTCCCGACGCAGACGATTCACCTGGAAGGCGGCGAGAAGCCGCTCAGCGTCACCCGCGCCGTGCCGGGTGAAGCAGCGCTGCCGGCCGAGTCGCTTCCGCCCACCGCAGTGCCGGCGGAACCGGAGTACGCGGTCGCGTTCGGTAAAGACGAAGCGGCTCGGATCGTGGGAGAGTTCCAGGGCGACCTCGAAGAAAAGCCCCCACCCGTCAAGTTCTAGAGCCTATCCCAAGGCTCTTTTCGAGCCGCGACCGTAAGGGAGCGGTTGCCGAAAAACCGCTTGCTTACGCGCGCGGCGCGGTTCTGCTGCCTGCCTCCAGACGGTCTGAGACGAGTTCTGGCCCGGCACGCCGCGAGTTGGATGCGGGTTCTGTCGCGGCCCGGTTTGCATCGCGGTGGCCTCGTGGGCAGAATATGCCCTCTGTGCCGCTCGCGACTGGAGCGCGGAGTACACCCAGGAGTAGCGAACCGATGCATTGGCGAGACTTCTTCATCCCGACCAGTAAGGAAACCCCCAAAGACGCTACCGCGCCTTCGCACGTGCTGATGCTACGCGCGGGGCTAATCCGGCAGGCGGCGGCCGGCGTGTACTCCTACCTGCCGCTCGGTTATCGCGTGCTGCGAAAGGTCGAGGCGATTGTGCGGGCCGAGATGAACCGCGCCGGCGCGATCGAGCTGCACCTGCCCGTCCTGATGCCGATCTCGTGGTGGGAGCAAACCGGCCGCACTGAGGCTATGGGCGACACGCTATTGCGGCTAGGCGGCCCCCAGGGCGACTGGCGCTCGCAGACTGTCCTCGGCCCGACCCACGAGGAGGCCATCACCGAGATCGCCCGCGCCTATCTCAACAGCTACAAGCAACTGCCGATCACGCTCTATCAGATCCAGGTCAAGTTCCGCGGCGAGGCGCGGCCCAAGAGCGGCGTGTTGCGCACACGCGAGTTCCTGATGAAGGATGCCTACTCCTTCCACGACAGCATCGAGAGCCTCGACCGGACCTACCAGAAGATGTACGACGCTTATTGCCGCATCTTCAGCCGCTGCGGGTTGCCGTACATGGCGGTCGAGGCCGAGAGCGGTCCGATCGGCGGCGATGCCTCGCATGAGTTCATGGTGCTCACCGACGCCGGTGAAGACAACGTCGCGCTGACAGACGATGGCAGCTACGCGGCGAACGTCGAGCGGGCGACCGCCGCCGCGCCGACCCCCGCCGCCGAGGTGGCGTTGGAGGCCGTGCAGGAGGTGCATACACCGAATGCCGGCCGGATCGAAGACGTCTGCCCGGTGCTGGGCGTGTCGCCGCAGATGTTGATCAAGACGCTCATCTACTCCGCCGCCGTGCGCGACAATAAGGATGGACCGGAACGCCTCGTGCGCGTCGTGGCGCTGGTACGCGGCGACCACGACATCAACGAGCACAAACTCACCAAGGTGACTGGTTTGATGCTCGAGCTGGCCGAACCGCGGACGATCGAGGAGTTGACCGGAGCGGCGGTCGGGTTCGCCGGTCCACAGGGGCTGGTTCAGCGGCTTGGGGCCGCCGACCGCCTGATTGTCGACCGCGAGGTGGCCGTGCTGCGCAACGCCGCCAGCGGCGCGAACAAGACCGACTACCACGTCACCGGGGTGAACCCGGGCCGCGATTTCCCGCTGGAGGGGGAGCGGGTTGTGGTGGCCGACATTCGCAACGTCGTCGAAGGTGATCCTTCGCCGAGCGACGGTGCTCCGGTGCATTTGCGCACGGCGATCGAGGTGGGGCATGTGTTCAAGCTGGGCACCAAGTACAGCACGGCGATGAGCGCGACCTATCTCGACCAGGAGGGCCGGGCGCAACCGTTGATCATGGGTTGCTATGGCATCGGGTTGAACCGCATCACGGCCGCCGTGATCGAGTCGCACCATGACGACAACGGCATCATCTGGCCGATGTCGATTGCGCCATTCCACGTGCTGGTCATGGCGCTCGATCCGCGCGACGAGCAGGTGATGCAGACGGCGAAGGAGCTGCACGACCGGCTGGAAGCTAGCGGGCTCGACGTATTGTTCGACGATCGCGACGAGCGGGCGGGCTTCAAGTTCAAAGACGCCGACCTGATCGGCGTCCCGCTGCGGATCGTGGTGGGGAAGAAGAGCCTGGCCAACGGCACCGTGGAAGTCAGCCATCGCCGCGACCAGAAGAAGGAGCCGTTCGAGCCCGCGGCCGCCGCAAAACACGTCGTCAAACGTGTCAGCGCGGAATTGGCGGAGCTTGAGAACGTGTAAGCGGGATGGTGGCAAAGGCGCGCGTCCCCCACGGCTAAAGCCATCGAGCACCCAAGCGAAACCGAGCCGCGACCGTAAGGGAGCGGTTGCCGAAGCGAGCGCACTGAAGCGCGTGTCCGCCACGGCTAAAGCCATGGCGGCACCCATCTGCGTGTGGACTGCTCATGCGGGCCATAGCGGCGAGGAGTTGAGACCGATGCGTGTCGCGCTGGTGACGTGTGTTCGTCTGCCCGAGCCCGACCGCGACCAGGCGCCGTTGCTCGCGGCGCTGCGTGGCGCCGGCGTCGCGGCTGAACTGCTGGCGTGGGACGATCCACGTGGCGACCCGGCCGCGTTCGACGTCTGCACAATCCGCTCGACCTGGAACTACTACGAGGATGCTGCCGCCTTCCTGGCCTGGATCGACAAGACCGCTGCCGCAACGCGCTTGTTCAACTCCGCACCGGTCGTGCGCTGGAACATTCACAAGCGCTACCTGCGCGAACTGGAAGGGCAAGGTCTCCCGATTATCCCGACCAGTTGGGTCGCGCGCGGCGCGGCGCCCGCGTTTGCCAGGATCCTCGACGAGAGAGGCTGGTCGGATGTCGTGATCAAGCCGGCGGTGTCAGCGGCCTCGTTTCGGACCCGCCGCTTCAACGCCGCGCAGTGTGATGCGGGGCAGGCGTTTCTCGACGAGCTGAGCCGCGCCGGCGACGTGCTGGTGCAGCGGTACATGCCCGCGATCGAGGCGGAGGGCGAGCGGGCGCTGGTCTGGATCGATGGCCAGTTTACGCACGCGGTCCGCAAGTCGCCCCGCTTCGCCGAGGACGATGAGCACGTGTCAGATGCGCTGGACATCTCGGCGGCTGAGCGCGCCTTCGGCGACCGTGTCCTGGCGGCGGTCGACCACAACCTGTTGTATGCCCGCGTGGACGTGATTCGCGACACACGGGGCGAGCTGTGTCTGTCGGAACTGGAGTTGATGGAGCCATCTCTTTTTCTGGTGCAGTCGCCCACTGCGCTGGAGCGCCTCGTGACCGCGATCCTCCGCCACGGGGGGCATTGACCGGACTATTCTGGTATTTGCAGACCTGAGTCGTGCCGGGAGGAGTGCAATTCCGGCTGCCCGGTTTCAGCATACCGGCGCGGCCGACAAGGAAGAGACAAAAGAAACGAGTAACGTAGGGTCGAATGGCATGTAGATAATCTACAAGTTCCTGTCAGCAGCGCACTTACGCGCGCTTGCGCGAAGCCTGGCCTCGCGCTGCAGTGGTGTTGTTGCAAAGCAGCCGTTGCAGAAGGAGACCAAGGATGGCGAGTTTCGCAGCGCGGGCGAGGAATCTCAAGCGGCGCATTCCACATTCCACGTCGGACCTGAAGGACGTGCTCAGCGAGCAGCGCATCGATGAGTTGTGCCACGCGGTGGGGCACACCGGGCGGGATTGCTTCTGGCGACCGCTGCTCGTGAGCATTACGTTTCTGCGGCAGGTTTTGCTGTTGAACGGCTCCTGCCGCCAGACCGTCGCCGGCGCTCAGGACTGGAATGGAGGCTGGCGCGTTCAGCGCCGAACGCCGGCCAGATCCCAGAAGCGCCGGAAAACTCCCGTTTCCGCGCCCAACCGAGTGCAACTCCGGACCGGCCAGTTCGGCCCCAGACGCGACGGTGATTCACGCGGGGTGCAGCTCAAAGTCGGTTGGGCAGCCCGGGTCGCTCGAAAGCCCGTCCCTGCCGATATATGCTGCTTGCGATTGGGCCGTTGGCCCACAAGCGCGGTAGGAGGTTGGCCATGAGCCCCGACGATCTCGACGGTTTCTTCCGACCGCCGAACTATAGGAGCACACCATGACGAGTGGCACGCCGCGGTCGGACGAGCCGGGGGCTGCATTTCCCAGCGGTCTCGGCTCCGCGCAGCTCAAGAACGCGCTGAAAGCGTTCAAGAAACGGCTCAAGCTCACGCGGCTCGATGACGAGTCGCGGTTGGGCCACGGTGCGATGAGCAGCGGGGGCCAGTCCGGCATCGTGGCGATTTCGCCGCCGACCCGGTATCCTCAGGCGATATGGGACGAGTTGGTGCGGCAGGGCAAGCTGCGCCGCGCGGGCCACGGGCTATATGAGCTGCCGGACGAATCGTGAGCCGGCGGACAGCAAAGAAGCACGCCCGTCGCGGATCCTGGCCCCGCGCCAGCGACGTAGCAATCCATACCGCACGGTTGGGACGTTGCCCGACTTGGGCGGCTACAATGCCCTGAACTAGGTTTTCCGAAGACGGCTTTTGCGCGATATTCTGATGCAGGTTGTTTTCAAGCAAGGAGAAGCGGGTATGGGTGATAAGGGAAAAAGAGACAAAGGAAAAAGGGAACAGCAGAAGAAGGCCCAGCGTACCCCGGAGGAGAAACGCAAACTGAAGAAGGAGAAGAAGGAGGAGAAGAAGAACAATTGAACCGGGCTCGTCACGCCCGCGCTGAAGAGCCGGCGACGTGCGTGATGCGCCATTCGCGCAGTCCGTTGGCCTGCTTGGCCTCTGCTCCAGACCGGGGATCATCCGGTGCGGCATCAAGCCAGGGCGTTTCGGCCGCCTTGCAGCCGCCACGCGCGAGCAGCTTTGCTGCCCGCACGGTGGAGGCGACCTCCGCGGCCTGCCGACCGATTCGGCTGATAGCGTGACCAGCTGTCCCGAGTACGGATGTGCCTGGCGTCTGCATACAGACGCGGCCGCTGGGGAGCGAGACGATGGCTGCGAAGGACGTGTCTCAAGTGCGGCAAGCCGAGGGAGAGCGATCTGCGCAGGAGGCAGGCTGAAAGGAATGACTCGCAGGGGAGTACGCCGGTAGAGCTGGGACCGCAACGCGCGAAGGTCGGCCAGCTTTGGCGCGCGCCGCGGAACTCAGCCGTGGTATCCCGCCCACGCGGCATTCGACTAAGATCCGTGCATGAGCGGCAGTCCCTCAGATCCTGGTTCCGGCCCACCGCCGCGCCGTCGGCGTCCGCGCTATAAGGGCACACACCCGCGCCGCTTTGACGAGCGCTACAAGGAGCGTGACCCGGACAAGTACCCCGACATCGATGCGTACGTGCGCGCGCAGGGCCGCACGCCCGCCGGTACACATGTCCCGATCATGGTCGCCGAGGTCCTCGCTGCGCTCCGCCCGGCCCCGGGCGAAATCGTGGCCGACCTCACGGTGGGGTACGGGGGCCACGCGCTGGCGTTTCTCGAACGCACTACGCCCGACGGCCGGCTGATCGGGCTCGAACTTGATGGCCCGCAACTGGAAGCGACCGGCCGGCGGCTCGCACAGGTCGTCGACCCGGCGCGCGTGCACCTGCACCACAGCCACTTTGCCGGCCTGCCGAAGCTGCTGGCGGCGGATGGCCTCGCGGGCGTGGATATCGTGTTCGCCGATCTCGGTCCCAGCAGCATGCAACTCGATAACCCGGCCCGTGGTTTCTCGTACAAGCACGACGGTCCGCTCGACATGCGGATGGATCTACGCCGGCCGCGCACCGCCGCCGATGTTCTCCGAACAATCACGTGCGACGAGCTGGCGAGGGCGCTGGGCGAGTTCGCGGACGAGCCGGCGCACCAACAGATCGCGCAGGCGATCATCCGACACCGGTCCGAGCAGCCCATCGTCGGAACGGAAGCGCTGGTCGACGTGGTTCTGAGCGCGCTGGGCCTGACGCGCCGAACGTGGCGCGCCGCCGTCGCCGCGGGAAAGTCCCGCTTGCACCCCGCAGCCCGCACATTTCAGGCGCTGCGCATCCTGGTGAATGACGAGCTGCAGGGTCTCGAGCAGTTACTCCGCGTGGCACCCTGGTGCCTGCGGCCCGGCGGTCGCCTGGGGATCCTGACGTTTCACAGCGGCGAAGATTGCCGGGTAAAACACGCCCTGCGCGACGGACTGCGCGGCGGCGTGTACGCCCAGATTGCAGAGGAACCGCAGCGACCCAGCCCGGCTGAGCGGCGCGGAAACCCGCGCAGCACATCCGCGAACTTCCGCTGGGCGGTACGGGCGGCGGCAACGTAGCGTCAGGCGTTTCTGCCCGACGACCAGAAACGGAGCGTGCGGACGCGCCGCACGCCATCCCGTGGTTCGCGCGCGGCACGAGCACACTTTTCACCGGCCCAACCATCGAGAACCTATCCCAAGACTCCTTCCGAGTTCCCATGGGGCTTGCGCCGCACCCTTGGGGGATGAAGATCCGAATTTACGGAGCAGCCGCGCGCGTAAGCAAGCGGTTCTTCGGCAACCGCTCACGGTCGCGGCGCGGAAGGAGTCTTGGGATGGGTTCTGATCCGACCATGAACTGTTGCGCCTAACAGAGAACGTGGTATACTCGTCGCATGTCGAGCCAGGATGCCCGTTTTCTCTCCCCGGATGCCCAGAAGGCTTTGCGAGCGCGCGTGGTGGCGGCCCTGCGCGGCGGCATGAAGCCCGCCGTGGCAGCCCGCACCTTCGGGGTCTTACCCAGCAGCATCTGGAATTGGCGCAAACGCGTTGGCTTGGGCAACAGCGCTTGGTTGCGATCGAAGAAGCGTGGCCGACCACGGGGCACTCAACTCGCCCCGCACCAGGCGGCGACTACGGTGCGGCTGATCAGAGACCGCTGCCCCGACCAACTCATGCTGCCGTTCGCACTCTGGAGGCGCGAAGCCGTCCAGCACCTGCTCGCGCGACGCCTTGGCGTGCAGGTCTCCGCCCGCACGGCGGGCCGCTGTCTGGCCGGTTGGGGCCTGACGCCGCAGAAGCCGCTGTGGCGAGCGTACGAACGCGACCCGGTCGCGGTGCACCGCTGGCTGGAAAAGAACGCCGCGCGAATCAGCGGTTTCTTCCTGCCAGGTTACAGCCCCGACCTGAATCCCGACGAATTCCTGAATCAGGACGTGAAGAGCAACGTCCTGGGGCGGCGGCGACCTGCGACCCAGACCGACCTGATCGCCGGCGTGCGCTCGTACCACCGCAGCACGCAACGCCGGCCCGAACTCGTCAAACGCTACTTCCATGCCGAATCCGTCCGCTACGCGGCGGGGTAGACAGTCCAACAGCCAGTGGCCGGGGTAATATGTGCGCCGGATGCGGGAGCACCGGCCGTTTACGTAGGAACGAGAAAGCGTGATCAACAATACTGTTCGTAACGTCGCCATCATCGCACACGTGGATCATGGCAAGACCACGCTGGTGGACCAGATGCTGCGCCAGTGCGGCCAGTTTCGCGACGGGCAGCTCAAGGGTGAGCGCATCCTGGACTCCAACGACCTGGAGCGCGAGCGCGGCATCACCATCCTCTCCAAGAACATCGCCATCCGCTACAAGGACACGAAGATCAACCTGATCGACACGCCCGGCCATGCCGACTTCGGCGGCGAAGTCGAGCGCGTTCTCAAGATGGCCGACGGCTGCCTGCTACTGGTGGACGCCTTCGAAGGCCCCATGCCGCAGACGACGTTCGTGCTGCGCAAGGCCTTCGAGTTCGGCTTGCGCCCGATTGTGGTCATCAACAAGACCGATCGACGCGACGCGCGGCCCGCCGACGTTCACGATGAGATCCTCGACCTGTTCATCGAACTCGGCGCCGACGAGGACGCGCTCGGATTCCCGACGGTCTACGCCTCTGCGACGGAGGGCTACGCCGCGCTCGACCCGGCCGGGCGTCCCGGCAACATCTTCGTCCTGTTCGACACGATCCTCGAACACGTACCGACGCCGGAGGTTGATCCGGCGGCCCCGCTGCAAATGCTCATCACCACTCTCGACTACAGCGACTACGTCGGTCGCATCGGTATTGGGCGTGTCTTTGCCGGCACGATCCACGCCGGCCGTAACGTCACTGTGATCCATCGCGACGGCACTCAGGCACGCGAGAAAGTCGGCGAACTTCTCGTGTTTGACGGGTTGGGCCGCCGGAAGGTCGATCAGGTCGTCGCGGGCGACATCTGCGCCGTCGTTGGGCTGGGCTCGGTCGATATCGGCAACACCATCGCCGACCCGGATGATCCCAAGCCGCTGCCGATCGTCCGCATCGATGAACCCACGCTGCACATGACCTTCCGCGTCAACGACTCGCCCTTCACGGGTCGCTCGGGGAAGTTCCTGACCAGCGGCCACCTGCGTGAGCG
>JAHJAR010000262.1 GCA_018814045.1 Planctomycetota bacterium | reverse complement strand
GATCTCCTGGATACGGTGCCGCTGAACCCGTTGCTGCGCAACCTGTCCACATCTGCGTCCACGCGCCTTGCCACCGACCGCAACCGGTCGGCCGCGCCGACGCGCAGTTCCGCCTATGTGATGACCCCGTGTGTGGACTGGAGAGGGTGCGTTTCCGGGGGGTTTTGCGTACTGCAGGCATCCGCCTTGCAGACACCTGTTTGACAGCCGCATGTCCGCACCATACCTAGTGCGGCCTGTCGGCCACACAGCCTGATTCGCTCCGCCCCAGTCGGAGTAGGGACCATGGTTGCCCACAGCCCCCTCCACAGATCCCAGCGAGCGCGGTTAACGCACTGGGCTCCTCCCTTGGGTCATGACGCGCAGGCGCTGCTCGGGATACGCTTGGAGGATGTGCGCCGAAGGGATGAAGAGGTCCACCCATCGCCAGAAGCGGCGGCGCAGCCTGCGCTGCGAGCGGTGGCGTTGGCTGCGGCGTTGGAGGCTGCGTCCCCACAGCCGAACGACGGCGTGCCGGAACGAGGTCAACGCCGGGCCATTGCGGGGCACCCCGTAGTAGCGGAAGTGCCCGGTCACCACGCTGCGCAAATACACTCCCACCTCCTCGACGGGATCATGCAGCCGCTGCCGAAGTCTGGCTTTCACCTCCTTCAGCTTCCGCCGCATGCGCTTCTTCTGGGTCTGCCGAAGCACGATGAACTTCCCCTTCCGCGTCTGGTCACAGCTATGCGTGAAGCCGAGGAAGTTGAAGGTCTCGGGCTTCCCGTCGCCGCGCCGGCGTCGATTCTCGGCCGCGAAGCGACCGAATTCGATCAGGCGCGTCTTCTCGGGATTCACCTCCAGCCCGAACTTCGCCAGTCGCGCACGAAACTCGGCCTGGAAGCGTTCGGCATCCGACCGGTGCTGAAACCCGCAGACGATGTCGTCAGCAAAGCGCACGAGGACCACATCCCCACGCGCGTGCCGTCGACGCCAGTCCTGGGCCCACAGGTCGAAGGCGTAGTGGAGATAGATGTTGGCCAGCAGGGGTCCAACGCTGGAGCCCTGCGGCACCCCTTCCTCCGCTTGCCGCCACTGCCCTTCTTCCAGCACGCCGGCGTTGAGCCACTTCTTGATGTGCCGCCGCACGCGCCGGTCGCTCACCCGGTGTTCAACGAACCTCATCAGCCACTCGTGGTCGATGGCATCGTAGCAACCGCGAATGTCCGCATCGAACACCCAGTTCACCTTCCGCTGCTGGATGCCCACCGCCAGCGCGTCCAGCGCCATGTGCGGCGAGCGGTCCGGGCGGAAACCGTAGCTGAATCCGAGGAAGTCGACCTCGTACACGGCGTTGAGCACCTCCACGGTGGCGCGCTGGACGATCTTGTCCTCCAGCACGGTCACGCCGAGGGGCCGCTGCCGTCCATCCTCTTTGGGGATGTAGGTCCGCCTCACCGGCTTGGCTCGGTACGCTCCGCGTTGCCGTCGCGACGACAGATCCGTCAGGTTCGCTGCCAGATCCTCGCCGTAGCTGTGCCACGTCACGCCGTCCACCCCCGGTGCGGCCTTCCGCGTGAGGCCGAGGTAGGCCTCCCGAAGTCGGTCAACGTCGTAGACGTGGTGCCAGAGCGCCGCAAACTGCTGTTCCCTATCACCTTCCGCTGCCTGACGTACCCGGTCGAGCGCATGTTGCAGGTCGCTCCGGATCTGCGCCCGGGACCTGGTTTGCTCCACCGAGTTGCCCTTGGGCTGCTCCCTTCCCTCCACCCCCTCCGCCGGCGTCGTGACTGCCACGTCGCCTTGGTTCGAGGGCTTCGCAGGTACTACGGAGCAGTCCGACTTCCCGCGCCCGTTCATCGCCGGTATCCCCTATTCAGGTTCCCTTTGCGGACCCCGTCGCCATCGACCGGGGCCAGACGCGGGACCTCCCGGCTCCCGCACGAGGTGCTTGGGTGCATGCCACGGGTCTCTGACCGCGCAGGGGCCCAGCGCCACTCGCGTTATCGCGGCGCCGGATGTGGCCTTCGTTCGGTCTCCAGCGTCTCGGCCCCCTGGAGTGGTTCCTGTCTTTCGCGGCTCAATACCGGACCTACACCTCCCCCTGCCAACGCTTCGCCTCGACGGTTACCCGCCCAAACGCATGACTCGGGGCTGTCGTGGTTCGCTACACCTTCGACACAGATGACTTTCACATCTTACACCTCGCCGGTTTAGCCGGCGCACGGAGGCACACATGACGACTCCTGCGTCCGCATCCGCTGTTCTACTCCAGGGGGACGTGCTGCAGATCGGGTTCCACCGCGTCGGCAAGGCGCCGTACCCGGAAGACATCG
>JAHJAR010000261.1 GCA_018814045.1 Planctomycetota bacterium | reverse complement strand
GCAAGGGCTAAATCGCAGAAAAATCAGAAAATCTTGCAGACGGGTGAAGTGTTACACCAAGACGCCTTAGTGAGCGGCTCACCCACCATTGAATCCGAGTCGGAAACGAAGCTCAGTAATTCGGCGGGCGCCTCGGCGCCTGCCTCAGTGACGTCAACATCACCAAAGTCGAGCATGTCCGGAGAGACGGTCCACGTGCCGCGCACGTTCACAGCGAGGATAGCACAGTATGTGCGGCCAGCCGCGTCTCCAAGCTCGATTCGACGTCTCTTGAACCCGGGGTTTGTCTCGGTGTCCAGTGTCCCCTCGAGGCTGATGATGTCCCCCGCTTCCACCATTTGTCCGTGCAGGCCGTCAGTCTCGATTACCGCACACCCACATGACGAGCGCACTGAATCGACCACCACGGCGACCGAACTCCGATTGGCAAGTGTCAGACAAAATGGCACAACCTCCCCCCACATATGGTCGCCAAGGTCGATTTCGGCTGGTTCAAACCCAACGAAGCTCGGTTCCGCGGCATTCTGCGAGACCGGACTGTGGTTGTGCCAATATCCGAACGCGTACGCCGCGGCGACAATGATCACTACGATCGCCAGACGATTGTGGTGCGTGTCCAGTCTGCGCCATACGCGGGAGCGTCGCGGAGACTCAGTTTCTTCAGCCGTGCCCATCAGGCCTCCCATGGGCTCTTAATGGAATTGCACTTGAAGTATACCCCCCCCGAGTCTGTGTCAAGGGAAATCGAGCCAGCCGCAGCAAAACCAGGCGGATGCCCTTAACCGGGGCCGCAACCGCTTCCAGGAGCCCGTCAGTGCGGGCAATCTGGAGAAGCCACGGGAGGGATGTCGCTCGACTCTCTCGCCGAGCACGCTTTCGAAACGCGCAACGCCTCGGTTGTATTTTTCAACCAGCCCGCGCGGCAGGGGCGGACTTAGCGGCCGTGCGCGGCCTCGCTGGGCCCTGAGAGGGGGGGGGCACCCAGGCCGATTCTGGTCAAGGATACAGGCGATCTTTGTTATCGCAAATAGCTCATTAGCCTCGGTTATCTTTGCGATAGCGATGTTAGTCGGTAGGTACGCAGACGAAGGCTGCGCGTGAGGTTCGCGATGAGCAGCAGGGTTGAGCCTGTGGCGGCACTGTCCGACCGTGACCGCGCGCGGGACCTGCGCCACTTGAGGATGTTGCAGACGTTCCTCGAGAAGCGGTTGACGTACCTGTGCGGGTGGTCCGTGTGCGGGGAGGCGACGGCCGTTGGCATCGGTCGCGTCGCCGGTCTCGACGACGAGAGCTTGGCTTCGCTGGCCACCGCCGCCAGCTTCCATGATCTGGGGCTGCTGGCGATTCCAGACGCACTGCTCGATTCAAACCGTGAGTTGACGCCCGAGGAACGTGAGACGGTTAGCCAGCACGTGCGTTACGGGGGGCAACTGCTTCACCTGGTCTACCGCGATCAGCCGGACATCATGGATGCGGTCTGGTTTCACCACGAGCGTCCCGATGGGAAGGGACCGCTGGGCCTGACGGGCGATTTGATTCCGCTCTCGGCGAAGATCACGTCCGTCAGTGACGCGATCGTGTCGATGCATACCGGACGGCCTTATCGTACGCGGCGCTCGCCGGACGAGATCCTGAAGGATCTGGCCGACGGTGCCGGAACGCAGTTCGACGAGGGGATTGTCCGCGCAGTCCACCGGGCGCGGGTGGAGGTGTTTCGAGCGCTGACAACGGCCACGAAGGCCGCCGACGCCGGCGGTTCGCCGGTTGGCGGCCGGAGGGCTGGAGTGGCAGTTGCGTCGTCCGTGGGCGCTGCCGCCGCACCACAGAGACCGGGTGAGATCGCGGCCAGGCTCGAGAATGTAGAACAAATCAGCGCCCTGCCGACCCCGGTGTGTGAAGTCATCGCGCTGGCCTCGAACAGCGACACTGACCGTTCCACGTTGGCCAAGGCGGTCAAGCAGGATGTTGCGCTGGTAGGCAAGCTCCTGGCCGTAGCCAACTCGCCCATCTATCGTCGGACGCCTCGTCGCATCACCGCCATCGACGATGCGATCGGGGCGTTGGGGTTCAGCAACGTGGCGAGCGTTGCGGTCGGGATGAGCGTACTGCGCAGTCCGCAGAGCGACGACCAGGCCACGGCCCTGTTCGTGAAGACCTGGCGGCACAGCCTGTCGTGTGGCCTGATTGCCCGGGCGCTTTCGGCGAACGAGGGTCAGGAGACGCAGGAAGCCCGCTTTCTCCATGGGCTCATGCACGACTTGGGGAAATTCATCGTGGCCGAGTGCTTCCCGGAGTACACAGACGCCCTCGCGAGTTCGCGTGATCCGCAGGCCGAGCGCGACGTGCTGGGGACCGATCACGCGCGGCTGGGGGCCAGGATGCTCTCGCGCTGGGACATGCCGGCCGATCCGATCCGAGCCGTGCGCGAGCACCACTGCACTTGGGATAGTCCCAGGCGCTGGACCCCCGAGGAGACGCGTGGCGTGCTGGCGGTCCAGTTGGCTGACGCGCTGGCCACGGCGTTGGGATTCGACAGCGGCTTCTTGGATTACTTCCCACGCATACCGGCGCACGTCCTCGATCACTTCCCCAGCATTCACTCGGTAGAGATCACCGAAGTAGCGCGGATGGTGGACGCGCACCTGCAAGAAATGGGAGCACTTCTGGGGGTCGGCTGGGCGCGCCCGACCGGCGCGGCGTGGATGGACGGTGCCGAAACGGACCCTCAGCCGCCGGCCATCCACATATCCCCGGAGCAGCCCGCCTGGAGTGCGCTGGCACTGTGGCTGCAATACGCGCAGGGGCGCGCGGTGCAGTTCCATGACTTGAACACGCCGCTTGAAAGCATCGATCCACAGGCATTGATTCTCATCGATCTACCGGAGCCACGCCCGGATGACGTGGATCTCAGCGGGCTGAAGACGCTGCTGGAGCAACGCAGCGGCATTCTGATCGCGGCCGACTGCTGGCTGGGGGATGTTGAGGAGCCCGCGGGGGCCCGTTGGCAGTCTGTGCCCGCGTCGCTGCCAGTCGCCGCGCTGGAGGACGCGCTGACGCAGGCGGTCGGCGAGCAGCCCTGAGGGCCGACGGGTCCGCAACACTGACGGGCGATCACCACTCGGTACCTCGGTCTGCGTGACATGCCGACACACAGGCGGTCGCGCGAACGAGACGGACGGGCCGACAGTGCCGCTCTCTACCCGGCCAGAGACTCACACCACATCTCCAGAACAGGGCCAGAAACACCGAGGCGAGCGGATTCGCGCGGCGGGCCTGGGTGTCACAGAGCTGGCCACAACCGGTTCGCATCACGACGTTCGGTATGAAGGCCGTTTCGGAACAGGTATGCTCTCTGCGAGAGGGTCGCTGACAGCGTGGATAAGTGTGCGGACGGAGGCCGGCCATGGTTCGTATAGCGCAGGTCATCACGTGTGTTCTGATCGTTGGCACTGCCTCGGGTGCCCCGGCAAAGCAGGAGGCGGGGCGCAAGGTCTTGTGGCAGATCGGGCGCGCTGACGGAAACACGGGCGAGTTGGCCCTCGGGCCCGACGGGTATCGCCAATACCACCGCGAAGCGTTTTTCATCGTCGGTCAGTCGAAACCGGAAGCTGATTGGCCCTACGTGCAGCCGGGGCCGGTGGACGCCTGGGCGGGCAGCCGCGCCCACACCTTCACGATCATGTTCGCTTTGCGCGAGCCCCCCACAGACGGCACGTATCGACTGGTCGTGGATCTGGCCGACGCGCAGATGCGCTATCCACCCGTGCTGCATATCGCGTGCAATGGCAAGATCATCGCCGAGCAGGCCACGTTGGCGGGCCAGTCCGACCGTTCGATCGAGGGCGAGCCGGCCGCGGGCCGCGCGCAGCAGTTCGCGGTCGAGATCGCCGGCACGGCGCTGGTGGAGGTCAATCGGCTCGAGCTCACCACCGCCACAGGCTGTTGGGTTCTGTACGACGCGCTGCGCTTTGAAGCGCCATCCGGGGCGCAGCTCGCCCCAGTGCCCGACGGCTGCATGATAGTGGCGGCGACGCCGCAGGCGTGCCTGCGCGACCAAGGCGGCGAACTAAAGCAACCCGTGGTACTCGACGCCATTCGCATCGGCGCAGGTGTTCGCGCCCGCTGCCGCGGTGCTGGCAAAACACTGGCCGAGGTCGACTTGCGGTCCGGTCGCCAGGATGTCACGGTCTGTGCGCCGGCGGTGCAGCAGCGCCAGCCGCTGCACCTGACGCTGGACGTGAACGGGCAAGTGCTCGCCGAAGCCGAAGTGACGTTGGAACCCGTGCGTCATTGGGTCATCTACCTGATGCACCACACGCACCTGGACATCGGCTACACCCATACACAGGAGCAGGTTGAGCAGCGGCAGATGGAGTTTCTGGATCAGGTTCAGGATCTGATCCACGCCACGGACGACTATCCGCCCGCGGCCCGTTTCAAGTGGTTGCCGGAGGGGCTCTGGGCGGTGGAAAGTTACCTGAAGGCAGCGGATGAGACGCAGCGCGCGGCGTTTCTCGAGGCCGCCCGCGCGGGGCGCATCGGGCTCGACGCCCTGTACGGCAACGCGCTAACCGGGCTTTACTCGCAGGAGGAGTTGTTCGAGCTGGTCGACTACGCGCTGCGCCTGCGTGAGCAGTACGGTCTCACGATCGACTCGGCCATGATCAGCGACGTGCCGGGTTACACCTGGGGCCTGGTGCCGGTGCTCGCCCAGTGCGGCATTAAGTATCTGTCCGCCGGCCCGAATTCCGGTCATCGCGTCGGCCACACCTTCGCGTGGGCCGACAAGCCGTTCTATTGGGTCTCGTCCTGCGGCCGGCACAGAATCCTGTTTTGGATGGCGGGCAAGGGGTACTCCTGGTTTCATGGTGGCCGGCCGCTCAATGCCCGGCGACTGTTCGAGTATCTGGCAGAGCTGGAGGCGTCCGGCTATCCCTACGACCTGGTTCAGCTCCGCTACAGCATCGGTGCGGACAACGGCCCGCCCGATCCGCACCTGAGCGATTTCGTCCGGAAGTGGAACGAGGAACACGCGTATCCAAAGATCATAGTCTGCACGACCAGTCAGATGTTTCATGATTTCGAGCAGCGCTACGGTGACCGGCTGCCAACCGTGCGGGGCGATTTCACGCCCTACTGGGAGGACGGGGCGGCATCGACCGCCGCGGACACCGCCGCTAATCGCCACGCCGCGGAGAAGCTCGTGCAGGCCCGCACGCTGTGGGCGCTGCTGAACCCCGGTCCCTATCCCGATGAACGCTTCTACGCCGCGTGGCGTAACGCCGTGCTCTACGATGAGCACACCTGGGGCGCGTACAACAGTATTTCCCGACCCGACCATCCGTTTGCGCGGCGGCAGGCCGAGTACAAGCAGCAGATGGCGCTACAGGCCAAGGGCATCGCGGACGAGTCACTCGCCGCGGCGACGGCGGGTCGGCTTGCCGAGCAGCGGCCGGTGCGCGCGGTCGAAGTGTTCAACACCTGCTCGTGGCTGCGGACGGACGTAGTGGTCCTCCCGGCCGAGACCGAACTGGCGGGCGAAGTAGTCAGGGCGGCGGACGGTGCGGTTTTGCCGGCACAACGTCTCTCAACTGGTGAGCTGGCGTTTCTGGCGACCGATGTCCCGCCGCTGGGCTCGGCCCGTTTCGCGATCGAGCCCGGCTCTGCGTCGGGGGGAGACGGCCGTGTCGTGGCCGAGGGCACGACGCTCAGCAACGGCTTGGTGACGGTGCGCGTGGATGAGCGGACCGGTGCGATCGCCGAGCTGAGCTGCGCCGGTCGGAGCGCGAACCTGGTTGATCAGACCACCGGCTACCAGTTGAACGACTATGTCTACGTCGCCGGCCGGAATCCGGACAACCAAGAGCGGGTTGGTTCGGCATCGATCACGGTGCTGGAGCGCGGGCCGCTGGTCGGGACTTTGGAGGTGAAATCAACGGCACCCGGTGCCCGCAGCCTGGTTCGCCGAATTAGCCTGGTCAGCGGCATGGCCCGCGTCGACATTACCAACATCATCGACAAGCTGCCCATTCGCGAGCAGGAGGGCGTGCACTTCGCGTTTCCGCTGAACGTCCCGGGCGCCGTGGTGCGTTTGGACATGCCCTGGGCAGTCGTTCGCCCGGAGGCGGATCAGATAGCCGGGGCCTGCAAGAACTTCTTCGCGGTGCAACGCTGGGTGGACGTGTCGAATGTGGATGGCGGAGTCACGTTTGTGACGCGCGACGCCCCGCTGGTGCAGATGGGCGCCATCAGGACCGACGTCACAACACCATTTGCCCCCGAGGCTTGGCTTGCGCGCGTCGAACACTCGCCGACACTGTTCTCATACGTGATGAACAACTACTGGGAGACCAACTACCAGGCGGACCAGGAGGGGCCGACGACGTTCCGTTACGCGCTGTGCCCGTACGCGGGTGCGTACGATCAGGTGGCGGCGACGCGCTGCGGCCTGGAGCGCCTGCAACCGCTGATCGCGATCCCCGCCTGCGCGGACGGCCCCGCGGCGCTCGCGCCGGCGTTCGAACTCGATGCGCCGGGCATGGTCGTCAGTTCGCTGAAGCCGAGCCGGGATGGCCGGGCGTGGATTGTCCGCCTGTATGCGGCCTCCGGCAAACCGGAGCGGGTCACGATCAGGGGGGCACGTGCCGACCGCACCGAGAAGTACCACAGTGGGCAAGACGAGGTGCGTCGCGAGCGATTGACCGGACCACTCGAGCTGCCACCTTACGGCGTCGCCACCTTGCGACTTGAACCAGTCGATGCACGACACGATTCGCGGCCCTGAGGCCGACCGATCCAGTTCGCGCGCGCGGATATCAGGAGGCCGACACCGGCGGCAAGCCATGTTTGCTCAGAGATCTGTTCGCCTTTGTGTCACCGGTGTTGTCGTCGCCGGTCTGGTGGCGAATGCGAGGGGGTTCCATCCCATTGAGAACCGCCCGCTGATCGACCTGCTTTTCGAGATCGACGAGACAGCCCTCAAATCCACGGCCTATCTGCCCGTCTCGGTGCTGATGGCAGACGTGTTCAAGTGCGAGCAATATGCGGCGTTTGTCGACCGGGCCACGAATCAGCCCGCGGAGTCTGGGCGCGCTATCATCCGTTACTTCGTTGAGCAGCACCCAGTCACCGTCGACAAGATCGCGGTGCAGCCATTACTGGAGGGCTTCAGTATCATCGAAGTCCCGGCCAACATCATCATCGACCGGACAACGCTCAAGGACGACGACTATCGCCAGATCGCCGCGTGCGAGATTCGGTTGCGCTACCCGCTCAAGAGCCTGCCGCGGCAGATTTCCATCGTGTGGACGCGGGCCCAGGACCCGCCGCCGCCGAGTGCGGACTGGCGCAGCTCGGCTTACCTGGCCCCGCAGGAATCGGAGGTATCAGGCACCGTTGTCTACGGCGACAAGATGAAGATCATCACCTTCACGCCGACGGAGCCGGAGTATGTCTGGCATGGGCCCGGTCAGGTGCAAATTGCCGCCGCGTCGCAGTTCCACTGCCATGGTCACAAGGGAGTGTACGCCCCGCTGATTCGCGGGCAGCGGAGATCTTCCGGGCGGCGCACGAGAGCATCTACCGCGCCTTCGACTACATGGATGCAGACACTATGTATGATACGCTGGCCCCGCGGGATGGGCATTGGAAGATCGTCGGCGCCGAGCACTTCGAGCAGGTGCGCATCGAGTAGGCACAGTGCGCCGATACAGGCGTCTTGCGGCTGAATGTCACGGGTGTACGCCGCTGATCTGTTGAATCGCTTGTCGCAGTTCACGCATCGCCCGGCCGCAGAGCATCTGCACGGCGGCGGGTGAGCGGCGCATCAGCAACGCCACCTCCACAAGGGCGTTCCCTTTCAGGTAGCGCAACTCCAGCACGCGGCGGTGATCGTCCGAAAGACCGGCCAATGCCGCCAGTAGGAGCGACTCCGTCTCGTTCCCGGCCACAACGCGGCTGGGCGTCATGCTATCGATCGTGGCGTGGGCGGCCAGTGCTTCGTAGCTGGACGGGCGCTCACCGGCAGCGACCTCTCGGGCCAGGTCGCGCGCGGCTGCATGATAGTGGCGGCGCAGGTCGATCAGCTTTGCGTCCAGGATGCTCTTCAACCAGTGGTAGAACGAGTCGGGACCGCGGTGTTCGAATTCGCCGATGCGCCTGACCACATCCACGTACACGAGTTGAAGCACGTCCTCGGGTTCGACCTTGCCCCGCAGTTCCGCCCCGATTCGCTGGGCGGCCAGAGCCCGCAGGCGGCCGTGGTAGACCAGGATCAGCCTCTGTACCGCCAGTGAGTCACCGGCCGCGGCCCGCGCGAGCCACTCGTGGATCGTGCCCTCTTCACCCATAGGTCCGCCATTCTACCGCGGTTCTCGACGCTGTTTGCACCTTTTCAGAGCCGCGATCGTGAGGGGGCGGTTATTAGCGGTCGCGGCTTGGTTTGCGGGCAACCGCCACCTCCGGTTCTTGGCTTGAATCGGCGCAACCGCCTATTACGGGCGCGGCTTCGTTCTCGCCGGCGCGGCTCGGTTTTCCTCGTGGGCGCGGTTTCTGCGATCTGCCATGGCCATGCCGCCCGATCGGCCGTCTTCACCTGTGGCAGGACCCGGCGAGGCGCGAACGCTGACGAGGAAGCCTGATACGCCGGGTCCGAATCCGGGTCACTTCTGGAAGGTCAGAGCGATGTACGCAGTTGCCAGGTTGAACGGCGTGGCCAGCGGCGCGGATCGATGTCCAAACCGCAGTGGACGGGGATCAGTAGGCTCCGATGAGCACGACCGCCGCCTGGGAGAAGCAATCGATGGCTGTCTGGGGCAGGTTGAGAAGGGGCAGTCTGTGTGTGTGGACGACTGGGCCCGGCGGTTCCCTGACGTCGCCGACGAATTGCGGGCTTGCCTGGGCGCGCTCCCGTTGCTGGGGCATCAGCCGGGCCGCCACTCGACGGCACGCATCGCATCGCGGCAACGTACGGAACACCAGAACGTCTGCCGGTCATGGACCGGCCGGCCGGACCAGCCGATCGAGCCCGCCGTGCCAGCGACGCTACGCGGCTACACGCTTCTGGAGAAGATTGGACGCGGGGGCATGGGGATCGTCTACCGGGCTCAACAGCAGGGCACCCGACGACAGGTCGCGCTAAAGTTCCTCGCTAACGGTTGCTGGGCGTCCGCGGCGGCGCGGCGACGCTTCGCCCGCGAGGTCGAGCTGGCCGCGGGGCTGGAGCATCCCGGGATCGTGCGAGTTCTGGAAGCCGGAAAGTCAGAGATGGGCGTCTATTACGCTATGGAGTTCGTGGATGGTGCCCCGCTGCACGTTCACCTGGCCCGGCACAACCTGAGCGTCACGGAGAAACTGCGGCTCTTCCTGCGCATTGTCGAAGCGGTTCAATACGCCCATCTGCGGGCGGTGATTCACCGTGACCTGAAGCCCGCCAACATCGTGGTGAATCGCGACAACCACCCGCACATTCTCGATTTCGGGCTGGCGCGCTTTGCCCGGGAGCGCGAGACGTGGGACGAAACCACGCGGGTCACACAAGACGGCCAGCTATTGGGGACACTGCCCTACCTTTCGCCCGAACAGGCGGCCGGTGCAAGTGGCGAAGTGGACATGCGCAGCGATCTCTACGCGCTCGGCGTCATCCTGTACGAGATGCTCACCGGGCGCATGCCCTACGAGACCGACGGATCCCTGGCCACAGCGCTCCAGAACATCTGTCACGCGTTTCCCCCGCGACCATCTCAGTTCTGTCGCGATCTGAACGCTGACATCGACGCCACCGTGCAGAAAGCCCTGGAGAAGTCGAAAGCAGAACGCTACCAGACCGCCGCCGAATTGGCCGAGGACATCCGCTGCTGCCTGCGCGGCGAACCCGCCCAAGCAAACCGCAACAGTCGGCTGTACCTGCTGCGCAAGGCCTATGCCCGCCACCGCCTGCAGGCCCGCCTGATCGCCGCCGGGCTAGCGCTCGTACTGGTCGCGTCGGTGCTGATACTGGGCCTGTATGTGCAGGTTCAACGCGAGCGAGATCAGTTGGCGGACCAACTGCACACGAGTGTATTGCGGCGGGGTTTGGCACACCTGGCCGCCGGCCACGACATGCTGGCGGAGGACCTGCTGTGGCCGGAGTACGTGGCACGGCCGGACCAGCGTGCGTACTGGCCATTGCTGAGCTACTACGCCCAGAATCCGCTGGTGACTCGAATCGGGGACTGCGGCTGGACCACGTGTCTGGCGTATTCACCGGATCGCCGACACCTCGCTTACGGGAATCTCGCCGGGAGCGTCGGAATCCATGACACCAGCACATTCGCGCGCGTCGCATCACTCGCGGCCCATTCTGGGGGAGTCAGCCACCTGGCCTTCTCAACGCGGGGCGAGTTGCTGGCCACGGCCGGCGCCGACGGACGAATCAGGGTGTGGCAGGCCGGAACGTGGCAGCTCCTGCGCGAGTTCGAGGCGCATCCCGGCGGTGTGGCACAGCTCCGTTTCGCCGGCCGAGACGAGCAACTGCTGTCAGCCGGTAACGAGGGAACAGTGCTGCTGTGGGATCCGCTGGGCCATGGGGCACCCCGCCGGCTCTTCACCACCGCAGATGGTCAGCCGATTGCAGGCTGCGACCTTTCCCGGGACGGCGGCTGGCTGGCGATCGCGACGTCGGCGGCTTCTGTTCTGCTCATTGACATTCCGAGCGGCGGCACGCGGGCTGAGTTGACCGACCGCTACGGGTCAATCGAGGCGCTGCGCTTCAGCCCCAACGCTAGTCAGCTTGCCGTTTGGAGCGGCGGTGAGGTCTCGCTTTGGGATCTGGGTAACAGCACGAGATGCTGGACACGTGCCGCGGGTCTGGCAGAACCGCGGCCGACCTCGCTCTGGGACGTCTCGCCGCGGCCACATGCAACTTGGCGGCCGGCGCTCGAGTTTTCACCTGACGGAATGCTGTTGGCCGCCGCCGGTTGGGATGCGGTAGTCCGGCTGTGGCGAACTGGCACCGGTGACTCTCTGGGTGAGCTGCGCGCGCACAGCACCGCGGTTTACGCGCTCGCGTTTCAGGACGAGCCGCAGCGGCTCGCCGCCGGTTACGTTGGGCGTGTTGCCATCTGGGATTTGGATGGTCTTCCGGGGCTGTTGAGCCACGAATTCGCGGTCGGCCAGGAGCGCACCTGCGTGGCCGTGTCGAGCAGGTCACGCTTGATGGCGTGGAACGTGTCATCGAACGAGGCGGCCGGCAACGTGTCGTTGGCGAGCTTCGCAAAGGACGGGCTCAACCGGGACCAACCGGAACGCTTCAGCCCGCCGCACGATGTCGTTACATGGGCGGCGCATGCTGCGCCGCTGGAAGCGCTCACATTCGATCCGGAGGGCCGACGCCTGGCCACGTCCGATCGTGAAGGGCACGTGGCAGTGTGGGAGGTCGCCACACGCAGGAAGCTCCAGGCCTGGCAGACGGGCGGCACGCGAGTCCGGGCCCTGACGTTTTCACCGGATGGCACGCGCATCGCCTGCGGTACGGAGACGGGTACGCTACAGCTCTGGGATTGCGCAACCGGAAAGCGTGAGCAAGCATGGGCCGGTCACTGCGGACTGGTGCTCGCCATCGCGTTTGCTCCCGACGGCCACCGGCTGGTCAGTGCCGGCGCGGACTGGCGCGTCAGGCTCTGGGAACCCGGCCAGTGCCAGCCTGCTGGCGAATGGACCCATAGCGAATGGGTCAACGCCGTCTCGTTCACGCCGGATGGGCGGCAAATTGCCAGCGGCAGCGCGGATCTGTCGCTGCGCATCGGTCGTCCCGAAGACCAGCCGCGAGTGGAGATTGGCGGCGCACATGCGCATTGGGTGACAGCGCTGGCCTTCGTGGACGGCGGACGCGTACTGGTTTCGGGCGGCAACGATGCAGCGCTGCGTTTCTGGGACACCGATGGGGGTGACGAGCTCGCGACCTGGCCTAGCTCATTCGGCCCGGTCCACAGCCTGGCCCTCACACACGACGAACGCTTCCTGGTCATCGGCGCAGCTCAGGGGGTTCGGTTGATTGACTTGGGGACGGCGGCGGAGTTGATTCGCCAGGAAACGCCCCGCCGCAGCTCAGAGCGCCTATCACGACCACTTGTGGCACCGGCCGGTGGCCGCGGCTGCACGGGCTGTCAGCCCGTGCCACACTCGCCTTGTTAGGTGCCGTGAATCGCCGTGCGCGATCTTCCGACAGTCCAGCGGACGTGTAACCGCGCGGGCGGAAGCCCGCGGTTCTTCGATGTCGCCGAATTGCGTGCGGTTAATCAGGGCAATTCACCTTCAATGCCGAACACCACACCTGTGTTACAGGCCATGAGGTCACTTCTGCCATTCTGGCCGATTTTTCGCGTTGCGCTGCGACGTCTCCCTACGGTTAGGAGAGCGTGAACTGGAAGTTGGATCTGCAAGGGTTTTGCGGAATCCACGGGAGTCACGCGGTACTGAATGCGAAGTACGGACATGCTCGTCGTCGCTCTGTACCGCCTAGGTAAACACTGGCCGAATGGCTACAAGAAACGAAGGAGACAGTCATGTACGCATCAGGTTATCTCAGGCAAACGCAGACCACCCTGTTGAGCGGAGTCGTAATGCTGCTGGCGCTGGCGGTCGTCAGCGTGGCGGAAGATGTGAACTTCTCGGTCTATTGCGAGGGATCAGCCTCACAACCGGGGGCGCAACCGGACAGCTTCGCCCAGGGACCGTATCAGCAGAAGATTGCCAAGAACAGCGACACACGCATCTGGACGCCAAACAAGTACCAGAGCGGGCCGTTCCAAGGCCAGGACCTGGGCGAGACGGCCTGGACCCAAGATGTCGTAGGCTCGTGGTGGAGAGCGAGCAGTGTGATTAACAACAACGTCCCCACGGTGGCCGAGTCCAAGAGCCGGGCCGGCTACACCACCAACGGCACGGTCTACGACCCGCGTGTGCAGTGGAGCAAGGGCTCGGGCGGTACCGGCCACGCCTTCGCCTGGGCCGGTTCCGGCAGCTTCATCATTATTCCGAATCTTGGTTCCGGCGGTTTTCTGGGCATCCAGAACGGCGTGCTGGGCGTAGAGGGCTCGCAGTGGACGACCATGGCCGTGCCCACCATGATCGAGCTGGAGTTCCCGACCGGAACGCCGTTCCAGTTGGACGTTGTCGTGGCGGCTGAGGTGCGCTACCCGGAGAACATCGCCCATGTGATGGTCGACGTGATTGTCGATGGGGCCCCGATTGCCAGCGGATTCGCGGAATTGGGCCCGGGTGGCATGCTTTACCAGGGCGGAGTTCTGGCGGGCGTGTTTACGCCCCCGACCTACGAGCCTGGTGAAGGCGAGCTGTTCGGCAACCTCGAACTCGAACTCGTCCTGCCCGACGGGTGGCGTGTCGTGCGAGAGCTCGACACGGACGAGCCAATCGCGGCGGACCCGATCGAGGCGGAGACTTGTGAACCCGTGGAACCGCGGCCGTAACGGCACCGTCTTCGCCGCGCCCATTCTGCGTCAGGTACCCACCCGGCCGGGCATAAATCACCCGGCCGGTTGGCGTTTATGACCGCCGCCCGCCGCCCGGCCCGCTCTACGGCACGGTGCTGTAGCGTTTGTTCCAACCTCGTGCCATGTACTCCCAGTCGGCATTGTCCGGGCAGGGTTGATCGAAGAGGTGCTGGCGGCTCATGTTGATGGTCTGCTCTTCTTCCCAGGCCTTGGGCTCGGCGTGCCCGTCGGCGAAAGAGATCGTGCTGCGGTCGTAGTGCCAGACCGTCAGCGGGTCGATCCACTCCTCGCGATCCAGGTGCATGACCCATGAATTGATGTTGAAGCCGCGCGGGTCGGATTCCTCCACGAACACGTATTTCTCAGCCGGTTGGTTGATGTCGGTGATCTTCCGCGCGACTTCCCCGCCGCAGACATACTCCTCCCAGTCGGCAGCGCCGTTCATGCAGTTCGGCATGGAGTAGGTGCGATAGGCCAGCGCGCCGCCGTCGGGGTCGTAATCCTCCCGGCGGTCCGAGGGGCAGTGATAGACCTCGAGCATCAGGATGTACGGATACAGCCGGCCGTCCTTGATCCCGCGCTTGTGACAGGCCAGATGCCTGATCGTGTCCAGCTCGTTTTGGTTGAGGTAGCGACCGTTCTGGCGCTTGGGCCAGTCGACCCAACAACTGGGTGAGTCGGTCATCGAGCCGGGCAAGATATCACTGTTGTCGTCGGCATACATCGTGAATGCCCACACCAGGTTCTTCTGGTTCGCCAGGCAAACCGTGGTCTTGGCCCGCTCTCGGGCTTCTCTCAGCGCGGGCAACAGAATCGCCATCAGGAGGGCGATGATCGCCACGACGACCAACAGCTCGATCAGTGTGAAGGCGTGTCTGGCGCGCATAGCATGACATCCCTGCTTCACTGGCCCCCGAGCAGTCCCGGCCACAATCAGTGACTGCTCGTATTCTAACACGGCGACTCGGTTTCGCCCATGCCAAAGTCGTACGCGCGACGGGAGTGCGGGCGGGCTTGACAGGCGCGAGTCTCCCAATAGCTGTGCAACCGACGGGGGTGTGCCCGTCCAGCGATTCTTGCGCCGCGTGAGATCGGCCATAATGCCCTGCCGTGTAAGCTGTTACGCTGAGTCTCAACGGCCCGGGAGGCATGCTGGCCAAGCAGACGAATCCGCCCAAAAACCACCTTCCTCGGGGTTGGCCGCGGCGTGTCAGGTCGGCCATGCTGCATGTTACCGCGTTGGCCGTGGTCATTGACCACTGCTCGCAGCCGCGTGTGCTCCTCAGTGACTTCAGTCGGCGCTGGGGCAGGCCTGGAGGCCTTCTCGATGATGAACTTCTTTGCACGGGTCGTGGGCACGTCGACATCTCCTGAGGAGAGCGCCGCGGAGAGTGTTGCCTGAGTAGGTGAGACTGGCGTGAAATCGGGATGAAACGATGCCAACCGGGGATCGTGCGCCTCGCCACCCCTGCCCGATCGCGGGAGAGGTCACGGACTACTCTGCCGGATCGTGTCAAGCAAGGGAGTGCTGCCCCGCTCGACGCAGGTGGCGGCGTACAGGTACATCGCCGCCGACCATGTTTGCCAGTCTTGGCCACAAGGTTGACCGGTTGTGGCGTCGAACCACTCGTTGAACCCGTAGGCCACCTTGTGCTCGCGGGCTGGCCGGACGAGTTGGGTCAGATCGTTCAGCCTGATCTGCGCTACTTTCGGACGTCCGGCGGCGACGAGCGCTGGGATGTAGAATCCGCAGACGAATGGCCAGATGCCACCGTTGTGGTACTGGCCCGGTCGATTGAATTGCTCATAGCGTGGCCTCCAGTCCGGGTCAGCGCGCTGCACGTAGGGAAACAGACAAGGCGGCAGGGGCAGCGCCAGCTTGCCGTCGCGCCGCATCGCCTCACATTCCGCCTCGATCCAGCTCATCAGATCCGCGGCCCGCGTTGGCGAAGCCAGCCCGAAGAGGACGGCCAAGCTGTTTCCCAGAAGGTCAAAGCGCTCGCTGTTATGCACTTTGTAGGACCACATGGCATAGTAGGGCTTGTGGCGAATGGCCAGACCCTCATGGATGTGGCGATGTCTGTGATCCGCACGAACGTCGAAGCGGTGCATCGCCTTCTTGAGCGCCGCGGCGTCATTGTCAAACCCATATAGACGCAAGTATGCATAGGCCAAGGTGTTGACGTACAACCCGTAGCCGAGCACCCACTGCTCATCGCGCCAGTCGCTGGTGGGTTGCTGGCCGACCATAATGAGATCATCGGGGCTTTGATAGCGCATCCACGTCAGTGCCGCCTCTACGGCGTCATGAAGAAAGTCCGGCTCGCGACACGCGCGCCGAAACAGTGCGACGATCACCAGAAACAGGGGCGTCGTGTCGCTGGCGCCCAGGTCGTTCGGGTCGTGTGCCAATGACGGTATGTGACCGTGCCGGGTCTGGTTGTTGGCCAGCGCTTCAAGAACCCGGCGCAGCGTTTTGAGCAGCCCCTGATCCTCCGAGACCAGAACGCCGAGCGCCGAGATCATCCAGTCGCGGGTGTAGGGTTCCGGATAGCCCCAGCCAGCCGTGCGCGGTAAGCCCTCGAAAGGGCCATGGGCGTTGTGTCGCAGCACCTCTATGGCCGCGGCCTTCGTCTCCGTAATGCGTTTGCCATCGTCGGTCTTCATGTTTTTATCAGCCAATGCCCAAGCGCCTCTGGACTATGTCCACGAACTTCTTTGCGACAATGCGGTAATCGAAAAGCTCAACGGCGCGCTTGCGGCCGGCTTCGCCCATGCGTTTTCTGAGTTCGGAGTCCGCCATAAGGTCCATCAGGTAGTTGGCGATATCGTGAACACTCGCGCGGTAATCGGCGGTTCGGAAATCATCGAAAACAATACGGTGTGGCTCCTGGTACCCGGACTCCGCGCCCAGCATTGCCTCGGTGATCTTGATCTCCTGTGCGACCGCGGCCAGAAACGCGGTCTCGCCGTGCACCATGGTGTCGAGCATGCCCATGGCACGAATGCTGATGACCGGCTTGCCGCAGGCGTTGGCTTCAACCTGGATCATGCCAAATCCTTCCAGACGCGATGGGGCAGCGTAGATATCGCAGGCGGCGAGCAAATAAGGCATAAAGTTGCGCGAAATCGTGTTGGCCGTGTACACCACGTTCTGGCTGATTCCCAGTTGCGTCGCAAGCTGCAGGTCAACGAGGTTTTGCTGCATCGTGCGTGGCTGTGGCCAGACCTTGCAGATGTACTTCCAGTCCGGCGCCTTTGTGTCGTTGATGGCCAGGGCTTGCATGACCTCTTGCGCGCCTTTGGAGGTCGCGTCGCCGCCAACCGTCAGGATCATGATCTGGTCCGGGGCAACGCCGAGCGACTGCCGCACACATGTCACTTTTGGATCATCCCGGTCGCGAGGTGCGAAGCTGTCCGTGTCGCAGCCGACCGGAAGGACTTCAATATTGTCGCCGTTGATACCGTCGCGAATATAGGTCTGTTTGACCCAGTTGGAGGTCACGAGAATCAGTGGCAGCGCGTTAAGAATCTCGTGGTAGTTGGCGATATAGCCATCCGCCACCAGCCAGGGCACGGGTTGCACCCCGTACCGTTGCGGGTGGAGTACTAGATGGGGAGCGTGCCCCCAATAGCCGATGCCGACAACGATGTCCGGTTCGAACCAGCGGTAGTACCATTCCTTCTCCTGGGCCGATTCGAAGTGCACGGCGTGCACGTCGAGGCCCATTTGCTGCAGGCCCCTGTAAAGCAAATCGCCCTGCGTCGCCAAGCCGCCGGGCGAGGGCGGATAGTCGTACAACACGAGTACCTTCATGTCGGGGCGTCCTGTGAATCAATCCACTGGCGGGCAGCTTCCGGTGCGTCAAAGCACCAGAATGCTTCAGCGCGCGGCACTGTCCGTGCCTCCCAGCTACTCGGTGCGAAACCATAGACCTCGGTGATGAGCCGGTACTTCTCGTTCCACGCGTTTTCCGGCAACGCGTTGTAACGGTGGGCATTATGAAGCGCGACCGGGAACCGGCGCCCGTCACTGTCGGTGTACGCAAACATCCACAGCTCCGCCGCTTGAATCATGCCCGCTGACCAGAGGCGGATGACGGCCCGGCAGGTTTCCTCGTGACGCCGATGGCGCGTGTACTCTCCCCGCGGACCGTGAGTCAGGATCACATCGAAATCGTGGTGCTGCAGCAGCGCGAGAATTGTCCTTTCCACCAGGGACAGCTCCAGAGGGGTCTGATCCGGGCCGTCGTCCAAGTCACCAATCGCGCCGCTGGCCCGCAGCTCTCGCAGGGCGCGCCGGAACCGCAAAGCCCGGTCGGAGTCGCTCGCCCGACAGAGTGCGTAGACTTCCCAATGCCAATCGCGTCTGGTCAGGATTGTCCCGCCGCTCCATAGCAGCTCATCGTCCGGATGCGCGACGATAACCGCCGCTCTTCTGATCTGCCGGGCCGACTTCATCGCACCCACCTTGATGCCGGGGGAAGTGTCGGGCATATCAGCGTGCGGGGTCATATGCGACCGTTCTCCAATGGCACGGGGCAAATCCAAGGCCGCACCATCCATGCGCGCCGGCGGGTCAGTACGTGTTCGCGTCCGTAGGACCACTGTTTTCCTTTAGCCAACTGAGCAGGTCCCGAATGCTGCCGGTTGCCAAAGCAATCGACGTGTCGGCCGCGCCGTAGTAGAGGTTGAGGGTGTCCTCGTCGTCGCCGATCGTGTAGCCACATGGAAACACCACGTCGCCGACGTCGCCGGTGCGCTCATAATCGGTTTCAGGTGCCATGATCCACTTCGGCCCACGCAGGATGCAGCGGGTCGGGTCCTCCAGGTCAAACAGCGCCAGGCCGAGGCGATACAGGCAGCCCGCGGGTGTGTTCCGCACGCCGTGGTAAAGGGCGAGCCACCCTTCCTTGGTTTCAATGAACGGCGGTCCGAGACCGACCTTCCGCGCATCCCACCAAGGACCGCGCTTGGCTCTCAGAATGACCTTGTGGTCGCCCCAGTGGCGGAGATCCGGAGAGTACGAGGCCCATATGTGGGCTTCACCGGAAGCTGGCACGGGACGGTGGATCAACATCCAACGCCCATCGAATTGTCGCGGCAAGAGCGCGGCGTCCTTGTCCTCGGGTGGCATGATGCTGCCAATCCGTCGGAACTGCTTGAAGTCCTTCGTCAGAGCGAGCGATACGCCCGGACCGTCCGACGAATACGCCGTGTAGGTAACGGCGAATTCTCCGCGATCCGGCAGCCAGGTGATTCGCGGGTCTTCCACCCCCCAGATCTCCTCGGGGTGCGCCTCCACAGGCAGCATGGTCGGCTGGGGGTCGATCTGCCAGCCGTCGACGCCGTTTCTCGAGCGGACACCACAGAGGTGCGAGCGGCCCGAGCAGTCTTCGACTCGACACAGCAGAAGCGTCTCGCCAGACGGCAGCCGCGTCGCCCCGGCGTTGAATACCGTATTGACGAAGTACGGCCACTGCTGGGCGGTCAGGATCGGATTGTGCTCGTGTCGTCGAAGCAGACGAACACGTGGGTCCTGCAACTGTACGGGCATATCGGTATCCTGGTGCCGGGCGGCTCAAACGGCAGTCGGGGCCAGCAGCGGCCGGGGTGGGGGCGGCTGCGTCTGAGCCAACTCAGCATATCGAGCAACAATTCACCCGTCTGCAAGAGTGTCTGAGGTTTTTACGTTGCAGGTCTTGCGCCGGGAGCGCGCACGGGCGTATAACTTTGCCAATGCGCGGCACGGCGACACGCTCGGAGGCGCTGGACAGGCTCGTGGCGGCCTTGCAGACCGGCTTCTGCAACCAGGCCGCGGCCCGCCAACTCTACACGCTGGGCCCCGATGCGGTCACCCTGGCGCTGGCCACCTGTTTGGCCCCGGGTTCAAAAGCCGGGTCCGTGACACTTCAGGCGGCCGCGCTCAGGACCCCAAATGGCGGGCCAGGGGGCTCTGATTCTACGCCGCCCGCGTATTGCTGCCCCGCTTGGGAACAGGCCGCCTAAAGTGTCACGGACCCTCAGAAGCCCTGTGTTCACAGAATGCTGGCCGCGGCGCATCGCACGCGGTATCCTCACTTTTTGACGGAAGCCCAGGAGCGTTTGGAACCGGATCGTCCGCGCATGTCGCCACTGACCGACGTCCGGCAGGCTGATCGCAGGCCGCGTTGCTCCGGTGATCGATGTGTTCGTCAACCAGGTTTGCCGCGTGAACATCAACAGTCAGTGCCAACGTGGTCCGGACAGCTTCCCCTTCACGGGTCGCAAGGACTCGGCTGGAGGCACGCCATCAGTTTCTGATGCACTGCGAATCTACCTCCAAACCGGTCAGCTCCCGCCGCTACTCACGCCGTACACTGCAAACGGCTGAACTCTTACTCGGCAGATGGCGAACCTTGGACAAAGGAGACACACAATGGCATATGAGACTCCCCCGTTGCCGTACGCGTACGACGCCCTCGAACCCTACTACGACAAGCTGACGGTCGAGATCCATCACGACAAGCACCATGTGGCCTACACCACCAACCTCAACAAGGCCCTCACCGACCACCCGGACATCGCTGCCAAGCCGATTGAAGAGGTCCTCGGCCATGTGAATGCTGTGCCTGCGAGCATTCGGCAGGCGGTGATCAACCACGGCGGGGGGCATTACCATCACAGCTTCTTCTGGGAGATCATTGGCCCCAACAAGGGCGGCGGGCCCAAGGGCCCGCTGCTCAATGAGATTGTCAAGACGTTCGGCAGCTTCGACGCCTTCAAGGAGCAGTTCACCAAGGCGGCGATCGGCCGCTTCGGCAGTGGCTGGGCCTGGCTCGGCCTCGACCAGGCCGGCAAGCTACACATCTGTGATACGCTGAACCAGGATTCGCCGTTGTCCCAGGGGCACGCGCCAATCCTCACGATCGACGTATGGGAGCATGCCTACTACCTGAAGTACCAAAACCGCCGAGCGGACTGGGTTGCTGCGTGGTGGAACCTGGTGAACTGGGGCAAGGTGGCTGAACTGTACGACGCGGCACGGAAGTGACCCGCGGGACTGGTGCTGGTTAGCGGCGACAAGACGCACGCTGCGACACTGGTCGGGATGGGACTCGAATGCGTCGGTCATCGGCGGTATGCCGTGCTCGATGGTGGCTTCGGCAAATGGACCGCAGAAGGCGGACCAAACGACGCGGCGCTGTCGGCTGCCGCGCCGACTGAGTAGCGGGATCGATGCAGAGCGTGCCGCGCGAGATCATCGAGCGGCAGCTCGCGCACTTCGAGAAGGCGGATCCGGAGCACGCCGCGGGCGTTGAGAAGGCGCTCAGAGGTTTTTAGGTTTCCGCGCACCAGCGGGTTTACGTCGAGGGCAGTGCAGACTTACGCTTTGTCATCGGGATCCAGAATGGAGAGTTGCCGTGAGCTGCACGATTACTGTGGTTCGCGTGCTATGGTCGAGCGTGGCGGTGCTTGTTCTGCTGGCTCCGCTGGTCGGGTGCCAGCAACCCGCCAAGGGCGAACCACCGGCTCAATCGTCTCCAGAGGTCAGGAGAGAAGGGGATTCGGAGCCAGACTGGACGATTGGCTGGTCTCAGCTCAAAGCGGGAATGGACGCCGTTGAGGTCCTGTCGCTGCTAAACGGGCCCCAGCACATTAAGGTGACCAAGGTCAACACGACCTGGTACTACTCCGACCGTCGAGCTGACGGGCCGCATGTCGTGTTCGACACGCGGCAGATGCGGGTGGAGGGCTGGCGGAGTCCCCAAGGTCGCTGACGTGAGGTCGGCGGCGCGTGGTGTGGCCCAGGCGGCGCAAGCTCGCGCGTCTCGAATGCGCACGAAGTCCTTATAAGGTCCGGGACAACAGGGCCAGTATCTGGATGTGAGAAGGAGAATCGAGCCAATGACGAATCCGCTGCCCGCTGACGTGCTTCGCTGGCGCTGTGATGGGGCCGAGTTGAGCTTTGAAACGACCAGCGACGTGAAGCCGCTCGTCGGCGTCGTTGGACAGGATGACGCGGTTGAGGCCCTGCGCTTTGGCCTGGAGACAGACGCCCCGGGGCAGAACATCTTCGTCCGCGGGCTGAGTGGCACGGGGCGCATGACGTTGATTCAGAAGCTGCTCGAGGACATACGACCGAGTTGTGCCCTGACGCGCGACCGCTGTTACGTGCACAACTTCAGCCATCCCGATCGGCCTCGGCTCATTACGCTTCCTGCCGGCAAAGGGCAGGAGTTCCGCCGACGCGTAGAGAAGTTCGCGGGCTTTATTCGCGAGCACCTGGGCCCCGCGTTGTCGTCTGAGGCCCTAAAAGCACGGCGAGCGGCCATTGAAGAGGCGGCCGAGCAGGAGTTTCAGAGTGTCATGGAGCCGTTTAGCAAGGCCCTCAACGCCGCCGGACTGGCGTTGGTGTCCCGGCAAGTCGGCCCCATCACACAGACGGCGATACTCCCGATGGTCGACGGCAAGCCACTCCCGCCGGAGGAATTCGATCGCCTGATTGCCCAGGGAGCGGTGAGCCAGGAACAGCAGGCTGAACTGCGGCAGAAGCACGTGGAGTTTGAGAAGCAGCTTGCGGAGATCAGCGAGAAATCCAACGAGATTCGACGCAAGCACGACCAAGCCCTGCAGGAATTGCTGGAGGACAACGCGCGGACATTGCTCGGCAAGTTCACGACGGCGATGGAGAAGGACTTCCCCCAGCCCAGCGTACGCGCGTACATGAGCGAAATCGTGGACGACGTGCTTTCGAATCGACTTCCGGGCCTTGGCAAAGAGGACGATGCCGACGGCGGCCTGTATCGCGTGAATGTCGTTCTGGAGCACCGCCAGGATTTGGCGTGCCCGATCATCGTCGAGAACACGCCGATGATGCGGAAGCTGCTGGGCACGATCGACTACGAGTTTTCCCGCGACGGTGACGCACGCGCCACGCACATGGGGATCGCCGCCGGGTCGTTGTTGCGGGCGGACGGCGGATACTTGATCGTCGAGGCGCGCGACCTGCTGTCCGAGCCTGGTGGCTGGAAAGTCCTGGTACGGACGCTGCGAACGGGTGAGCTCGAGATCATCCCGCCCGAACTCGCCTTCCCTTGGTCCGGGCCGTCGCTGAAGCCGGAACCGATCGATGTCAACGTCAAGGTCATTCTGCTGGGTGACGCGGACATGTACTACCTGTTGGACGCGTATGACCCAGACTTCCCGCAGCTATTCAAGATCCTGGCGGATTTCGACACGACCATCACGCGCGACAAACGGGGCTTGGAGCATTACGCCGGCGTGCTGGCTCGGATCGTGCGCGATGAGAAGCTGCTGCCCTTTGATCGTACAGGCGTGATGGCGCTGGTTGAGCACGGCGCCCGCATCGCGGCCCGCAAGGGGAAACTCACCGCACGCTTCGGGCGGCTGGCTGACATCGCGCGCGAGGCGAGCTTTGTCGCACGCAAGGCCAACCAGTCCCACGTGAGCTGCGACGATGTTCGAGAGGCCATACGCCGTACGAAGCGCCGGGCCGACCTGCCGGCACGGCGTTTTCGCGAACTCGTAGCCGACGGGACGATCCGCGTTCAGACAACGGGTTCGGTCGTCGGCCAGGTAAACGGTCTCGCCGTGCTGCAAGCGGGCCAACTCATGTACGGCTTTCCGGCCCGCATTACCGCCACGATTGGCCCGGGCACTGCCGGAGTCATCAATATCGAGCGCGAGGCAGCGTTGAGTGGGGCCATTCACACGAAGGGGTTCTACATCCTTGGCGGTCTGCTGCGCTGGCTGCTGCGGACGGACCATCCCCTGGCATTCAACGCGTCCATCGCTTTCGAGCAGAGTTACGGCGGCATCGACGGGGACTCGGCTTCGGGCGCCGAAATATGTTGCCTGCTCAGCGCGCTGACGGATGTGCCCTTGCGTCAGGATCTGGCGATGACGGGTGCCATCGACCAGGTCGGGCACATCCTGCCCATCGGCGGCGTGAACGAGAAGATCGAGGGCTTTTACGACGCCTGCCGCGACATCGGCCTAACGGGTACCCCGGGTGTCATTATCCCGCGCGCCAATGCGGGTGACCTCGTGCTCCGCGAAGACGTCGCCGATTCCTGCGCGGCGGGGCAGTTCGCCGTGTACGCCGTAGAGACCATCCAGGAAGCGATCGAGCTCTTCACAGGAATGCCCGCTGGAGAGCGTGATGGGAGCGGTACGTATTCGG
>JAHJAR010000029.1 GCA_018814045.1 Planctomycetota bacterium | reverse complement strand
CGGTAGGCCTTCTCCGTGCGATCCCAGCGATTGTCGCGGTCCATCGCCCAGTTGCGTCCGCAAACGCTGGCGATCTGCCCGACCGTGATCCGAAACAGGTCCTGCTCGATCCGCTTGACGTACTCGATCCCGCTGGTGGGCGGCGAGTCGCGCCCGTCGGTGAAGCAGTGAACGTACACGTCCTTCAGCCCGCGTCGCGCTGCCAGCTCGACGCACGCCGTCAGATGCCCCAGTCGCGAGTGCACGCCGATATCACTCGCCAGCCCCATCAGGTGCAACTTGCTCTGGCGGGCCAGGCAGGTCTCGACGGCCGCGACCAGTTCGGCGTTGGTGAAGAACGATTCGTCCTCGATCGCCTTGCTGATCCGGACGGCGTCCTGATCGACGATCCGGCCCGCACCGATGTTCTGATGGCCGACCTCGCTGTTGCCCATCGTGCCCTCGGGCAGCCCCACGGCGAGCCCGCTCGTCTGGACCAGCGTCACGGGCCATTCGCGTCGCAGCCGGGCGTCGATCGGCGGCTGGGCCAGCTTGATCGCGTTGGCATGATCCCACTCCGGATGCGGGTTCTCGCCCCACCCGTCACGGACCAGCAGGATGCAGGGACGATGTCTTACCGACTTCGAGGGCATATTCAGCGCTCCATTTGTGTTATATTATCTGGCAAGCCTGAGAGCGCTCGCCCCGGCGGACAGCGGGTCCGCCGGGCGGCATAATACTCGCGGCGATCGCACGAAGCGATATGTCGCATCGGCTGGTTGGAGGCCCGCTCCGGCGCCGGCCGGTCGCGATACCCGCACTGGAGAGTACTTGACATGCAACTTGAAAGCGGTCCGGCAGCTTACGATCGGAATTACAACCTAGTCATCATGCTAGTGGGCGTTTTCCTGGGGGCATATTTCCTGTACGACTACCACATCGGGTATCCCAAGAAGAATCTCGAGGCCGCCCGGAAGGCGCTCGCCCCTCTGCTCGGCGTCGAGAACGTTCCCCAAACGCTGAGCGAGACCCCGACGCAGCCCGAGACCCAGGCCCGGGTGGCTGAACTCAGTGAGCTGGCCAAGTCCAAGCCCATCAACGCCGACGATGTCCGTCAGGCATTCGGTCAGCCCTTGTTCACGATGCCCGACGAAGACGGTAGCGGGACCCTCGAGCACTTCGTCAGCGCTTACGGCATCGCCCGCGTTCCGATCGTCCGCGGCCGCGTCGATCCCAAGCAGATCTACTGGATGCCCTGGGAGAAGAGCAAGGAGGAAATCCGGCTCCAGCTCTACTGTGCCCTGGTTGCATTTGCCTTCGCCCTGTACATGTTCACGCGGGTCTACAGGGCGGCGGCTTTGCGCGTCGTGATCGACGACCAGGGCATGACCTACGCCAAGCGCCGAATCCCGTTCGAGAACATGGTCCGGCTCTGCGATTACAGCCGCAAGGGTTGGGTCGATCTGTACTACAAGCACGGCCCCCAGGAGCGCAAGCTGCGGATCGACAACCAGAAGGTGCGCAAATTCGACGAGATCATCGACACGCTCTGCCAGGGCAAGGGCTTCGAAGACCCGCGCAAGGCCGCCGAAGAGGCGGAAGCGACGGCGGCACCGGAGCCGGCCCCAGAAGCGCCCGAATCCACCGACCCAGCCGAAACCGCCGAGACAGACGCAACTGACGCAGACCGCACCGACCGAGCATGATTGGAGTGGCGGCCGGGCCTAGCAGAACTGCTGTCGCTCTACGCGGTCCGCGCTAGTGTCGTTTACAGTTCAGCGGTCTGGCGTAGCGGCCTGCGGCTCGTAACGTCGGCCCCCCGCGGCCGACGTAGGCGATCGGAAGGCGTTCGACCATCGACGTCGGCCGCAAGGGGCCGACGCTACCCGCAAATCGACGTGTGATGGAACACTAGATCGGTTCCACTTTTCATGTAGCGTCCGGGCCCCGCACCGGACGTCGACGTCCACGGCCGATACAGGGCTCGGCCGCTACGGACTTTCCTAAACCGCTCTAGAGGCGGCAAACGCTGCTCAAGTGCGGCAGGTCAAGCACTTCGAACGGTGTGCGCAAGTCAGCAATTGGCTCGCCAAGCTGCTTGATGTTCCGCTCGTAGAGCGGTCCGAGACGGCCGGAGGCCTGCGCGAGATACGCGACGCCCGAGGGGTTGAGGTCCATCAGGCGGACGCAGGTGGCATCGACGGCGGTCAGATTCTTCCCGATGACGACCGCTCCGACTCTCTTGGGGTTCCCCATGATCGGCCCGTCGCCGTCCATGCCGACGATGCCGTCCACGATCGCCAGTGTTGGGCGAACGGTGGCGTTGATGTCGAGAATCGAGTTGGGGATGCCCGACCAGTGCAGCACGTTCTTCGGCCAGCCGTACACGATGCCCGGCATCACGCCGAACAGGTTCTTCATCGCACACGTCACGCCCGCCCAATGGTGCGTCTTGAGCTTGGGCATGGAAACGATGATGTCGGCCGACCGGAGCGTCTTGGGCAGGTAGAGCTGCTTCAGGTTCGTCCAGCTCCCGCGATTGGGTACCGGCTCGACATCGTCGTGGTTCAAATCCACAAACCTGAGCCCGGCCTCCGCGAGCGCCTGCCCCATGCCCGACTCATCGAGCACCAGCCAACTGTCCCGACGGTGTCCCTGAGCTTCGGCGACGAAGACCTCAGCCGCATCCAGCCGGCGAAAAACTTCCGCGGCCGCCACGACCACCGCCGGGTGCGTGTTGATGTGCGCCTGGCCGACCGCGGTCTCGACCAGATTCGGCTTCAGCAGAACGCGCTTGCCTTGGATTTCGCGGCGCGCGACCCCAACTTCCTTCAAGCCGGCGGCGACCAATGAAACCAGATCGGCCTCGTACGAGGTGGCTTTGCCAATGAACACGTCGGCACGCTGACCGTGTTCCCGGCGTCGCCACCATATCGCCGTGCCCGCCAAGCCCCAGCCCAGTGCGAAGACGCTACCCAGCCCCAGGGCCTGGCGCCGCGTGAGCTTGCCGCCTGGCTTCGACCTGTCCGGTCTCGTGGCAGGATCAGCCATCGGTCCGCGCCTCCCAGCCCTCGATCAGCAGGCAGGTTGTCGCGCCGGCCAGCAACAACAGGGCGTCATACTGCGGGTTGGCCGGCTGCTCGATCAGCCGGCGCGCGCAGGTTTCGAGCCACGCGCTGGCTTCGGGCGGTTGTGTGCTCCAGGCGCGCAGGCCGATCAACCCCCACGCCAGCGAGAGCGGCGCCCGGACCCGTTGCAACTCTCGGGTCAAGTAGGCAATCGCCGCGTCGATGCGGGCCTCACGCGGCTCCCCGCCCAACGCGGCCAACGCCACGCCGGTCGTCGCCGGGAACGGCCTCAGGATGTTCTCGAACACGCGGCGATTACCGTAATTCCACCCCCCGTCGGGCAACGCCCGGTCCAGGATCAGCTCGACCCCCTCGCGAACGCGGGGGTGGTTCGTTTTGCCGGCGGCCCGCAACGCCAGCAGCGCGTACGCCGTCGGCTCGATCCAGGAATGTGTCCCGGCCACCCACGGCCAGCCGACCAACGTCGTATCGTGATCGTGAATGGTGCCGTCGGGCGAGACCGCCCGGCCACGAGCTTCCAGCAGCCAGCCGAGTGCTCTCTGCGCGTGGACGGCGTGTGTCTTGTCGTCCCCTTCGGCGCAACGTAGCCACGCAAGCGTTGCCAGACTGGTCGGCCAATGGGGCGAATCCGCCTTGGCAGAGATCGGAACCGCTCCATCTTCGCGTTGAAGAGCTGCCAGCCATTGGAGCGCGGCGGCCACGCACTCGGGCGCCTGCCCTTCCCCTGCCAGTGCGAGCGCCGCCAGCGCAGTCGGCTCGGCACCCCCGCTGCTGCCGACACGATAGCCCCACGCGCCGGCGGGGTTAACCGCCTCGAGCAGGCGCTTGAGCAATACCGAACGCCAGTCAGCGAGGACGTTTATCGCGAGTTCTCCTGTCCCGAGTATCTCACGACACCACGAGTGATTAATGAGCAGGATAGCCGTTTCATCCTTCTATATCGGCGATCCCGTCGGATGAGACGAACGTACAGAGGCAATCCTTTCAGGCCAAAGTGTAACGCCAGCCCCAGCGGGTCTTCGAGTGTCAGCCGCAGGAACGCCGTCACCGATTTCGCTGGCGGAACGCTCGCTTCCGATGCCGGTGGATTGCTGATACGGGAGACGGATCGCCAGTTCGTGCTCGCGCGCCCGGCAGTCGTGGTCTTAGCGCAGATCGTGGCCCGGGAGTTCCTCCCCCCTTCACACGTCGGGTGGTACGGTCTGGCGTCGCATCCAGACAGTCGCGTAGCCAATGCCCAGCAACGGCATGAGCCAATTTCATGGAGAATGGCGGGCAGTGCGCACGCTACGGGCTTCCGGCTCCGTAGTTCGACAGCAGAATCGCCAGATCGGGCAAGCCCACGCACCCGCTGTCGTCGAGATCGGCATCGGGATTGTACTCCGGCTCGCCCGCGCAGGAGCCGTAGGCGGCGAGCAGCGCGGCGAGGTCGTTGAGGTCCACGTCGCCGTCGTCATCCAGGTCGCCGGGAGTTCCGAAGACCGTAACGTACGCCTCGTACGGCCCGATCTGCGCCTCGAGCGTGTCCACGCCGCCGTAGGTGAGGTCGCCGTTGGTCAGGAGCTCCTCCTCGGTGAACAGCGTGACGTTGGCATCGTAGGCCAGGTTCAACGCCGTCAGAATAGCGTTTGCCCCGATGCCCTGCACCACGCTGCGCGGATGCACTCCATCGGCCACCCACCCGGCCAGCGGATTTGAGCCGCTCGCGATCAGCAGCTCGATCTCGACGTTGCCGACGAGCAGGTGTTCGTGCTGGTCCTGATTGGGGCCGAACATCGCCTTGGTCAGTGCGTACATGTCGAGCAGCGCCAGGTCGTGTTCCGCAGCCAGATCACGGATGTCCGCGTTCGCCTGCTCGACGGCAGCGGCGACGGCGTCCCGCCGAACCGGGTCGGGAAAGCTCGACCAGACGTAGGGCATGATCGAGAAGTCCGGGATGTTCACCACCACCATTTGCACGCCGGTCGGGACGGTCGTGTTCAGCGCGGTGGTGATGTTGCCGATGCGGCCGGCGATCCAGGCGTCGATGTCGTGCTGCGTCCACTCCCCGTAATAGATCTCGTCGTAGCAGCCAAACCAGGGCGAGAAGTCGTTTCCGCCGATGAACATCGCCGCGTGCGTGACGCCCTGCGTCAGGACGGCGTTGGCGAGCCCGGTGTGCTGCCCCGCGGCGAGCATGGAACCGGTGGTTGCCCCGGCGCGGGCCCAGTTGTGCTCGTATCCCGTGCGTCGCGGCTCGCCCCACGTACCGCCGGGCTGCCCGGCTTCCGCCGCCGTCGGGCCCATGTCGATCTCGCGGTGCAGGACCAGCAGCTCGGTCCAGCAGTCGGCGTACGAGCCGTACATCTGTTCGAGGTACTCGTCCGTCAGGCTGTCGCCCATCGCCCCGAGCTTGTCGATGTTCGACTGCCCCGGCGCGAGCGCGCAAGTGACTAGCGCCGCCAGTGCGGCCGTCAGGGCACGACGATGAATGGATCCGCTGAGATGCACGCTTATCTCCTCTTGTTGCGACGCCCGCGGCATGCCGGGTGCCATGCGAGCTGCCGGATAGTCCGTGCGGCACTTCCACTATAGCGAAAAGGCTGCTCCTAAATCCAGAACGGTCTGTCATCCCGAGCGGAGCGAGGGATCTGGCCCGGCACGCGTGGCTTGTGCTTACGATCAGTCGCCCCCTGCGGGGGCTCTAAATTGAGAGTCCGCCGTGGCCTGACGCGGCGGGGTGGCACGGTCTGGCGTCGCCCAGATCTACGTGGTCTTCGTGCAAACCCAGG
>JAHJAR010000260.1 GCA_018814045.1 Planctomycetota bacterium | reverse complement strand
GCCAACGTCCGGTGCGGGGCCCGGACGCCACACCTGAATTGAAAACGCTCTAGGGACGGAAGGCTCTGAGGCACCAGTCGCAATTCTTGTCACAGCCGGCGGCGTGGGCTACGGCCAGTGTGTAAAAAGGGCGGTCGTGGCCGGCGTCGATGATCTCGTCGATCTGGCAATTGGCCTGTTCATTGTCAAGGTCATGCACCTCGTTCGAGGACGCATTTGCGCAATACCTCTCACCATTCATGTTGCCGCGATAACGCCGCTCCATCTCGCGTTCCTCCAGTGAATCTCACCACATGGCCCCATTGCTCCGGGGGGTGTGAATACATTTCTACACCCGGGAGCGTGTCGGCGACAATCAGGTGTTTACCCCCATTCTTCCCCGATCCAGGCGCGTGGGGTGCCATCGCGGGCGGAACCGGAAGGGCGCCGTGGTTCACGCGGACGGCAGGCGGGATTCGGGCCGCGGCCGTGCGCGTGGTGAGTCGTTGTTGGCGGGTGGTCCTAGATGCGTCCCATACGCTCGAGCACGGCGCGGACGAGGATCGGCCAGGCGATGGTGGCGTCGCAGAGGACTTCGGCGAAGCGGCCGCCTTCGCTGGGGGGAATGAACTTGCCCCATGAGACGCCCTCGGAGAACGTGCAGCCGCTGAGGCCGCCCCAGTGGACAGGCTCGGGGCAGATTCGGACGGCGTAGGTGAAACGCACGAAGCCGCCGGTTTTGCCGCCACTCTTGAAGTGCAGGAGTTCGGCCAGCGGTCCGGCCTGCTGGGCCCAGTTGCGTGGCACGCCGCCGCCGATCGTGAAGAGCCCGAGTCGTTCGGGGGCGCTGATGCGGCGCAGGAAATCGTCCAGGTCGCGCATGGGATCGAAGTGGACGGGGGCACGCCCCTTTCGCGCGCCGAGCACGTTGTACATGAAGACGTCGAGCCCCATCTCGCTGTCGCACAGCGCGGGGATATAGACCGGGACGCCCTGTTTGTGTGCGGATTGCAGAATCCCACGTCCCGGATAAGTCTCGGCCAGATGCGCGCCGAGCCAGCCGGTCAGCTCACGTGTGCCGAACGGCTCGGCGGGCGAGATCGTCTCGAGGACGGTGTCCAGGATGTCGGCCGTGTCGTACAGGTTTCTCTCGAGCTCGAGCGTGTCGTAGACGCGGTCATAGCCGGCCCTGTAAAGCTCCGGATCACTCCACGACGGGTCGTGGCGAAAGTGGGTGAGGCCCGACTGCTCGACCAGGCCGTGCCCGACAAGGGCGCCGGTGGTGATGATGGCGTTGAGCATGCCCTGGTCGACCATCTCGGTCATCACCAGGCCCATCTTCGCAATCGTCATGGCCCCGGAGAAGGTGCCGACCACGAAGCACTTTGGATCGCTGGCCATCTCGTGGAGAACCTCAGCGGCCTCGCCGAGCCCACGTGCCCCGAACGATGCCCGGGTCATCTGGTCGAGCATGTCGGAAAACGTGTTGGCCTTGCGGACGTCGATCGGCTCGAGCGGCTTGAGGTTGTGCTGCCAGCCGTCGCCGAAGTTCTCCCTGCGGCGTGGAATGGGTTTGTCGCGCGGGCAATCGTGTTGCATGGTTTGTTCCTTGTCCTTTGCGTCTCCGCTGCTCAGGGGCGGTTATCGGCCTGGTATCTGTGCAATGAACCTCGAATCTCAGCCGCGAGGGCGGTCAGGCCCTGGCGTGTCGCCAGCTCCAGCGCCCGGCGAGCGGTCTCGATCGCCTGGGTGCGTTGTCCGGCGCGGAATTGCGCCAGCGCGGTCGCGTCCAGAGCGAGCGCGTTGCCGAAGTTCGTGCGCTGGCAGGCCTGCTCGCCGACCCGCACGGCCTCGCCCCGCTCGGCGGCGACGAGACTGGCTGCCAACATCTTGACCAGCCCAACCGTCAGTGTCATGTTTTCCGGGAAACGCTCGCTTCCCGCCCGCAGCAGGCGTAGCGCATCCGGCGTGCGTCCCTGAAGCCGCAACGCCTCTGCCGTCTCGATCACCACACGTGTGTTGCCGGCGTCGAGCGCCGGTCCAGAGCAACAGCCACAACAGGACGAGATCCAGGAAGACGATCAGTACCGGGATCAGCAGTTCCCCTTCGAAGTACATGAAAATCCAGTAGGTGGCGGCGGCGAAACCGGCGATCACGCCCACGGTGCGCGTGAACGCCAACCGAGTCAGCACGACGACGCTAAGCCACAAGACATCCCATCCCCAACGTGACCTGTGCTCACCCACCATCCGCGTGCCCCCCTTGGGTGCTAGTGGCGCGACAGTCTGGCTTGCCCGGTCTTCCACAGCGCTCGATTATGAGGCCCGCACATCGGCTGTCGAGGTTTCCGCGGGTGTCGCCTGCGCTTCACCGCGAACCGATCTCAGCAGGATCTCGGCCACGTCGAGCTGCCGCACGTCCTCGAATTCCAGGTCCTTGAGCCCGTCGGTGAGCATGGTCATGCAGAAGGGGCAGGCGGTAGCGACCGTGCAGGACGAACTCGTATCGGGCAGCGGCTCGAGCATCTGTCTGGTTCGCCGGTGGTTGACCTTCTCGTCGCCCGGCTCCTCTTCCTTCCACATCTGCGCCCCGCCGGCTCCGCAACACATGCCGCGGTCGCGCGTCTCGGTCGGCTCGACGACCTTCACGCCGGGAATCGCGCGCAGGATCTCGCGCGGCGAGTCGTAGATGTCGTTATAGCGGCCGAGATAGCACGAGTCGTGATACGCGACCGTGCCGGCGACGGGATGTTGCGGCTTGAGCTTGCCCTGACGCACGAGTTCGGCCAGGAAGTCGGTGTGGTGCGCGACGTCATAGTCGCCGCCGAAGTCGCGATACTCGTGCTCGAGCGTGTTGTAGCAGTGCGGGCAGGTGGTGACGATCTGCTTGAACTTGTACTGATTGAGTGTCTCGCAGTTTTGCTGGGCGTACATCTGAAAGAGGTATTCGTTGCCGGCCCGCCGGGCGGCGTCGCCGGTGCAGGTCTCTTCCGGGCCGAGGATGGCGAAGTCGACGCCGGCCTGCTGCATCAACTGTGCGAATGCTCGGGCGACCTTGCGTGAGCGGTCGTCGAACGACGGGGCGCAACCGACCCAGTAGAGGTACTCTGCCTCCTGCTTGTCCGCCATCAACGGAATGTCGAGACCCTTGGCCCAGTCGGCCCGCTCTTCGTTGGCGAAGCTGTAGACGTTGCCGACCGTCTCGAGCCCCTTGAACGCGTTCTGCAACTGCTCGGGGAAGACGCCTTGCTCCATCACCATGTGCCGGCGCAGGTTGACGATCTTGTCGACGTACGAGATAAAGACCGGGCATTCCTGCTCGCACGCCCGGCAGGTGGTGCAGGCCCAGATGACTTCCGGGTCAATCACGTTGCCGATCAGATCGGCCTGGTGCGGCGCCGGCTCGGCGTCGCCAGCGCTTTGTCCGTTGCCGTTCGCTCCCAATACCCACTGATGCTTGTAGCCGAAGTCGCGCAGGTCGGTGGTGAGGTTCTTGGGCGAGAGCTTCTTACCCGTGTTGTTGG
>JAHJAR010000259.1 GCA_018814045.1 Planctomycetota bacterium | reverse complement strand
CACGATCCTGGGGGCCCAGTTCCTCGTCGCGCTCATTGGCCTCATCAAGGAGAGGAGCTGGAAGGCGCTGTTCACCATGTTCAGCGCAATGGTCTTCTTCGCGTTCGTGCCGCGGCGCCTCACACCCATTGTGCTGAGCCTGTCGAGGGCGATCGATCCCGACATCGTCGCCACGGTCGAAGACGTCCGTCACACGAACCTCAAGTGGGCCGGTGGCGGCGGCACAGGAGCGGTTCTGCCGACTCTCAGCGGCCGGCGATTTCAATGGATTCACCGGAGACGGGTCGTCGCCAAACCCGGCAGCTTCGCGTTCTGAGCGGTCCATGGTGCAACGCCTCCGACACGTTTGCCCCAAACCGCGCCGTCTACCCGGCCTCGCGCTCGGCACCAACTGGGCATCGCCTGGGTGCCCCAGCCTCTCAAGACTGGGGCACCAGCGCATGCATCGCAATCCGGTGACGCGTGGCCTGGTCGACCGGCCGGAGCAATGGCGTTGGAGCGGCTACCGCTATTATGAGTTGTCCGATGACTCGCTCATCGCAATGGACTGGGACGGAGCGCTGCCGCTGGAACTCTGATCCGTCCCCCACCCTTGAAAAGGGTGGGGCACCAGCGCGCTCAAGGCCCCGAATCCCGGGCGGGCCGGACCAGAGCCCCGAGCGCAAGCGAGCGGGTCCTAATGGCGAACGCGCCTTAACGTAGGACCCGCTCGCCTGCGCTCGCGGCTCGAGTTCTTCGCCGCCCGCGTACTGCTGCCCGGCTTGGGAACGGGCCGCCCAAGGTGTCATGCGCCCCCTGTGCGGGGTCTTCGCCGAAGACCTTGCCTTCCAGCCGCAAAGTCGGGACAATGCTGTGTTAAAGTGTTGCGCAAGCCGGTCGCGAGGGACGCTGCGACCCGCGCGACATGGGTCCCGCTAACGGCCCGCCAACAGAGGATGATCGGATGGCCCGACGCCGCAAGAAACTCGGGGAGATTCTCGTCGGCTGGAACGTTATTGCGCCCAACGCGCTGGGCGACGCGATCGAGTACGCGTCGCAAAACGGCAAACGCATCGGGGAAGCGCTGATCGAGCTCGAACTGGCCACCGAAGAGGACGTTACCAAGGCATTGGCCGCGCAGTTCGATCTGGAATACGTCGACCTGGACAAAAACGTCGTCGTTCCCGCCGCGCTCGAGCTCGTCCCGCAAGAGCTGATCACGCGTCATCTTGTATTGCCGATGAGCAAGGAAAACGACACCCTCAAGGTGATCATTCACGACCCGCTCGATCTTGAAACGCTGGACATGCTGCGTTTCCGGCTGAACATGGACCTCGATTGTGTCCTCGCCCCGCGCAGCAAAATCCAGCGCTTCATCGACACGTTCCTGGGTGGTGTCGGCTCCAGCATGGACACCGCAATCGAGGAGATCGACCACGACGCCGGCCTGCTCGCCAAGGAGCGAGCGGCTCACCTAAAGGCTCTGGACGCGGCGGATGAGGACGCGCCGGTCATCAAGCTGATCAACCTGATGATCGGCGAAGCGGTGCGGATGCGGGCCTCGGACATCCACGTTGAGCCAATGAGCGACCGGGTGCGCATACGTTACCGGGTCGACGGTGTATGCCTCCAGCGTGACAACGTCCCCAAGTCGATGCAGGGCCCGGTGATCGCCCGTCTGAAGATCATATCGGGCATCGACATCGCCGAGAAACGCCTGCCCCAGGACGGGCGTATCAAGATGAAGATCGGCAACCAGCAGATCGACTTTCGTGTCAGTTCGATGCCGGCCTACCACGGTGAAAGTGTGGTGCTGCGTATTTTGCGGCCCGACTCGGTCAAGATCGGCATCACCGGCCTCGGCTTCGAGCAGGACGACTACGAGCGGTTCCAGCGCATCATTCGTCAGCCGACCGGCATCTTCCTGGTCACCGGCCCGACCGGCTCCGGCAAGACCACGACGCTGTACGCCGCCTTGCAGGAACTGAACCGCCCCGACCGCAAGATCATCACGGCCGAAGACCCGGTCGAGTACAACTTCACCGGCATGAATCAGTGCCAGGTAAAGGAGGAAATCGGCCTGACCTTCGCGCGAATTCTGCGGGCCATGCTGCGTCAGGCACCGAATATCATCCTGATCGGCGAGATTCGTGACCGCGAGGTGGGCGAGGTGGCGGTGCAGGCCGCCCTGACCGGGCACCTCGTGTTCAGCACGCTGCACACCAACGATGCCCCGAGTGCCATCACGCGTTTGATCGACATGGGCATCAAGCCCTTCCTGGTTGCTTCGGCGGTGCAGGCCATCATGGCCCAGCGGCTGATACGGATCATCTGCCAGGGGTGCAAGGAGGTCGATCCGTCTCCCGACCGCTTCGTGCTGCGCACACTCGGCATCACCGACGACGACCTGGCGGGACACCACGTCTATCACGGCACCGGGTGCAACCGCTGTAGCGGCGTCGGCTACCGCGGGCGGCAGGGCATCTTCGAGATGCTTGAGATGAATAACGAGTTGCGTGAGCTCGCCTTTGCCCGCGCGGCCACTAACCTGGTGCGCAAGGCCGCCCGCGCTTCGGGCATGCGCCCCTTGCTCGAAGACGGAAAGCTGAAAATCCTGCGCGGCACCACGACACCCGCGGAGATCGCCCGTACGGCACAGATGGAAGGGATCATCGGCGAAGAATAGGGTCCCGGGCCAAGGCTCCAACTACCCCGGCGCCCGTCAAGAACTGAGGTAAGACGGTGGCAACGGTTCATATCGATCGGCTACTGGAGACCGTCATCCGCGTCGGCGGCTCGGATATTCACCTGCACGTTGGACGCGCGCCCGTGCTCCGCATCCACGGACGCTTGCGGAGTCTCGATACAAAGACGCTCGAACCCGACGACACCGTGGCCTTGATGAAGTCGGTCACCCCCGAACGCAACCAGCAGGAGTTGCAGGAGGAAGGTGGCACCGACTTCGGTTTCGCTTTCGGCGATCAGGGGCGCTTCCGCGTCTCGGTCTTCAGGCAGCGCGGCAACATCTCGATGGTGCTGCGGCTGATCCCTTGCAAGATCCTGACTTTCGAGGAAATCGGTCTGCCGCCCATCGTGCGCGCCTTGTGCCGCCGGCCACGTGGCCTCTTCCTGGTGACCGGGCCAACCGGCTCGGGCAAGACCACCACACTCGCCACGATGCTCGACTACATCAACCGCACCTTCGACCGCCACATTATCTCCGTCGAAGACCCGATCGAGTATTACCACCAGCACCAGAAGTCGTGCTTCTCACAGCGCGAGGTCGGCGTCGACGTGCCCAGTTTTGCCGAGGCGCTGCGACGTTCGCTGCGTATGGACCCGGACGTCATTCTAGTCGGCGAGATGCGCGACCTCGAGACGATGGAGGCTGCGATTCGCGCCGCCGAGACAGGCCACTTGGTGTTCGCCACGCTGCACACCACCGGTGCGCAGGGCACAATCAACCGGATCATCGACGCCTTCCCGGTCAACCAGCAGGAGCAGATCCGTGTCCAGTTGAGCACCAACCTGCTGGCCGTGCTCTCGCAGGCCCTGCTGCCGACGGCCGACGGGCATGCCCGCGTGGCGGCCTTCGAGTTCCTGGTCATCACGCCCGCGATCGCAAACCTGATCCGCGAGAACAAGACCTACCGGATCGATTCGAGCATCCAGACCGGCAAGAAATACGGCATGCAACTGCTCGACGAGCACCTCTGGCGCCTGTTTGACGAAGATATCTGCGCCGGCGAAGAGTGCCTCGAACACGCGCGACACCCAACCGACTTCCAGGGCAAGATGGACGCCAAGGCCCGCGGCCAGGCCGGCCCGGGCGGACTGCTGCACAAGAAGGACAACCAGCTCGAGCGGGATGCCGGGGGCTAGCGCGATCGCAGCTCTACGGCCTTGTCCGGGCTCGGTCTCGAGCACAGGCTTTGAGTACGCCCGCGACAGCCGAGGCAGATCTCGGCTGCTACGGCGGATTCGCGGCTCCGTTATGCCATGCCAGTGCCACACGTGTGCGGGGCAGCACCGTGCCGATCCCTGCCTGACCCGGCGAGCCAGTACTCGGTTGATTCACGAGGAGAAGCGCAATGAGCGTAGAGAAGGTTGTTGTCATCGGATCGGGGCCAGCGGGACTCACGGCGGCCATTTACGCCGCCCGTGCCGCGCTCGAGCCAGTGGTCTTCGAGGGCTTCAACGCCGGTGGCCTCATGCCCGGCGGGCAACTCATGTTCACCACCGACGTCGAGAACTACCCCGGCTTCCCCGACGGCATCACCGGGCCCCAGATGATGAGTGCTTTCCGCGCCCAAGCCGAGCGCTTCGGCACGCGCCTCATCCGCGAAGACGTGACCGCCGCCGACTTCCGACAGCGACCATTTGCCGTAAAGAGCGATGAAACCACCATCACCGCGCACGCCGTCATCGTTGCCACCGGTGCGCGCGCGAACTGGCTCAATCTCGAAAACGAACAGCGCCTGGCCAAGAGTGGCGGCGGCGTCTCGGCCTGCGCGGTCTGTGACGGTGCCATGCCGATCTACCGCAACCAGGAACTGGTCGTGGTCGGCGGCGGCGATTCAGCCATCGAAGAAGGCACCTATCTCACCAAGTTCGCCAGCAAGGTCTATCTCATCCATCGCCGGGATGAGCTCCGCGCCAGCAAAGCCATGCAGGAGCGCTTCTTCAAACTCACCGAAGAAGGAAAAATGGAACCCGTCTGGGACTCGATCGTGATCGACGTCCTCGGAGAGGACAGCGTCACCGGCGTGCGGCTCCAGAACGTCAAGACCAACGAACAGCGCGACCTCCCTTGCAAGGGCATGTTCATCGGCATCGGCCACACGCCGAACACCGACGTCTTCAAGGATCACCTGAAGACCGACGACAAGGGCTACCTCCGCCTGGCCCAGCCCGGTCGGTCTTTCACCAGCGTCGCGGGTGTCTTTGCCGCGGGCGATGTGGCCGATCACGTGTATCGTCAGGCCATCACGGCCGCCGGCAGCGGGTGCATGGCGGCCATCGACGCCGAACGCTGGCTGTCTGAGCAGAACCTGACCTGACCTGACCTGCGCCAACGCCGCGTTGCAATCTTGCACACAACCGGCACGCGCATGTAAGCAGCGGGCTTCGCTGGCCGGGTGGATCCGGCTGGCGAAACCCGCTCGACATGGTGGGCCGAGCCACCATAGGACCAGCTCGGCATCGTGCCTGTCGTGCAGACTTCCTGGATTAACTGAACGGCGCGAACGGGAGGATGTAGCGCAGCAGACCCCACCGAAACACTGCGAACAACGCGACCACGACCCATACAATGGCGGCCGGGACCGCCGCGACGCCCAGTTGATCCAGATTAAGATTCTCCATCGTTACCAGCTCCATTAGCGTTGCGGCCGGCGACCGGGCAACCGCGCCAGATCGTCACATGCACCAGCACCATTCTTATCGGCGAATTCGACATCAGTAGTTGACGCAACCGCCCCCACCAGGCCCGCCGCCCACGCTGCAACATCTAACAGATGTTCCAGTAAAGACTTGTGGACCCCGCATTCCCCCGAACACCGACTCCCCAATCCGCATTCGCAGCGCTCGTGGTCCGCTATGTCGGCGCACCGGCGCGACGCGGACATCGACCTGCGGGTCCGGGTGCATGGTGCCGATCAGCTTGTAATCCAGGCCCGCAGCAGCGATGATCATCCGCTTCAGCGAGGACAGATCATGGCGCCGAATGCGAGCGGCGGGGCCACGCGCCTGGACGGAAAAGCGTACGCAGCCGAGATCTGTGCCACAGTCACGCGTGACGTCGCCCAATTCACTACGCACCATCGCCCGATCAAGCTCTGCGCCGTGCTCGTGGGGACGGACGAAGCCGGGCGACTCTACGCGCGTTCGCAACGCAAGCGCAGTGTCGTCGTCGGAATTCAGTACGAGCTCGTCGAGTTACCCGAGGACACGACGCAGGCCGAACTCCTCGCCGTGATCGATCGCCTGAATCAGGCCCCCGACGTCACCGGCATCATCCTGCAACTACCACCGCCGCCGCACATCGACGCCGCCGTCGCCCAATATCGCATCGATCCCTACAAAGATGTCGAAGGCGTCAACCCGGCGAACATCGGCTGGCTCTTCTATGGCGAACCCATTATCGCACCCTGCACCGCCCTGGCGGTCAACGAGATGGTGCGCCGCAGCGGCATCCTCGTACGCGGGGCCGAAGCGGTCGTCGTCGGACAGAGCCGCATTGTGGGCCGCCCCGTCAGCATGTTCCTGGGGACTCAGATGGCGACCGTGACCGCCTGCCACATCGCCACCCGCGACCTTGCCACCCACACTCGCCGGGCTGATCTGCTGGTCGTGGGGATTGGACATCCTCGAGCGATCGGCGTCGAACACGTCAAGCCGGGAGCCGTCGTCATCGACGTTGGCATAAACAAGGTCAATGCGACCGCGCCTGACGGCCGGCAGGTTCGCCGCACGGTGGGCGATGTCGACTTCGAGCCGGTCGCCCAGGTCGCCTCCGCGATCACCCCCGTGCCCGGCGGCGTCGGGCCGCTCACCGTTGCGATGCTGTTGCGGAACACGGTCGAAGCCGCCCGCAAACAGCTCGAGCGACGGTTGTAAGCTGCTCGCAGTCAGGCGCGATGTGGCTCCGGCATCCCGTGAAAAAAGGCACGGGCGGCCAAGCCGCCCGTGCTGTGAGACTTCTCTTGCGAATCCTCTAGAACGACATTCACTTGTACTGGCCGAGTTCCGTTTCGGCTGCGGAGAACAAGTTGGCGTCCGGCGTTCGGGACGGAGCCCGAACGCTTCTACTTGGGAAACGCTCTAGCGGCGCCGTAGCAGACCCAAACCGCCCAGCCCCAACAGCGCCAGGGTCCCCGGCTCGGGAACAGTCGTACCGATGTTGACGCCCACGCCGTCGCCCGAGGTCTGGGCAAAACGCACGGTGAGCGAGTTGAGAGGATCATCGATACGCACCAAGGCAAGCCCCGTGTTCCACCACGGGTCCTGGCCGCCTGGTCCGGACAGCGAGTTCATCATCGAGAACATGCCGGAGCCGGGCGTGAAGAGCGTCGGCCCAACATTCATGCTGCCGGTCCAGTCGCCCAGGTGGGTCCCGTTCTGCAGCACTGTGGCCGTGGTTATGCAGTCCTGGGCGTTCTCGCCCGGAAGCGGGTCACGCCGGCCCAGGCCCTGCACGCCCAGGATGATCTGTCCGGCCGGAATAGTGTTCGGGAACGTGTAAGTCACCGACCACGAGCTATTGAGCACACCGGAGTATGCCCAGTTCGTCCGCGCCAGGGTTTCGTGGTTGTTCCACGTGTACGAGTCGCCGGCGTAGGTCAGCGAACCCGACGCGAGCGCCGGGATTTGCAGGCGAGCTTCGGCGAAATCGGGATTCGCCGAGTAGGACATCTGCACGGTCCCGATGCCCGGGAGGTTGTAGCTTGAGTTGAAGGGCGGCGGCGAGCCGAATGGCGTGGGCGCCATTTGCATCCAATTCACGCTGTAGCTGGTCGCCAGGGCGGTGGATGTCGCAAAGCCGAGGGCCAAGCCAGTGCAGACTAGAATCCGGTTACTACGAAGAACGCTCATTTCTTGCTCCTTTGATTGCAGGCGAAACTCGGCGCGCGACACCGCGCGCACGCACCTACATGCAGCTTGTCAGGGGAGAATCTCGGAAGGGGTGTGAACAGCAGCCGGGTCTACGCTCCTCTGGCAGACACCCACCGCTCCTCTGATTAAGGGAAGTATAGCACAAGAAAACGTAAATGGTACAAAAATAGTACTAAATCTTTTGCCGCCCCCAGCCCGGTCTCGGAACGCTGCCAAACAAGGCCGTAAGCGCGCAGAACGGCCCGCTCTGGCCCCCCCCTCACGGTCGCGGTTTGGCTCTGTAAGGCGTTCCGAACCGCCCCCAATCAGACACCGACGTGCGCTGCCACCCTGTGCGCAACAAAGACGGGCGGACAAGCCGCCCGTCTTCTGCCACTTTCTTGGTCGAGAACGCTCTAACGGCGCCGCAGCACTGCCAGGCCTGCGAGCGCGAACAGCGCCAACGAACCCGGCTCGGGCACGTACTTGAGCGCGAACATGTCGAGCCCGTTGTTGCCATTGGCCAGCACATTGCCGTTTGAACTGTCGACTTTGAACCAGGCTCCGGAAGCGGCCCCCACGGTCAACTCACCCGGCCCGCTCGCAGTCAGACCGGTGCCACCGAAGGGTTCGCCGGCGGCCGGGTTTGGAATCGTGCCCAGCACGTTGCCGTTGGTGAGGTCCGTCCGGTAGAT
>JAHJAR010000028.1 GCA_018814045.1 Planctomycetota bacterium | reverse complement strand
CGGCTAGTTCAGTAATTGACGCGGCACTGCGTGAGCGCCGTGAGTTGTTGACCGAGCCGGAGGCAAAGCAGGTTCTGGCGGCGTACGGGATTCCGGTGGTCGAGACGCGCGTCGCCAAGGATCCCGAAGAGGCCGCGAGGCTGGCGGCATCCATCGGCTTGCCCGTGGCGCTGAAGATTCTCTCGCCCGACATCACGCACAAATCGGATGTCGGCGGAGTAGCCTTGGGACTCGATACAGCCGAGGAAGTGCAGGCTGTGGCGGAAACGATGGCTGCGCGAATCGCGAAGAATTATCCCGAGGCGCTGCTGGCCGGGTTTACCGTGCAGAAGATGGCCAAACGCCCCAGAGCACACGAGCTGATCGTCGGAATGACCACCGATTCGATCTTCGGCCCGGTGATCCTGTTCGGGCGGGGCGGCACGGCGGTGGAGGTGATCGCCGACCGCGCCGTCGCGCTGCCGCCGCTGAACATGAGCCTCGCCCGCCACCTGATTTCGCGCACGCGGGTCTCCAGGCTGTTGAAGGGTTATCGCGACCGACCCGCCGCGGACTTCGACGCGATCTGCCTGACGCTGATCCAGGTCTCGCAGCTCGTTGTTGACCGGCCCGAGATCGTCGAGCTCGATATCAACCCGCTCTTCGCCGACGACCAGGGTGTGCTGGCCCTGGACGCGCGTGTGCGGGTGGCGCCGGCGACAACGACCGGATCGGAGCGCCTGGCCATCCGCCCCTACCCGCGCGAGTTGGAGGAGACTATCAAGCTGCCCTCCGGGCGCGAGGTTTTCGTGCGACCGATCCGTCCCGAGGACCAACCGGCCCATAACCAGTTCGTTGCGCGCATCACGCCGGAAGACATGCGGTTTCGTCTGCTGGGCGTCACTCGCGATATTCCCCCCTCCGAGATGGCCCGTCTGGTTCAGATCGACTATCAGAGAGAGATGGCATTCATCGCCACGGCACCCAATGAGCGGGGCGAGCCGGAGACGCTCGCCGTTGTGCGCATCGTGGCGAATCCGGACAACACGCAAGCGGACTTTGCGGTGATGGTGCGCTCCGACCTGAAGCGGATCGGGCTCGGCCGCGCGCTGATGAGAAAAATGATCGGTTATTGCAGGAGCCGGGGCATCGCGGCGATCGTCGGGCAGGTGCTGGCAGAAAACGAGGCGATGCTGCACCTGACGCGTAAGCTGGGGTTTGAGACCCGAACGCTGCCGGAGTCCGGCCGCTGCGAAGTTCGGCTGGGCCTGAAGTAGCATCGAACGCCGTCGCATCGGCGTCGTCTTGTCGGGGGTGATCAGCGACTGATAACTCAATGCGCACGGCAAGCCGAGCGCCGCCGCCGGCCTCGAGCGACCGTTCTGCCCGAGTGGTGCGCTGGGGTCCGAGACGAACGCTTATGGGGCAGACACGGGCCGATGCCCGCGTCGGAAGTCGTTCACCCCGCTTTGGCGGCCTTACGCACGTTGCCGTCTGGGTTGCCCGATACAAGCGATAGTGTGATGGGTGCGGACACGGTGGACAAGCAGCTGGCGACGCTGCGCGACGGCGACGATTCGATCGCCGGCGCGCTGGCGGGGGTCGAGACGCAACTGGCGGCGTGGCTGTCGGCGATGCGCGAGGGGCAGGCGGCAATCGTGGCCGGCTTGCGGCCGATCGACCCCGTCGGAGAACCGACAGTCACCCCGGTATCCCAGGCCGCGCCGCCCCCGACCCCGAGCGACGAGACGAAGGAGCCTGTGACAGAGAAGCCCGCCGCCGTGAACGAGCCCGATTCTGTCGGTGTATCAGAGCCGGGCCAAGCGGCCCCAAGGAGCAGTCGCCTGTTCCAGACGCCGGTGCCGAGAGGTGGCGGCATCAAAGCCGATGACCGCGCGCCTGAGGTCGTGGCTGGGGCGGACGGGCAACCCTCCCAGGAGGATGATGAGGCGTTGCTGGCACAACTGGACGAGGAGACGGCGAGTCTGATTCGAGTGAAGCGCCGGCTGGGCAGTAACAAGCGGAGTGTGCGTGAGCTGCTTGACGAGCTACGAGCCGGGCACGAGCCGGGCGGGGCCAAGTCGCAACAGCGCACGCGGTGGTGGAGACGACCCAATGAGCGACAGAGCGACTGACAACACCGTGCCGAGCGACCCCTCCCAGGTTGACGTGGACGGGATCGAACGACTCGGCCAAGAGCTGATCGGCACCATGCGGTCCTTGCGAGACCTGCTGGCGGTTCGCGCCACGGCGTTGGAAGAATGTCGCGACGCGCTGGAGGAGTACCACGCGCGCCTGGCACGGGAAAACGAGCAGCTCGCGCAGCGCGAGACGGAACTCTGCGAGCAGTACGAAGCGCGCGAAGCCGATCTGAGCTCGCGCGAATCCTTGCGCGCTGAACAGGAGGTGCGCTTTGCCGAGCAGGCCGCGCTGCAGGCGCAGCAGTTGCGCGAGCTGGAGCAGCAAGAGATCGAGTTAGCCGAGCGGGTCGAATACAGCGATCTGCGGGAGCAGGAGCTGGCCGAACGCAACGCGGCCCTCGGCGAACGTGAAAGCCGCCTGGCCGCGGGCGCGGCCAACCTGGACGCACAGACCGCCGAGTTTGCGGAGCAGCGCG
>JAHJAR010000027.1 GCA_018814045.1 Planctomycetota bacterium | reverse complement strand
CTGCCGAAGGTCAGCGCCACTACCAGCGGCCCAATCGGCTGTGGTACCGCAGCAAATGTTGTGCGTCGTTTGCAGACATGCTCAACACGTTGCGGTGTGAGAGCGTCCGCGAACAGGTTTTGTCACTGGGCTTGCAGGGCCCAGGGTTCACGAAACACCATGAAAACCTTATGCCGTGCGGTCCAACAGGCCGCATAAGTGCGAAAGTCGAAGCCTAAAGTAGAACCGAGCCGCGACTGCGAGGGAGGGGTTTCCAGGGCCGGCTGGTCCGCGCGCTTCCGCGCGCGGCTCTGCTCAGGCCGAGGTCCTGTAAGGCGCTCTGAGAGGTGCCGCGCCGCAGTTTGGTCTCTGAGGGCTACCTCTGGCAGACTCGATCGCCCCGCCGGCAGCCCGATACGCGGAGGGCCACTATTCGGCGGGAGCGTCTCCGCTGGCCTCATCCGAGCTGTGCTGTTTGGCCAGGGCGTCACGCGTCGGCGGCGTTTCGGGTGCAGGAAAATCGGATCGGATGACGTACAGCGGCCGCTGCTTGGCCTCCTCGTATAGCCGACCGATGTACTCGCCGATGATCCACAGCACGATAAGCTGGACGCCGCCGAGAATCAGGACCGCGGCGAGAATCGAACTCCATCCGGCCACGGTACGGTCGGTAAACACCGCCGCCCAGAGGACAAACACGAGGTAGCCTGCTGCCGCCAGAGAGACTGCCGCGCCGGCCAGTCCGGCCAGGCGCAGCGGCCACGAGGAGAAGGAGAATATTGCGTCGCCAGCCAGCCGCAACATGGCCCGGTACGAGTACTTGGAGCGTCCGGCATGGCGTAGGGCGGCATCATATGGGACCTCGCAATACGGGAACCCGATCCACTGAACCAGGCCCCGGTTGAAGCGGCACCTCTCCCGGCAGCTCAGGAACGCCGCACACGCCTCCCGCGACATGAGCCTGAAGTCGGCCGCCCCAGGGGTAACTTTGTGTCGCGAAACGGCCGATAGCAACCGGTAGAATCCGCGCGACGCGGTTCGCTTGACGGCGCTGGCGTCGGCCGGCTCCCGACGAATGGCCTGCACAACCTGAAGGCCGGTACGCCATCGCGCTACCAAGTCGGGAATCAGCTCTGGTGGGTGTTGCAGGTCACCATCCATGGTGATGACGGCCTCGCCGCGGGCGCACTCCAGGCCGGCTACGAGGGCGGCCTGGTGGCCGAAGTTGCGGGAGAGACGCCGCAGTCGGATCTCCGGGTGGTCCGCGGCGAGAGTCGTGATCTTCTGAGCGGTGTCATCGGTGCTGCCGTCGTCGACGAACAGGATTTCAAACCGCAGGCTCGTCTGCCGCAGCGCGGGGAGCGTGCGCGCTAGCAACGGTTCGAGATTGACGCCCTCGTTAAGGATTGGTACAACGAGCGTCAACTGCGGTTGTGAAGTCGCCTGGGGCCGCATGGGATGTGATGATAACCGGGCCGCGAGGTTTCGGAAGTCGATGGCGACGGATTAGGGTTGCGGCGGCGCGGTCTGCCGCGGCGCAGGAACGTTAGCTCGGCTTGGCGCAAAACGGGCGGGCGTTCTTTTTTGAAGTAGGCCCCACCGCTCGGCGGGGCGAAGTCACGGTACTAACAAGGAGTGCTACACATGAGCGCAGAACTGTTTTGGGCCTTCGTTACTGGGATTCCCGGGCTGATCGTCTGGACGATCTGGCGTTTCTTCAGGCGCTAGACACTGATCAGTCCCCGGTCCCCGCTGCACACGCACGCGAGCGGCCGCGGGCTGAGGCACACCGCTGTCGGGTGCGTCGGCCCTGTCGTGTGCCGCGGCGCGCAGGACGGTGGGCGCCCTGGACTCGCGGCTGGCGAACGGCCGTTCGGCCGGCGCCAGCCGCGAAACCAGTATGACGAGCACCGATCTTCGTCTTGCACGGTGCGCGTCAGGCCAGACCGAAGAGCGGTCATGATGGCCGAAACGTCCGGAAATTTCTTGGACTTCCCTCTTGACTGGTCTGTGCCGCAGACTAATCATGGCGGTCTGAAATGGTCGTTTCGGCGATCTCCCGTCGGCGCGGCGGGACCGAAGCGAGTGGTTGGAACTTGGAGTACGCACTATGCTTGGCCTTACTCAGTTTGATTTCAGTTCGCTGCAAGGCATCTTCAACTCGATCCAGCAGTTCGTCCAGGACACCGGTGGGCTTTTGCTGGTCGGTGCGGTGCTTTTTGGCTACCTGGGCTGGTTCTTCATGCGTCGCTTCGGCGGCGGCGACTAGCGGGAAACAGCGGAATCTGGCACACCGCCAGGATGGTGGTGTAACCGTGCTGGGCGGCCGGCGGGGGGTCACCGGGCGCTACCAGCGCCACAGAACGGGAGACGAAAATGCAATTCAACATGACTGCCGGCAGTTGGCTTTTGCTGGCTGGCTGGCTCGCGGCTATGCTGGGCTTCGCCACGAAGTGGACCGGCTGGGACCAGTTGGGTGCCCTGGGTTTGTGGGGCAGCGGCTGGTGGTGGTAGTCGTCCAGGCGACGAAAAAGCTCAAACGCGGCGCGCTCGATACTCACTGAGGGCGCCGCGTTCGCTTTTTGTACCAGCCCCTCCTGGACACGACCGCTCAAAACGGCCAGAACGGCGGACCAGCCGTGTCCGTCGGTGGAACGCCGTCCCCTGAGCCCCAATTCACGCCCATCAATGTCGCGAATCGCCGCAGCGAGTGTGCGCGGCCTCTGGCAGGCCGGCTGTGCGGCGTGACGGCGGCCGGCCCGCACTGCCGGGCGCCGTGGTCCGCGTTGCCGATCGATTCGCATCCGTCAAACCGCTTCCGGTGGTGTCTGATACAACGCGGGGTGACCGAGTGTCCTCGGCCACTGCCGCGCTACCAGCCGGGCGGATCGGCGGCACTTCTGAGCCGGAGAACGCATCCGCTGGCCCGGCGCGTTGTACCGATGGTATCTGCGCCGTATAATATAGGGACCGACGTGACTGGAGCAGCACAGACGCAGGTTCGTGCGAGACGGCGTCGAATGCTCCCGAAGTGCCAAACAGGAGGTATCCAAAAAATGGTACGTGCGAAACGATTTCGGGGCGCGTTTACGCTGATCGAACTGCTCGTCGTGGTGGCGATCATCGCGCTATTGATCTCGATCCTGTTGCCGGCCCTGAGCCGAGCCAAGGAGCAGGCCAAGACCACCGTCTGCCTCTCCAACCTGCGCTCGATCGGCCAGTCGGCCAACACCTATCTGCTGGAAAATAGCGACATGCCGTGGGCCCTGCACAACGGCTACCAGGCCGCCGGCTGGGATTCAGGCCACCGCGACTGGAACGTCTTCACCGAGTTCATCTGGGGTGGTGGCATGCCCGACAAGACGGACAACGACTTCATTGCGGCCGTCGGCGGGGGAGGGAAGGGGTCCAGCTACAAGTTCTACGATATGTGCATCGTTCCGCCGCGCGTACGCCCGATGAACAAGTACATCGGCTCGAGCGTCAGTTGGGACAACCCCGAGCGTGACCGCAATCCCAAGCGCGTTAGCATCCCGGCGGATATCCCCGACTTCTTCAAGTGCCCGTCGGACTGCACGCCCTGGGTGCCGATGGTTGGCGGCGAAAACCTGGACCTGGAAGATGCCTCCCCGTTCTCGACCTGGGAGTTCTGGGGTACCAGCTACGCTATCAACTGGTACTGGCCGTACTACTACGAGCCACTGAGTTGGGTGCAGGATTTGTACGCCAGCAACACATTCCTAGGCATCCTGGGTGCGATGCCGGAGCCCAGCCTGGGCACACGTATGCTGCGTAACAAGGGCGGCCGCTGGGCGTCAGAGTTCATCCTGTTCTACGAGAACCGGCTGAACTACGCCATGGAAGGCGCCCGTCCGGAAGGCATGACCAACACGAACGAGAAGAACTTCGTTGGCTGGCACAAGCAGAAGGACTATCACGCCGCCGGCTTCATGGACGGCAGTGGGCGTTACACGAAGTACGACACGCGCTACGTGAATGGTCCTGGTTGGACCACCTGGCCGAGCCCGCCGTGGGAAGGTGTCTGGGAGCCGTACGACGGCATCGACGACTAGAGAGTAGTTGGTCAGAAGTGGAGCGTCCTTTCTGAGCCGAGCCGCGCCCGTCAGGAAGCGGTTGTTGCACACGAAGGGCACCGCTCTCTCACGGTCGCGGCTCGGATAAGATGCAAGCAGTTTGTTCGTAGGTTTGTCGCACCAACTTCGAATGATACCGAGTCGGTGTGGCGTCTAACGCCGCGCCGACCGGTTCACTTTTTGCCGGCCGGGGGCGGATGGTACCCGGACAGGACGGGTGACCCACCTCCTTTGGCGGTGGGGACGCGATTCAGTCCGGCGCGCCTGTCAGTGTCCAAACCGCGCCCCACGTCTGAAGACGTGGGCCACCCACCCGCCATTCACCAGCGCGTGTATCAATTCGCCTCCGTCGATTCGTTCGCGGTAGTGTCCTAGCATATGCGTGGATGTCGGCTGTGTCCGGCGGACGCCGGCGCAACGCAGGCAGGCAGAACGCTGATCCGGGCCAGTGCTGCGGGGCCGTTGAACGGCACGTTGTGCGGCTGGTTTCAGCGCTGTAAGATGCAGGTGTCGATGCGGGCAGAGCACTTTTCCGGAGTACCAGACAGGAGGTAACCTGATGATGGCTTCTGCAAGACGAACCAAGGGCGCGTTTACGCTGATCGAACTGCTCGTTGTGGTGGCGATCATCGCGCTGTTGATTTCGATCCTGTTGCCGGCCCTGAGCCGAGCCAAGGAGCAGGCCAAGACCACCGTCTGCCTGTCCAACCTGCGCTCGATCGGCCAGTCGGCCAACACCTATCTGCTGGAAAACAGCGACATGCCGTGGGCCCTGCACGGCGAATACGAAGCAGCCGGCTGGGAGAAGAACCGTAGCTGGACGTGGTATACCGAGTTCATCTGGGGCGGCGGTCGGCCCGACAGAACGCAGGACCAGTTCGAGGCGGCCGTAGGTGGTGGAGGCAAAGGTGGTGGCTATCGCTCGTACGACATGTGCATCGTCCCGCCGCGCGTTCGCCCGATGAACAAGTACATCGGCTCGAGCGTCAGTTGGGACAACCCCGAGCGTGACCGCAACCCCAAGCGCGTTGCTATTCCGGCGGATATCCCCGACTTCTTCAAGTGCCCGTCGGACTGCACCCCGTGGGTCCCGACCGTGGGTCAAGCGAACGAGGAATTGGAAGACGCCTCCCCGTTCTCGACCTGGGAGTTCTGGGGTACCAGCTACGCCATCAACTGGTACTGGCCGTACTACTACGAACCGCTACCTTGGGTGCGCGACTTGTATAGCGGCGACACGTTCCTGGCTATCCTGGGCGCGATCACGAACGAGGCGGGCCTGGGCACGCGTATGCTGCGTAACAAGGGTGGCCGCTGGGCCTCCGAGTTCATCCTGTTCTACGAGAACCGCCTGAACTACGCCATGGAAGGCGCCCGTCCGGAAGGCATGACCAACGCGAACGAGAAGAACGTCGTTGGCTGGCACAAGCAGAAGGACTATCACGCCGCGGGCTTCATGGACGGCAGCGGACGTTACACAAAGTACGACACGCGCTACGTGAATGGGCCCGGTTGGACCACCTGGCCGAGCCCCCCGTGGGAAGGTCAGTGGGAGCCGTACGACGGTATCGACGACTAGAGTAGTTGGTCGGAAGTGGAGCGTCCTTTCTGAACCGAGCCGCGCCCGTCAGGAAGCGGTTGTTGCGCACGAAGGGCACCGCTCTCTCACGGTCGCGGCTCGGATAAGATGCAAGCAGTTTGTTTGTGGGCTTGCCACACCAACTTCGAATGAATACCCGGTCGGTGTGGCGTCTAACGCCGCGCCGACCGGTTCTCTTTTTGCGAGTTTGGCGCGAGTGGGCAGCGGCGCGCACTTCGTGGACGCTGACCGGCGAGCATCCGGACGAGTCAGCGCATACGGCGCACCCGCCCTGATCGGAACCCGGAGCGTCAGCGACGGGCCAGGCAGCCCGGCGACTGGTGCTTCCGCGTGTGGTGTGGCGCCGGTCGTTGACGCCCCCGGTTCTGACCGGAGCACCCGCAAGGTGGGGTTACGTTGCACGCTGCCGTCGACCGGCGTACCATCCAGCCTTTCATTCGCCCACTGGAGAGGCCTGAGCCGTGCCAAAACGATACCTGGTCACCGCCGGTTTGCCCTACTCGAACGGTCGCCTGCACGTTGGCCACATTGCCGGGGCTTATCTGCCGGCCGATACGTATGTGCGCTACCTGCGTGCCCGGGGCGAAGAGGTGCGCTACATCTGCGGCAGCGACGACAACGGTGTCGCGATCGAGATTTCGGCCATGAAGGCCGGGGCCACGCCGCAGGAGATCTCGACTCGTTTTCACCAGCTTCAGAAGGCGGCCTTCGCGGGGCTGCGGATCGAGTTCGACGTATACGGCGGGACGCACCAGCCGGGTTTCCAGGAGCTGCACGAGCGCATCAGTCAGGAGTTTTTTCGGCGCATTCACGAGAAAGGCTATTTCACCAAGCGCCGCACGAAGCAGCTCTACGACCCGCAGGCCAACCGGTTTCTGCCGGATCGCTATGTCCGTGGAACGTGTCACTACGCAAGTTGCGGCGCCCCCGGTGCGACCGGCGATCAGTGCGACCAGTGCGGCCAGATGATCGACCCGTTGTTACTGGTCAATCCGGTCAGCGCCATAACGGGCGCGGCGGCCGAGGTGCGCGAGACGACGCACTGGCACCTGCGTCTGAACGACTTCGAGCAACCGCTGCGCGCGTGGCTCGAGCAGAAGCAGGGGCAATGGCGTCCGAACGTGTTGAACTTCGCACTTGGACAGATTAAACAGGGCTTGCCGGAACGCTCGATGACGCGCGACATCGCGTGGGGGATTCCGGTGCCGCTGGACGATCCGGATGCCAAGGGCAAGGTGCTCTTTGTCTGGTTCGACGCGCCGATCGGTTACATCTCGTTTACCGCGAAGTTGTGCGCGGCGCAGGAGAACGACTGGCGCGGCTACGAGAAGTGGTGGTGCGACCCCGATACCGCGATCGTGCACTTCATCGGCGAGGACAACACGGTCTTTCACACGCTGATCTGGCCGGCGATGTTGATGGCCGACGAGCGGCATCAGTTGCCGTCGGCGGTCGTGGCGAACAACTTCGTGAACATCCGCCTGGGCGGCGACGCCGAGAAGGTCAGCAAGAGCCAGACCGCCGAGGACTCGCCGGTCTGGATCGAGGAATATCTCAACAAGGGCTTCGGTCCCGACGCCCTGCGCTACTACCTGACTGCGATCGCGCCGGAAACGGCCCGGACGGCCTTTGACCCGCAGGATTTCGTGCAGCGCAACAACGGGGAGTTGGTGGCCGCGCTCGGCAACTTCGTTAATCGCAGTCTCACCTTCGCGCAACGCTATTGCGACGGCAAGGTGCCGGATGTGGCGGCGCAGACCGATGTCGATCGGGCGCACCTGGCCCGCGGGGAGGAGACACTGGCGAAGGTCGGCGCGCTTATCGAGGGACACCGTTTCCGGGCCGCGCTCGAAGAGCTGATGGGTTACGCCCGCGCGTGTAACGAGTATTTCAGCGCCCGCGAACCGTGGCGCACGCGGAAGGACGATTCGGCGGACTGTGCTGCCACGATCGCCACCTGCGTCCAGGCGGTGCATTACTTGGCCGTGCTGTCGTGGCCGTTCATGCCGGGGGCGGCCCGCAAGATGCTGCAAATGGTCGGTGTGGCGGACGCGCCCGTCCAGTGGGAGGTGCCGGCGCTGGAGAGCGGCCGTCCGCTCGGCGAGCCGGAGATCCTGTTTCAGAAGTTGGAAGCGGATTGCATGGACTGAACCGTCGTCGGGCCCGAATTGGTGAGGTGCCCCAGACTCCGATGTCACTACACCTCTGTCGATCCTGCGGAAGCCGACTGCGGCCCTGGCTGGGTGCAGCCGTGTTGGGCCTGGCGCTGCTCGGTTGCGGCCGGCAGCCGAATCCCCCCGCATCCCAGCCGGTCGAAACGGTCGAAGTCGTCCTGACAACGCCCCAAGACGCCGCCCGCAGCATGCTTCTCGCCTTGCGGGCCGAAGTGCGAGCTGTGGCCCGGCGAGATGCGCCGGCGGTCGAGCGCTGTCGCGAAACGCAGCGTTCGATCATGGCAACCGCGCAGATCTCGAAGCAGTACCAGTTACGCGCCCATTCGTTGGGCATGACGGACGACTATGTGCTGGGCGAGATACTCGACAACTGGGGATCGCTCATCGCGTACTACAGCGAAGGGCTGGAGCTGGACCGTGCCATCGCCCCATTGGCCGACCCGGCGAGTCGGCAGACCGGCGTACTCGTGCCAGCCTATGCGGCCGACAGCCGCACCGTGCTCGAGCTCGAGTGTGCCTGCGGTGGCGACGGCCTCTGGCGGGTCTGTCGGATTGGTTTTGCCCCCAAACCGACAACGATACAGCCCACCTCCAGCAGCGGGACGGTATCCCCGCCCTGAGTCGCAGGACCACCCGCCATGCAGATGCCGGCTCTTGACGACACCATCATCGCCGTGTCGAGTGCGTGGCAAGCGGCGCCGGTGGGGATCATTCGCCTGAGCGGGCCCGCAAGCGGCGAACTGGTCAGCAGGATCGGTGTCATACCTCCACCTTCAGCGGAGACCGCCTGCCCGTGCTGGACTACCGCGCGCGTGCAGTTGGACGATACCTGCTTCGCACCGGCCGACGTGCTTTGGTTTCGCCAGCCGCGCAGCTACACCGGCCAGGACATCGTGGAGTTGCACACCGTTGGTTGCCTGCCAGTATTGCGAGCAACGTGCGCGAAGCTGATCACGCTGGGGGCCCGGCGGGCATTGCCCGGCGAATTCACGGCTCGGGCGTTTCTGGCTGGCAAACTGGATGCGACCCAGGTCGAGAGTGTGCTGTCCCTGGTCAGCTCGGCGAATGTGGCCGCGGCCCGCCGAGCCGCGCGCGGCGGCCGCGACACCGTTCGGGAGGTGCTGGACGATCTGCGAGAGCGTGCCACCGATCTGCTCGCCCGCCTCGAGGCGGGGCTGGACTTCGCGGAAGAGGAGGATGTGCGTTTCGTTACGTCCGCGGAAATGTGCGCGGAACTCGACGGAATGCTGGCGTCACTGGACGCGGTCAGAGCGCCAACCATGCCCCACTCGCATGCGGATACGCCGCACGTGGCGCTGGCGGGGCTGCCCAACGCCGGCAAGAGCACCCTTTTCAACGCCTTGCTCGGCTACGAACGAGCGATTGTCTCGCCGGTGCTGGGTACCACCCGTGACGTCCTATCAGCCGAGATCGAGGTCGACGGAACGCGGCTGGTGGTGCAGGACTGTGCTGGACTGGGCGAGAGCTCGGCCGAACTGGAAATGGCGGCGCACTACGCGGCGGAACAGGCCGCCGACAGGGCCGACATCGTTCTCTGGGTTCACGATGCGACGGTACCATGGGAGCCCCGGGAAGGGCTGGCGGGCACGCGAATCCAGGTCGAGCGGCGGGTGCTGGTGTGGAGCAAGATGGATAAGTTGGGCGACACTGCGCCTCCGGAATGCCCGCTCGAGTTCGCCGAGCGGGTGCAGGTCAGCGGGCGCACAGGGCAAGGGCTGAGGGAGTTCCGCGCCGCGCTTGCGCGCCGAGCGAACCGCCTGTCAGCGGCCGACGGCGCTGGGTACTGGTCGGAGGAATTGGAAGGGCTGGCCGGGGACTTGAGACGGGCGCGCGAGGCGTGTGCTGAGGAATGCGGATCGGAAATCGCGGCCCTGGAACTGCGCATCGTCTGCGAGCGCTTGGCGGGGAGCACGGACCAGCCACTAGCCGAGGAAGTCCTGCGGCGGATCTTCGCCGAGTTCTGCGTGGGGAAGTAAATGCGCCTGGCAGGTGGTTGAGACGGCCGGGTGATGGGGCTCGCGTCGGCGCTGGATTGCCATTGGGCCGCTCCCAAAAGGCGCTCGCTGCCTGGTTTTATAGGACGAATCGCAGTTAAGATGGTGTGAGATCGAGAAGCGAAGGGGGGCGTCAGAATGTTAGCCAGATACCCTAAACTTTCTGGTCGATCCAGCCGATGTAGGTTGTGTGAGGAGAGAGTGAGAATTTTGGCGATTTTATTGGACGAAGCTGGAATTATCGGTGTATAATAGAGGTGTTGAATCCGGACCCATTGTAGCATCGGGTCCAACCTAAGAATGGCTTCTTTCCCCTCCGGAGAGCACCGGGACGCCTTATTAGGGCACCTGGTGCCCTCTTTTTTGCGGCGACCTCGTGCTCTAGCGCCAACCCCGCCCCGGCCCACGCCTCTCGCGAGCGCGTGACGGCTTGGCCCCACGGCGTCTTACACCAATCGGTCCCCCGTCCGCTGGCACGAGCGTGAGTTCCTGGCGAAACAGATCGACGGCGGCAACGACAACGCGTACCGGCTGCCCGATGCTCACGACGTGCCCGCTGTGCTGGCCGGCGAACGCCGCCCCAGTTTCGTTATAGGTCCAGAGATCGGGGCCGAAGTCGGCCACGGGGATCACGCCCTCGGCCAGGTAGGGGTGAACCTGGACAAAAGCCCCGAATCGCGCCACGCCGGTGATTATCCCGTCCACGACTTCGCCGAGCTTCGTCGCCATCAGTTCGAGGAGGAGGAGCGTTTTGACTTCGCGCTCGGCGCGCATCGCGCGCCGCTCGGTTTGGCTGGTGTGCAGCCCGAGGTCGACTAGATCCGGCTCGGATTCGAGCTGTGCCGCGCGGCGAGTCCGCGACCCGGGAGTCTGAGCGCGGAGGTAGCGGTCGAGTACGCGGTGGGCTACGAGGTCGGGATAGCGGCGGATCGGCGACGTGAAATGGCAATAAGCGCTGCTGGCCAAGGCGAAATGGCCGATCGTGGCCGGGCTATAGCTTGCTGGCGCGAGAGAGCGCAGGAGAAAGTAGTTGATCGCCGTCTCTTCCGGCTGGCCGCGGACGGCCTCGAGCAGGGCCCGGATGCTGTCGCGGTCGAGCGTGCGGGGCAGCTTGCGTCCCAGCACGCCGACGAGCTGCGAGGAGCTGCGCGCCGCGGCTGGCTCGGGTTCGGGGTGGATACGGCGAAGGTGTGGCAGGTTTTCCCGCGTGAGCAGGCGGCAGACGGCCTCGTTGGCCGCCACCATGAACATCTCGATGATCGTGTGGGAGAAGCTGGTGTCGGCCGGGCGTGCGTCGACGATGCGGCCGTCCGGGCCGAGCCTGATGTCCACCTCGGGAAGCGTCAGCACGAGCATGCCATCCGCGAGGCGGCGGCTTTGAACGCGGCGGGCGAGGTGCTCGGCAGCCTTGAGCAGGTTGACAATGTCAGAAGCGAACTCCGCTGGTTTGTCGGCGAGTACAGCGGTGGCCTGGGCGTACGTCAGGCGGCAGGCGGATTGTATCACGCTGTTGCAGAACTTGGCGTCGGTGCCGCGTCCGCGGTTGTCGTAGGTCAGGAAGACGCTCTTGGTGAGGCGTGGCTCGCCAGGTTGCAGGCTGCAAACGCCGTTGGAGAGCACTTCCGGAAGCATCGGCACGACGTAGCCGGGAAAATAGACGCTGTTGCCGCGCAGGCGGGCCTCGTTGTCCAGCGGGCTGCCGGCCCGAACGAAATGGGCGACGTCGGCGATGTGGACGCCGAGGCGGGTTTGGTCGTCGGGGAGCGGTTCGATCGAGATCGCATCGTCGAAATCGCGCGCGTCGGCGGGATCGATCGTGATCGTGAGTAGCCCGCGCAGGTCCTGACGCCCACTGAAGCTGCCTTCATTGAGACGCGCGGCTGAACGTTGGGCGGCGCGGCGGGCCTCGCTCGAGAAACTCTGGGGGATGGAGTATCGGCGCAGCGCAGCAAGGATCTTCACTTGCGTGTCGTCGGGCGGCCCTAGCCTTTCGACGATGACGCCGCGGACATCGCGCGTTCCGAGCGTGTGCTCCAGGGGTTCGACCACGACGAGGTCGCCCGGACGGGCGTTCGTGGCGGTCGGATCGTCGATCTGAACGGGGGGATTGGGGGCCTTGCCGTGGGGCAGGACGAGCCAGCGCCGCGCGCGCCGCTCCAGCAGCCCGATCCAGCGGAGAGGAGCGCGCTCGATGACGCGCACCACCTCGGCGCGCGGCCGGTCGGCTCCACGGCGGGTGGGTGACAGGAAGCGTGCTGTGACGCGGTCGCCTTCCAGGGCGCCGCCGGTCCGCCCACGGGGAACGTACAGGTCGGGTTGTGAGGCCCGTTCGATGAAGCCGAATCCACGGCGGTGGGCGCGGAACGTGCCGACGAGGTTGCCGGTGTGCTGGGGCAGCGCCAGCGTGCGTCCGGGGCCGAGCACCAGGTCGCCGCTGCTCACCATTTCGCGCAGCAGCGTTCGGAAGGTGCTGTAGTCCGGGCCGGAGATACCGAGCTCCCGGGCCAAGCGGCGAGGTTTCAGTGGCCGAGCGGGGTGGTCGCCGATATACTGAAGCACCGTTCGGCGCCAGGAGAGTGGCGTCGTGGTGGAAGTGTTGCGTGGCATGACAAAGGTCGGTCGACAATCCTCGTAGTGCGGAACGGGAAATAGCGTAGGCCGGCCACCGCATAGATGGCCTGCCGGCGAGATGATAGACGAGCCCAAGCGCCAGTGCCAGCGTCAGGTTGCCGACCGACGTGCGAAGCAGGACGTGTGGTCGGCCGGCGCTGGCGGGGGCCAGGGAGTGTCCGGCGGACACCGCTGGTCTTGGGGGGCCAGCGGTGGGGCTATATGGGTATGGGTATCTAAGTGCTGCCTCTCAAGGGAGCCGCACGATGAAAAGCAACAGCGTCAAGACCGAAACACAGTTCTCCGTGTTACTCGCCAACAAGCCGGGCATGTTGGCCGGGTTATGTCAGCGCCTGGCGGACGACAAGGTCAACATCATGGCCATGAGCATGATGGACTCGACCGAGCACGGCGTTTTGCGGCTGGTCACCATCGACCCGCCGAGTGTCCGCGGTTCGCTGAGTTCCCTGGATTTGCCGACGACCGAGACAACCGTGCTTACCGCCGAGCTTACGAACCGACCGGGAGCATTGGCTGACGTGGTGCAGCGTCTGGCAGCGGCCCACATCGACGTGAGTTACGCGTATTGCACCAGCGGCGCCGCAGGCGGCAAGACGCTGGGCGTGTTCAAGGTTTCCGACGTGAACAAGGCCACCAAAGCGCTGTCCGAGCGCAAGCCACGCCGCAAGAACAGCGGTGCGGCTGTCCGCCCGGAGAGCGCCGCTCGACGAAAGTAGCGTTTGCAGATCGAAGAGGACAGCCGGCAGGAACACGGGCAGGATGTACCGCAGACCGGGCAGGCAGTGTCTGCGCGGGGGCGGCTGTGGGCCGCGCTGGTGGTGCTGGCGGGTGGGGCGGTGCTGGGCACGTCCGCTTGGCTGAAGCCGGATGAGCGCGGTTACGGGACGCACGAGCAGTTGGGCGGTGGGCCATGTGGGATGCTAGTCACCACCGGCTTGCCATGCCCGACGTGCGGGATGACGACCGCCTTCGCGCACACAGTGCGTGGGCAGTGGTGGCGGGCGTTTTGGGCGCAGCCGACGGGGTTCGTGCTGGCCCTAGGGACGGCCGCCGCCGTCGTGGGCGGGATGTGGGTGCTGTTGGCCGGGCGCTGGCCGCGCTGGAATCTCTTCTTCGTAACGCCCTACCGATTGTTTCTGGGGTTGCTGATTCTGCTGCTGGGCGGGTGGGGCTTCAAGTTGGCGGTCGGCTTGCTGGACGGGACGCTGCCGCTAAGGCGCTGAGAGGAATGGCATGATTTGGGGTGCGGGGCTTCATTTGCCGAGGAAGCCCTGATAGTATAAAAGATTCGAGATCGCAGCCCGCTCCCCCGGGGCGGGCGTCGCGGCGTGCCCGCGCGATACACGACGAGAAGGGTTCAATGGCGGACCAGAAGGAAGAAACCGCGGCAACCGACCCGGAGGCCCCCGCAACCCCGGAGGTTTCTGAGAAAGCCCAGGCCAAGGCCCACAAGTGGTTCGAGAAGGCCAACCAGTGTCGCGAGCGGCGCGAGTACGATTACGCCATCGAGTGCTTCATCACCGGGCTGAGTTTCTGGCCGGAAGCTGTCGAGGAAGGCCACCGACCCCTGCGCTCGCTGGCGATCCAGCGGCACCAAGCCGGCGGTAAGAAACCGGGCATGATGGAGGGCATCAAGCGCTCGATGTCCACCAAGGACGCCAAACAGAGTCTGCTGAACGCGGAGTTGCTGCTCGCGAAGGACCCGACCAACAACAACTATCTCGATGGTGTGCTGAAGAACGCCAACCGGGCCGAGTTGAACGAGACGATCAAGTGGATCGCGCCGCTGGTAATGGAGTCGCTGCGCAAGGACAAGAAGCCCAACAGCAGCCGTTTCAAGGCCTTCCGGGAGGTGCTGGAGAACGCCGCCGGGCGTGCAGACAACCAGGGCAACCCGGTCCTGGCGACGGAGTTTTACGAACTGGCCCTGCAATCGATCGATTACCTGATGATCCGTTCACCGGGCGACCACGCCCTGCGCGACCTGCAGCGCGATATGTCCGGCAAGCTCACGATTGCGCGGGGCAAGTACGGCGACGCGGGTACTTTCCGCGAGTCGTTGCAGGATGGGGACAAGCAGAAGCTGCTGCACGATGCCGACCGAGTCCAACAAGGCGATCAGACGCTGGACGCGTTTATCGCCGCGGCACGGCGTGAATACGAGGAAAACCCGGACGTCCCCGCGAAGATCAACGCACTGGTGGACACCCTGACGCGCCGGGAGTCGCGGAAGGAAGATGACGAGGCGATCGCGCTGTTGATGAAGGCGTACCAGGAGTCGCGGAACTACAGCTTCAAGCTGCGGGCCGATGAACTGCGCCTGCGACAGTTGGCGCGGCAGACGGGCGCCTTGGAAGCCAAGGCGAAGGAGAGCGGGGCGGACGAGGATCGCCAGCAGGCGCGTCTGGCGGCAGCCGAACAGGCGGCGGTCGAGTTGGAGGTACACACCGAGCGCTGTGCCAACTACCCGACCGATCTGCGCTTGAAGTTCCGTCTGGGCAGCGTATTGTTCAGGAGTCGGCGTTTCGACGAGACGATTCCGGTCTTGCAGGCGGCCCAGGCCGATCCCAAGAACCGCATGAGTTGTGCCCTGTTGATCGGGCGCAGCTTCTATGAGAAGGAGGCCTTCACGCAGGCCCGCGAAGTGCTCAGCGAAGCGCTCGACGACTATGAACTGACCGACGATCTAAGCAAGGCCCTCACCTACTGGCTGGGACGTGCCTACGAAGCCGAGGGTCTGAAGCAAGAAGCCCGGGCAACCTACGGCAAGCTGTTGCGGCAGGACTATGACTACGCCAAGGGAGATGCCCGCCAGAGGCACGAAAGTCTGAAGTAACCAGAAGATTTGCAAAGGAAGTACAAGTGGCCCATTCTCTCTCGTCCAAGAAACGCATTCGACAGAACGTCAAGCGGCGCGCCCTGAATCGCTCCCGGGCGAGTGCCCTCAAGACGCGGATTCGCAAGTGCATGGACACGCTTAAGACTGGCGACGTCGAAGGCACCGAGCGAGCCTACCGCGAGGCCTGTCGCGCGCTCGATCGCGAAGCGAATCGGAACACGCTGCACCGTAACGCGGCGGCCCGCCGCAAGAGCCGGCTCGCCCGCCGCATCAATGCGCTGAAGCAGGCGGCCCAGTAGCTCGACCAGCGGTCGTTTCCCGCCCTCGACGGCCGCAGCGGCCAGCCGGGCACCATCTGCCACGCCCGGCTGCAAGGCGAGTGGCGGTCCCGATTATCACCCGCGCAGCGGTAGCTGAGCCTCGTCAAGTGGCCCCTTCCAGGTCTTAGGAGTGGGACAAACGTGTAAGTACACGTGCACCGCCCGGGTGTCGATAGCACCGCCAGTGGTCCAGTCTGAGGATTGCACTTGCACAACGTCATCCACGTAACACACGAGGCGGTCTACAAGGTAGGTGGGATTGGGACCGTCCTGGAAGGTCTCATAAACAGCCGGCCCTATCGGGAAGCGGTGGGGCGTACCGTGCTGGTCTGCCCCCTGTTCTACCCGGAAAACACCGTGCGACTAGGGCCAGGCGGGGAGCTCGAGTACTCCTCGCGCGACCAGGTGTTTGGCGGCCCGTACGTCGATTCCTTCCGTCAGATCGAGCGCGAGTTCGGTGTGCACCTAGTTTACGGCCGGCGTCCGCTCGAGGACGAGCCGAGTGGCCGGCGGACCGCGTGCGAGGTGCTGCTGGTCGATCTGCGGGGGATCAATCGCGAGCGGGTCAACGAGCTCAAGGGGCTGCTTTGGGAACATTGCGGGCTTCAGTCGCAGCGCTTCGAGCACATTTGGGAGTTCGAGCAGTATGTGCAGGTGGCGGCGCCGGCGGCCGCGGTACTCGAAGCCATGCAACTCGGAAACGCCGACCAGCCCACCATCGTGCTGGCACACGAGTTCATGGGCGTGCCGACCGCGCATGCCCTGACGTTCGGCCAACCGAACAGCTATCGCTCGCTGTTCTACGCACACGAAGTGGCTGCCGTGCGGCGTATCGTTGAGCAGCACCCCGGGCACGACGTGATGTTCTACAACATGCTGGAGCTGGCCCGGCGGCAGCGGCTCTACATGGACGATGTCTTCGGTTCCCAGTTCGAGTACTTCAAGCATGCGGTCGTGGATGCGGCGCGCTATTGCGACGGTATCCTGGCGGTTGGCCATCACGTGGTCCACGAGCTGGAGTTTCTGGGCCCGAGGTTCGCAGAGGCGGATATCAACATCGCGTACAACGGCGTCCCGGTCGTCCAGATCACACCCGCGGAACGCGGCGCCAGCCGCGCGCAGTTGCGGCGGTATTGCCAGACGCTTCTGGGTTGGGCGCCCGACCTGATTTTCACCCACGTTACCCGCCTGGCCATGAGCAAGGCCCTCTGGCGTGACCTGGACGTTCTGGAAGCGCTGGATGCCGAGCTGACTCGCCGCCGGCAGTCGGCCGTTTTGCTGGTATTGTCGACCGAGATGCCACGGCGTCCGGTCGAGGACATCCGCCACATGGAAGCGGCGTGGAATTGGCCGCTGGCGCACCGCGAGGGACCGCCGGATCTGACCGCAGGCGAGGCCAGATACTATCGGCGGGTCCAGGCGTTCAACGCGCGGTCGCGCAACTGCGCGGTGGTGTACATAAACCAGTTTGGCTTCAGTCGCGAGACGTGTGGCAGCCGGGTACCGGCCGAAATCGAATTCATGGATTTGCGGCGGGGTACGGACGTCGAGTTCGGATTGAGCCTGTATGAGCCGTTCGGCATTTCGCCGCTGGAGCCGCTGACTTTCGGGGGGCTGTGCGTGGTGAGCAGCTCGTGTGGCTGTGCCGGAATGCTCGCCGAAGCGGGCGGCAGGGACGGCGCGCCAAGTGTGATCGTGGCCGACGTGATCCACGCCGGCCAACAGCCGACCAGCATCAAGCAGGCCATGCAGATCGAACACAGCCAGCGTCGCCAAGCCGAGTTGGCGAGCGCCCGCCATGTCGCCGCGCAGATTCTCCAGCGCTTGCCGGCCGATGCGGAAGAGGAAGCGCGATTAATGCAGGCCGGATACGAACTGGCCCAACGAATGAGCTGGGACGTCGTCGCCCAGCGCTACATCTTTCCGGCGATGCGCCAAGCCAGTGCGCGGCGGCGCACGCTGAAGATGGCGTAAGCGCACACTACCCACCGCAGTACGACACGCGCGCTGCGCATACGTACCAGCCGCGTGCGCTACGCCGGCAGGGCACGGTCTGCCCCCGGCCGAGCAGCGGCCGGAGGTCAGGCGTAGGTGTCGACGTGGTTCGGGCCGGTCATTCCCGGGGTTGTATTGAACCCGGTCATGGCCTCCGCGATTTCGACGCTCTTTGTCTGCTCGAGAATCGTGGCAAATTGCTCTGCGTATTCCCGCAACAGACGGATCACGGCCCGCCCCGGCTCATAGACCGTTTGGCGGTACTCCGCGTCCGGCGTCGAAGCCTGCGCGGTGCCCTCCACGGCGCGTCTTTCCACCGCGCCCTGTGGCGGCTGCCTGTGATGGACTGGCAACGGGGTAGCCAATGGGATTGGCTGTCCCGCCGCACCGGAAGCGTCCACTTGCTCTCACCTCCGATCCGACGATCGGAAGCGGCCCATCCCCGTCCAAGAACACTCTTCGATCCGCCGGGGGGGAAGTCAAATCGGGATGGCCGAATTGGGTACGGGGTGCGGATGGCCAACCGGTCCGCGACTGATAATGTGCGAGCAGACAAGCGGCTGTGCAGCACGGACCGCGCCCGGGCCATGGAGACGCTGCGCTGGGCGCCTCCAGACGTCGAGAAGAAACCGCCGCGCCCCATCCCGGCCGTTGTTGGCACCTGATAGACTGCGTCCGGGACAGCGCTGCGCGCCGGAGCCGTGGCGGAGAACACCTGCCGGCCAGTGGGTGGACGAGGCTCTGGCGGACGTACGCGGAGGCGGCTGTGAGAGACGCAGGACGGAACAACGTGCGAACGCGGTTCGAGTATCTCGCACTTGGCGTCGCGCTGCTTGGGGGCCTGGCGCGCGGGGACGAGCCGCCGCTGCGCTATGGCCTGCGTGTTGGCGATTGGTTGACCTACGAGCGTCGCGCGCTGGTGGTCTCGCTCGCCGACCGGCAGCAGCGCTGGGAGACGTTTGACCGGATACAGGTGCGCTGCCTGACGGAGCGTGAGGGCGACCTCCTGGTGCTGTTGGACAGTACTCGCCTTGTCAGCGGTCAGGCCGGCCCGCTGCGTGGCCTGTTGGTTTACCTTGACAGCCGCGGGCAGAGGCGCTGGCCGCCGGGTATGAAGACCCGCATCGGCCCCCTGGAAACGCTTCTGGACGTGGTCCCGCCGCTCCGGCCGGCGGCTGAGCCCCGGGCGACGTGGCGCGGACCGCCGGACGTCTATGGGCGGCGGTGGCGCTGCACGCGCATTGGGGCGGATGAGCGCCGGCGTGGGACGATCAAGTGCGAGTACGAGGTCGAAGATCCGACCGGGGTCAGCGAGATCATGGGGCAAACCCACAGCGGGCGTTTCTGGCTCGACCCGGAGGGGCAGGTCGTTACGCGGATCGAGGCGCGCGTCGTGGACGAGCAGTCCGCGCAGCAGACTGACGTGGTGACCACGCTGCGACAGAGGGCACGGCTCGACGAAGGCTGGTGCAGCCGGCGGACCACGGAAACCCCGCGCTACCTGTGCGTGCTACAAAGTGAGGACCGTCTGCGCGACGAACTGGTCAGGCAGTCGGAACGAGCCGAGCAGGTGTTTCGCGGGTTGGAACGAGTCTGGTCCGCATTCCGGGCGGACCTCGAGCCCAACGCCAACTCGCCCTTCGCCGCTCTGGGGCAGACACGCCGCCAGGCTCTTCCGCACGAGGAGGTGGCGTTGCGGGCCCAAGCCCGCTACGCGGCGTACTGGCTCGGTCGCGTGGCCCAGGCCTGGTCGTTGCAGGATGTGGCTGGCCAAAGCTGCAACAGCGAGGCCTTGCGCGGGAAGGTCACCATCGAGTACCTCTGGAGCAGCGAGTCGGTTTGGGGGCTGCGCGGGCTGCAAGTGCTGCGGCGCCTGCAAGACGAGTTGGCGGGCGCCGCGGTCAATGTCGTGGCGCTCAACCTCGACCAGGACTCGCTACGTGGACAACGGGCAGCAAAACGCTGCGGCTACGGGTTGACCGTTGTTCTGGCGGGTCCGTTGCAGTCCATCGAAGCGCCGCCGGAATACCCCGTGCTGCGTGTGCTGGATTCGACGGGTGTGGTTCGCCGAGTTGTACTGGGATGGCGCTGGTCGTACGCGGATGTGGTCAAGCCGATGCTGGCGGAGCGCTGAGACGGACGCCGAGATGACGGCGCGGCGGGGGAACTGCTACAATGGCCGGGCTGCTGAGGGTGCGAGCCGCCGCTCATACCGGGCGGATTTCAGAGGAGCCTGAGACTGTGACCAGACGCGCAGCAAGACTTAGCGGTGTTCTATTGTGGCTGTTGGCGCTGGCGGTGGCGTCGCCGTTGGGGTGTGCCAGCAATGGCAAGGGCATCGAGCCCCAGGCGGGGCAGGTCGCAGGCATGTTGGCTGCCGAGGCGGACACGCGGGCCGAGCTTGTGCGCGCCGATCCCGTGGCGTACCTGCACGCGGTGGCCGTGAAGTGCTCCGGACTTGCGCAATACCAGTTGACATTCACCAGGCACGAACGGCGCGGGCTGTTCAACATGCTCAAGGGACCGGAGCGGATCTCGTGCTGGTTCCGCCGAGAGCCGTTCAGCATCCGAATGAAGTGGTTGGATCCGGATGTGAAGTACGGCGAATCGGTCTACATCGAGGGGCAGTACGACAACAAGGTCCGCTTTGTCCCGCGGCATGGAGCGTTCGGGCTGAAACCCAGCGTGACGGCAGTGGACTTGCAGACGCCGGTGATCTGGGGCGAGGCGAAACGGCCGCTGACGGACTTCGGCCTGGAACGTCTGCTGGAGCGGACGCTGGTCCCCATAGCCGAGGCGGGGGAGGAAGTGGTCGTAACGTATATGGGGTTGCTGGTTCTGCCGCAGTCCGGACAGGTCGTGCACCATATCCACCTGGAGTACCCCGATTGGCGTTACCGGGTGTCGATGCAGGAGCTCTACGTGGATGTGAAAACGGATCTGCCGGCCGGGACGGTCTTGAAGCTCAGCTCGGGTCTGATCGATGCCGCGTATTTCTACGAGGAAATCAGGACCGATGTCAGCCTGACGAACGACGATTTCGTCATGGATTTCGAGCGCGAGGAGGCGGTCGCGGCCGGTGCGGCGGCCGAAGACGTCGAGTAGACCCAGCGGAGGCGATCGGCGACGTGGGCGCGGCGCGAACTGACGACGAGCGTTTCATGCGGCGGGCGCTGCAACTAGCCGCGCGGGGGCAGGGCTCGGTCGAGCCCAATCCCATGGTGGGCTGCGTCATCGTGCGGGGCGGAAAGGTGGTTGGGAAGGGCTATCACCGACGGTTCGGCGGAGCGCACGCGGAAGTCGAGGCGCTGCGGGATTGTCGCGGCAGGCCCCGGGGGGCGACGGTTTACGTTACGCTGGAGCCCTGCTGTTTTCACGGCAAGACGCCGCCGTGCACGGATGCCCTGCTGGCGGCGGGCGTGAAACGGGTGGTGACGGCGATGGGGGATCCGCACCCGCGGGTCTCGGCCCGCGGGATCCGCACGCTGCGCGGTGCGGGTATACAGGTTGACGTGGGCGTGCTCGCCGGCGAAGCGGCGCGACTCAACGCACCGTACCTGAAACTGGTCCGACAGAAGCTCCCGTGGGTCATTCTCAAGTGGGCGCAGAGCCTGGATGGAAAGCTTGCCACCCACACCGGCGACGCCCGCTGGGTCACGGATGAGCAGATGCGTGCGCATGCGAATCGCCGCCGCGGGCGTCTGGATGCGATCATCGTCGGCTCCGAGACGGTGCGGCGGGACGATCCGCTGCTCACCTGCCGAGTGGGGCGGCCGCGCCGGCGCGCGACGCGTATCGTGCTCGACACGGACCTGACCACGCCGCCGAGCCGGCGCGTGGTCAAGACGGCGGCCGAAGTCCCCACCTGGTTTTTTTGCAGCACGCGTGCGCCGCGCGGGCGGGCCGACGCGCTTGGCAAAGCGGGCTGCCTGGTACACCGGGTGCCGGTCGACCGCACCGGCGCCGTGGACGGAGTCTCACTGCGTGCCGTGCTCGACGTGCTCGGCGAACACCAGATGACCAACGTGCTGGTCGAGGGTGGGGGCCGCGTGCTGGGCGGCTTCTTTGATCAGCGACTGGCGGACGAAGTGCACATCTACATGGCACCACTGCTCGTCGGCGGAGTGGCGGCGGTCAACGCGCTCAACGGCCGCGGGGTCCGCACGATGGCCGAGGCGCTGCGCCTGCCGGCGGCAACGCGGCCGCGCCGCCTGGGCGCGGGATGGCTCATCGCGGCCCGTCTGGATTAGAGCGCATTCGCGGCCAGCGTGGCGCCCGAGGCGGCAGCTACGTCTTCCCACGTGAACGTCGCTTCGGTCGTTTGGGTGGCCGGGCCGGCGTACCCGGCGGCGGGGAAAACTCCGGCCAGTCCGGGCGCGGGAGGCGCAGTTTGGCTGACAGAAGTTTTGGAAAACTAGCGTGCGGCTCGAACTGGTACCAGTACGCCGTGCTGCTGTAGTCGTTGGATAGTTTATTAGCGTGCCCGTGCTCGATTGTGACTCGAATCGACTTTTCGAAGCGGAGCGGGTCTTCGATGTGGAAGCGGTACAGCGAGTTCTTGCCGCGGAAGGGCCAGTCGTTCTCGCCCCATTCGCCTGAGCCGTTGTAGTGCGTGATGCCGGTGTAGGGGGTGTTGTATACATCGCGCGGGCAGTAGGCGCCGCTGAAGTAGTCTTCGGTGCCGGTTCCGTGCATGCTTGGCGGCCACGGCTCGCCATCGATGAAGATCATGTCGTCGCCCTCGCCGTACCAGTCGTTTTTCTCACGCTGGAAGCAGTCGATGTCGAGGTGACAGCCGACGTACTGGCCGCGGCCTTTGGCGTCGAGGATGACGTAGTTGTCGTCGCCGGTACGGTTGGGCCGTTTCCAATACCACTCCAGGACCTTCTTGTCCTTCTTCAAGTCCTTGTGTCCCCAGCCGGCGGTGGGATTCTCGCGGCGCCACTGGGCGTGGAAATAGGCGAGGTCTTCTTCCCAGCGGGGATAAACCTCGTAGTCGACGTAGTAGAAGAAGTGCAGCGGTTCGTGCCGGTCGTTGTGGATTTCGAGGCGCGCGTGCTGGCGGAACGGCATCGGCCACCAGGCGTTCATCCCGCGTCCGCCGCTGGGGTTCATTTGCAGCGGCAGCGACCAGAAGTCCTTGCAGATGCCGAACGCGCCGCCGAAGAAATCGGCCAGCGGCACCTCGACGCTGGGCGTGCGCTCACCGTCCCACCACATGCGCAGCACGACGCTGCGCATCGCGTCGCGCTGGTGAGCCAGGCTGTTGGTGGACCAAATGTGCTTGATGCAGCCCGGCCCGTCCAACTCGGCAAACGTGTAGCGTGCCCCCGGGGCGATCTCGGCTGCATCCCTGTTGCCGCCGGTGCGATCGTAGCTGCTGGCGCGCCTGGACTTGAAGTCGCGAATTCGGGCCAGGCTCGACAACGTTGTTACTCCGATGGACATCGGTGTCTCCCACGGGCGCTGGTGCGCTGCCGGCGGCTGCTGTGGTGTTTCACAATCATGGCATCGTATTCAAACCGGAGCCGCGACCGTAAGGGAGCGGTTGCCGGCGGTGCTGACCGGTTCTCGACACAACCGCTCCCTCACGGTCTCGGCTCGAAAGGACGCGGGATTGTGAGACACTACACTAGCCCTCGTTGCCGTCCGGAGCGGGTTGACTCTCGGGCTCCGCGGTCATCCCGCTCAACTCCAGTTCAGGGAACTCCTGCCGCAGGCTGCGCGCTATCTGGTCGAGTTGCTCCCTGCTCAGGCCAGCCTGCCGGGCCTGCGCGAGCACCGTTTCTACCGCCGCGGGGTCGTTGGTCTCAGCCGCCGTCCAGGCCCGCCAACCCCAGGCGCGCAGGTGCCGTGGTTCCAGGCGGATGGCAGCGGCGAGCCAGTCAGCGATCGGCGGGCGTTTGTCCGCGGCCAGGCGAACGAACGTCTGCGCCAGCCAGACGTACATGTCGGCCAGGCGCTGCTCGAAGGGCGCCGTGTCGCCGACCGCCAATTGCAGCGCCGCGCGGGCGGCATCCTCTTCGCCGTTGGCAAGCAGATAGCGCGCCAGGCGCAAGCGATACTCGGCCGCCATCTGAGCGTATTTCTGTTGCTGGATAATCGGCAGCGCCTCGAGCGCCGCGCGTGACAGCGCGACGGCCCGACCAGGCTCGAGCGGCGTCGCCCGCAAGGCATACTCGGCCTGCTCGGCCAGGGCCACCGAAAACAGCCTGGTGAAGCGCGCCCGCATCGGATCGTACAGCAAGGCGGCCTGCCCCGCGTAACGCTCCGCCGCCGCGAAGTCGCCGTGCAAACCATGCCACTGTGCGGCGAGGCGGCAGGTCTCCGGTGCCCGCGAGGCGACCAGCAAGTCGATCTCCGTTTGAGGGTTGATCGGGCCAACGGCCCGGACGTAGCGCTCCAGAACTTCAGCAAAGCCTCGCTGCCCGTCCAGTTGTTGCAGGACGGTGACCCATTGCGCGTTGGGGAATCCGTGACGCAGGGCGTCGCGCAGCATGCCGACCTTGTCGCTCAGCGGGATCGGATAGCCGGGCCATTCTGCAAGTGCGAGCAGAGCCTCGACGTCAAAGCGGTTGATGTCGCGTTGCCGGACCCAGGCGCGCCAGGCGCGCTGGATCCACTGCTGCGCGAGGTTCGCGTTCACACTGCGATTCAGGTCGGCCAGCCGCTCGGCACAGCGGGCGGCGACCGCGGGCATGCGCTGGAGTGTCGGGGCGCGCTGGTCCAACTGGCCGGCTGCCAGGTACGCCGCGCTGTACAGCTCGATGACCTCGCTGAGTGTGACCGCCTGGGGCGCGCTGACCGGCTGCGACGCGGAGGCGGTTTGGCTGGTGGCCAGCGATTGCTCGAACAGCCGCTGATGCGCGGCCTGGGCCAGTCCCAGTCGGGCGCGCACGGCGCGTTCGTTGGCGAACAGCTTGCGGACCGGTTCGAGCAGGCGCTGCTCGGCCAGTTGGGCGTGCAGGAGCGCAGGGCTGTGGCGTTCCTCTGCGAGGGCGGTGTAGGCGGCCTGCTCGTGGAGCACACCGGACCAGTTGCGCAGGGCCAGCCCGCCGGCCAGCAGGGCGCCCAGGACTGCCAGCGTGGCGACCGCGACGCGTGGCAGCGACGGTTGCCGCAGCGCCGGTCCACCACGAGCCGCAACGGTGGCGAGCGTGTCGGTCAGCTCCGAGCCCTGTGCGTCACTACGGCAGGCAGCCCAAAGCACTCCCAACAGCGTGTAGAAGACCGCGGGCATGCCGGCCAGCCGCAGCCCGACGCTGAACATCAGATCGGTCAGCAATGCGACCAAGGCGGCGATCAGCCCGATCAGCAGCCAGCGACGCTCGTACGTCAGGTTGCTGCGCAACAGAGCGGCGGCCGCAATCAGCGCGGCCACGAACCCGCCGACGAAGGTGACCCCGCCCATCAGGCCGATCTCGGCGAAGACCTCGAACATCTCGTTGTGGGCGTGTGCGATCCAGTCGCCCATGAAAGCGGCCGGGTCGAGCTCGCGGTCGCGCGCGGCCAAAGTCCCGGAGAAGCGTGTGTACGCCGCGGCTCCGCCCCCGCTGATGGGGCGCTGCATCCACAACTCGGTTGCATAGCGCCACGCGTAAAACCGGAAACGTAGCGTCGAGCCGCGCGCCATGCTCTGGTCGAGACGCTGCGTGTACATCCACCAGCCGAGCACCACGAAGAGCACGACCGCCACCAGCGAGATGCTCCAACGTGTCCGCCGGCCGGCGCGCAGGAAGACCAGCGCCAGCAGGCCAACCAGCAGGCCGATCATGGCCGCCCGCGAGTAGGTCAGGACAAAGCACCAGATCAGCGGTATCAGGGCCGCGGCCGCCACGGCCACGAACGGCCACTCGAAGGGCAGCTTTCGCGCCTGACGCCAGCGACGTCCCGCCGCCAGTAGCGTGCACACCGCGATCAAGATGGCCGCAGCAAAACAGGCGCCCAGTGGACCGGGGTTGCCGATGGGAAAGCCCGGACGGTGGTAGGGATTGCGTTCCCAGTGGTACCAGATGCACAGCGTGGCCCCGACCGCGGCGATAGCCACAAAACCGATCAGCAGATGCGGCAAGTGGTGCTCATCGAGCGTCCAGGCCAGCGCGATAGCCCACGCCAGTGCCAAGGCATACAAGGCGCTCTGCGACAGCGACAGCGCGGCGTCGCCCGACCAGGTTGCGCTGACGAACGAGAGGGCCACCCAGCCGGCCAACAGAACCTGGGCGTAGAACCAAGCGCCTTTGAGAGTCGGGCGCGGCCGGGTTAGGTTCTGAGCCACGACCGTGCGCAGCGCGAGCAAAACCAGGCCGGCGGCGGCGGCCAGATGAAAGGCGAAATCCTTGATCTCTGTGCCGCGGTGGGTACGGAGGTGGCCACCCAGCGACATCACTTCGGTCAACGACCGCAGGACGGAGAAGTCGCGCCACGGCTTGGCACCCGGATACCCAGTGTCGGCCGGTGGACTGATCAGCAGATAAGTCGCGGCGAGCAACAGCAGGGCCAGTGCCAGGGCGGCGCGGGAGTAGTGCCGGCGGAGCCGCACAGCGTCGGCGTTAATGCCATCCTGGTGGGGCGTAGCGGCCATGCGTCCCCAAGATCCGTTCTGTTCAGACACCTCCCGGCCGTTCGGCGACCGTGGACTGCGATTGTCTAACACGCGGGCGCAAAAAGTGCAAAGCGGTCGCCGCGCGGATTCCGCCGGCCCAAATCACCGTGCGCGAGCTTGCGGCAGTTCCCCGGACGTGTGGCCGCGCAGGCTGGAGCCCGCGGCTCTTCGACGTCGCCGAATCGCGCGCGGTGATTTGGTCCGCTGCCGGAGCGTGGTTGTCATTTGCGTGTTGGCCTGCTATCTTCGCAGTGGTGGCTATGACTCCCGCTACGACGTCCTCGAAGTCTGAGAGCGTGACGCCCGCCGGCGCGGTCGGGCAGTTTCGCGATACCCGTATTCACATGGTTGGAATAGGTGGTTCCGGAATGTCCGGCCTGGCGCGCGTCTTGTTACGTGAGGGTGCGCGGGTCAGTGGTTCCGATTGCCAGCCCGGTCGGATGCTGACCGAACTGGAGCAGCACGGCGCACGGATCACAACGCGGCAAGACGCTGCGGCGCTGCCGGCGGAAACCGAACTCGTGGTCGTCTCAGCGGCGATCCCGCCCGCGCACGCGGAATTCGCCGAGGCGGCACGGCGCGGGTTGCGCATCATGAAGTACGCCGAGATGCTCGGGGCCCTGATGTCACCGCGCACGGGAATCGCGATCAGCGGCACACACGGGAAAAGCACCACCACGGCCTGGTTGACCTATGTGCTGCGCCTGGCCGGGCTCGATCCCAGCTTTGTGATCGGGGCTGTCGTGGAGCAACTCGGCGGCGGCAGCGGCGTGGGTGACGGGCCGTGCTTTGTCGCCGAAGCATGCGAGTATGACCGGTCGTTTCTGAACCTATGGCCGCGCTACGGGGCGGTCCTCAACATCGAGGAGGACCATCTCGACTACTACGACGGGCTGGAGGCGATCACCGAAGCGTTTGTGGAGTTCGCGGGCCGCGTGCCAGCCAGCGGGCTGGTGGTGTTGAACGGCGATGATGAGCGCTGCCGGCAGTTGGCGGAGCGGACCGCCGCCCCGGTGGAGACCTTCGGCTGCGGCCGCGTGGGTGACTGGCGGGCGACGGAGATCGCTGTCCAGGGCGGGCACTACTCCTTCACGCTCGTCAGGCGCGGCGAGAAGCAGCGCCGTTGCCGATTGGGGATTCCAGGGCGGCACAACGTCTGCAACGCGTTGGCGGTGGCAGTTCTGGCGACGCACGCCGGGGCATCGCTGGAAGCGATTGAGCAAGGTTTGGCCGGTTTCCGGGGTGTGCGCCGCCGGCTCGAGCAGCGCGGTTCGCCTGGTGGTGTCCACGTCCTCGACGATTATGCGCATCATCCCACGGAGATACAGGCCACGCTGCATGCCGCCCGCGAGCGCTTCCAGCCCCGCCGGCTGTGGTGCGTGTTTCAGCCGCACCAGCACTCGCGGACACGGTTTCTGCTCGAGGATTTCGCGCGCAGCTTCGAGTTGGCGGATCGGATCGTCGTGCCCGACATCTACTTTGTCCGCGATACGCAGCGCGATCGGGAAGCCGTATGTGCGGCGGACCTGATCGAGCGCATCCGAGTCCGCGGGGGCGATGCGGTTCATATTCCGGCGTTTGATGCCATCGTCGATTTCCTCAGCCGCGAGGTAGCGGCCGGCGATCTGGTTTTGACCATGGGGGCGGGCACGATCTGGAAAGTCGCCGATGAGCTGGTGCGACGGCTTGGAAGCGATCTGCCGCGCTGATGTCCCACTGCGGGACTACACGTGGTACCGGCTGGGTGGACCAGCGCGCTGGTTCGTCGAGCCGCGTGATGAGCACGAGTTGGCCGAGGTTCTTGCCCGCTGTCAGCAGAGCGAGCTTGCGTGGCGAGTCCTGGGGCACGGGGCAAACGTGCTGGTGCCCGACGCGGGGTTCGACGGCGTCGTCATCCACCTGGCGGGCGCCGCTTTCACCGGCGTGCGGCGCGAGGGGAACGTGGTCTTGGCCGGCGCCGGCGCTGATTTCCCGAAACTCGTGAAACGCTGCCTGGCCTGGAAATTGGGCGGTCTGGAGGGCCTGGCCGGAATACCGGGAACAGTCGGCGGCGTGATCCGCATGAATGCCGGCGGCCGGTACGGGGAAGTGGCGAGTTGGGTTCGCGAAGTGCGCGTCATCGACCGCAGGGGACAGATAGCCACCCGCCGCGCGGGTGAAATCGGGTTCACCTACCGGCACACCGCCCTGGGGGACGACATCGTGGTGCGGGCTACCTTCCTGTTGGAGCCGGGCGACGGGGACACTCTGCGGCAACGTTTCCAGGCGATCTGGCGCGAAAAGCAAAGCAGCCAGCCGGCGCTCACCGGTCGCACGGCCGGGTGCATCTTCAAGAATCCAGCAGGCGATTTCGCCGGGCGGCTGATTGATGCCGTGGGGCTAAAGGGCACCCGACATGGGGAGGCGGAAATCAGTACCAGGCACGCCAACTTCATCGTTGCCTACCCTGGCGCTACGGCTCGCGATGTGGTAGACTTAGCCCAGCTCGCGAAGGATCGCGTGCGCGATGCCAGCGGCATCGAACTCGAACTCGAGATCGAGGTGTGGTGAAGGGAGTCGCCATAGGCAGGCGGCCGAGTTGCATCTCCCATGAACGAGGCAAACGCGAGACGACGACTGCGGGTGACGGTGCTATGCGGCGGCCCGAGTTCGGAGCGCGCCGTGAGCCTGGATTCGGGGCGGGCGGTGGCTGAGGCGCTGCGGCGGCGCGGTCACAGAGTCCACGTCGCCGACATCGGCCCCGACAATCTGGACGCATTGTCCGAACCGGCGGACGTCGTGTTCCCGGCTCTGCACGGTACGTTCGGCGAGGACGGAACCGTGCAACGCCTGATGGAGGAGCGCGGTATCCGGTTTGTTGGCTCCGGGGCGCGGGCGTCGGCGCTGGCCATCGACAAGATAGCCACGAAAGAGGTAGTGCGCGAGCACGGGCTCGACACGCCGGCGTTCGAGATTCGGACAGAGTCGAACGCCGATCTGCCGTTGCAGGGGCTGCACCTGCCGGTAGTCGTCAAACCAGCCGACCAGGGTAGCAGCGTGGCGACATTTGTCGTGGAGCGCGGGGATGAACTCGCGCCCGCTGTCACAACGGTGGTGCGTGGTTTTGGGCGGGCGCTGGTCGAGCAGTTCGTCGTCGGTGACGAGTTGACGGTAGGGATTGTCGGGCACGAGACGTTGCCGCCGATCTGCATCCGGCCCCGGCGTGATTTCTACGACTATGAGGCGAAATACCAGGATGATGCCACCGAATACGTTTTCGACGCTGGCCACTCGAAGGAGTTGCTGGGTCGCGCCCGCGCGCTGAGCAGCCAGGCGTTCGCGCTGCTGGAGTGCCGACACCTGGCGCGCGTGGACTGGATCGTCGATGGCGCCGGAAAGCTGTGGTTCTTGGAAGTCAATACGCTACCAGGCTTTACGAGCCACTCGCTGGTGCCCAAGGCCGCGGCGCGGGTCGGCGTGGAGTTTGACGAGTTGGTCGAACGACTCGTTTTCATGGCCGCCGAGGAGCTGTCGTGAAACGCGTGAAGAAAACCAGCAAGACCGGCCGCCGACCGAGAACACAGTGCGGCAACAGCGATGGCGCGCGCGTTTCTCGGCAATCATTCTGGCGCGCGACCGTCGTTGTGAGTTGGCTGTTGACGTTCTCCGCGGTGGCGTACGGCCTGCACCGCTTGCAGCCTGTTGCGCAGGGCATCGCCGCCACACAACCATGCCGACTCGAGTGGGAAGAGCTGCCAGACTGGCTGGCCGACCCCGAGCAGATGGAACTGCTTGCGGAAATCGAGCAGATGGCCGATCTGCGGTCGGATGATGACATATACGCCCGAGACCTGTGTGCGCACGTGGCGGCGGGGCTGGCGGCTTCGCCGTGGGTGTCCGAGGTTCACCGCGTCGCGAAACGTTCTGATGGCCTCGTACGCGTGAACGCGACGTTCCGCAAACCGTTGACGATGGTGCTGCGGAACGGGCTGGCGTACCTGGTGGACGAGAACGGCGTGCGGCTGCCGGGCTACCAGCGCGAGTCATTCCTCGATCCTGACGACTGGATCGTCATCGAGGGAGTGCGGGCCGGCGTGCCGGAACTCGGCCAGCGCTGGGAAGGCGCGGATTTGGTCGCCGGGTTGAAGCTGGCGAGATTCCTCTACAAAGCTGAAACAGCGGATCAGCTCGCGTTCCGCAGCAGCCTGCGGTCTGTGGACGTGAGCAACTGGCAGGGGCGACGCGATCCGCGCTCGGGATGGTTGCAGATCAGGCTGCTGACGCCGAACGGTCGCATCCACTGGGGCCTGCCACCCGGGGAAGAGCACAACATCGAAGGCACGGCCGAGCGCAAGTTGGCGGCGTTGGCTTCACTGTATGGACGGCAGGGCGGGTTGCCGGCTGGAAAATCGATCGACGTTCGGGCCGAGGATCGCGTGATCGTAGGCGACCCCGACTAGCATCGGCGCTCGTCGACTCTGGAGCATAGTCATGAAAGAGCTGCTGCAAACGGTCTTCGACGCTATTACACAGCACATACCGTCGGACGCAGTGTGGATGCCGTACGTTGGTATCGGCCTGACCGGGTTGTTCGCACTGGTGTTGCTGCTCAAGGGAGCAAGGCTGGCACCATTGATGGCGGCCTTTGCATTCCTGGGCCTGGGAGGCATCTGTGGCTCGTTTCTGGCGAGCTGGATCAGTACGCCCGTCTGGCCGACTATTGCAGTCGTCGGCGTCCTGGGATTCATCATTGGGCTGGTGCTGTTCAAGTTCTGGATGGCCGTTCTGGTCGCGGGCTGCTTTATCCTGGTGTCGATGTCGCTTTACACGAGCAAAGTGCTGGTGGAGCCGCTGCAACACTTCACGGCCGATAACTATGATGCTCAAAATGGGCTGGTCACGCTTCCTGAACCGGGGGCGGTGGCCCTGGAGGACATGTCGCCCTCGGCCCAACTGGGGCAGCTCTGGACTTACCTCGGCGACAACGTCTCCAGCTTCCAGACGAGTTTCTTCGCCATCGTGATTTCAACCGGGCTGGCCGGGCTGGTCTTCGGGCTGCTGTTACCGAGAATCTCGCGGGCGCTCTGGGCGGCCACCGCTGGGACGTTCCTGTTAATGTTGGCCGCGACTATGCTGTTGGAGGCCGTGGCGCCGCGCGCGCTGGCCTGGTTGGGATCGCTCGGGGGGTGGGGCTGGCTGATAGTCATCGCCGTCTGGGGCGGCTCAATGGCGTACAACCTGCTCGATACGCGCGACAAGCGTCCGGCGACGGGGGAAGGGGACGACGCCGAGGCCGAGCCGGCCACAAGTTGATGCCTGGCGGCTGCCGCGGGGGCGCCCGCCGCAACCTCGTTTTCCAACCGACGGTCGGCCCAGCCCCGACCGTCGCGCGTTGAGGGCCGCACAATCCGGCTCCACAACACCCTATAACCAGGTCCACACCCCCGTGGCGCGGTCCGATCGCCCGCATTTGCGCAGGTTATTAGCCTGTGCCAAGACCCCCACAGAGGCTGCGATACCGCTCACGGTGTTCCCGTGCTGCCGCTCGCGTAACCAGAAGCCGGCGGCTGCCGCGGGATTCAGCTTGTCATCGAATCACATGATTTCGACGATGAGACAAGGGGGGGATGATGTCGCGATCACGCCGCGCCCGGCCGCGGCGTTGTGTCGCGTAAGGTGTGCTGGTGCAACCGGCCGAGGCTCAAGGTCGGTCAGATTGCCCCTCGACGGCTGTCCCGGCCGCACGCAAGAGAACGGTAGTGAGCGGTTTTCAAAGCGCATTTTTCAATTGGGTGGCGGTACAGCCCGCGTTGACGGGGCTGGTGGTGCTGGCACTGGGCCTGATGTACAGCTTTCAGGGCTACCGTTTCTTTCGAGCCTTGCTCGTATTGTCGGCCGGCTGTCTGGGCTGGTGCGTGGGCTGGTTGCTGGGCGAGTTTGCAGGCTCGCCCGCGGGCGTGATGGGGCTGGTCGGTGCGGCGGCGTCGGCGGGGGGCGCGCTGAAGTGGAACCGCCCGGCGGCGATCGTCGTCTGCGGAGCGACGTGCGGCGTGGGGGGGTTCTACCTGGCGATGCAACTGGGGTTCAAGGCACTGGTGGCATCCGGTGCCGGGGCGCTTACTGGTGGCCTGGGGTTGCTCTTCGCGTGGCTGTGTTTTCGGACCATGGTGGTCGTGTTGACCACGGCGCAGGGAGCGGCGTTGTTGGTGCTGGGCTTCGTGGGCGTGACGAGCAGCATCATGCCCTCGGTCGGGGCGACCTTCCGGGCGTGGGCCGCGAGCCAGTCGCTCCTCGTGCCGATTCTGATGGCTATGCTGTTCGTGATGGGGTATTCCTACCAGGCGATGCACCAGCAGGGCGACATCTGTACGGGCGTGAGCACCTAGCGACACCTAATCCGGGGTGGACGAGCGTGGAGAGGACCACATATCTGGCCGCGTCGATTCGCCGACACAGGTGAGGTTCGGAGGCCAGCCATGCCGATAGAGGGGGACGGCGGGAGTCGGCTTTGGGTTGACTTCCGAGGCAGAACCGATAAAGTGGTATTGATGGAGTCGGGAGACGCGGGAGTCTCCCTGGAACGGGTACGCAGGGACTGATGTTACGAACACGCGGGACACGAACACTCTAACAAGTACTGCGGCTGGCGAAGCCGCGGTGTCGGCGTGGCATCATCCCGAACCTGTATGAGACGCTTTGTCGCGTATGCAGTTCTTTCCGACGCCGGTAGCTGTCGACCAGTCGTTGCCATGAGGGATCGATCTCCATGGTGAACGTACGGTTGCCGGACGGCAAACTCGTTGAGCAACCCGACGGGGTCACTGCGGCCGAAGTGATCTGCGGCATCATTCCTCACTTGGCGCGCCGCGCCGTGGCGGCCCAGCTCAACGGCGAAGTTGTCGACTTGTCCACGAAGATCGGAGACCCCGAGGTCGAACTGCGCGCGCTGACGCTGGACGATCCGGCCGGGCTCGAGGTTGCCCGGCATAGCTGCGCACACGTGATGGCCGAGGCGATCTGCGCGTTGTGGCCTGAGGCCCGCCTGGTCTACGGGCCGGTCGTCGAGGACGGTTTCTACTACGACATCGATCTGGGGCACAGTCTCACGCCGGCAGACTTCGCGCGAATCGAAGCCAAGATGACGGAGATCGTGAAGGCGGATCGACCGTTCAGACGGCTCGAAATGGCCCGCGCCGAGGGGCTGGTCAAGCTGCGGGAAGAAGGGAACCCGTACAAGCTTGAGAATGCGGAGCGCGCCACGGGCGATGTCCTCAGCTTTTACGTCACGGGCGAGCCGGAAAGCGGCGGTTTCGAGGATCTCTGTCGCGGACCGCACGTGCCGAGCACGGGGCGTGTGGGGGCCTTCAAGGTCATGCGCGTCGCGGGCGCGTATCTGCACGGCGACGCTTCCAAGCAGATGCTGCAACGCGTCTACGGGACGACCTGGGCGACGAAGAAGGAGCTGCGCCAGCACCTCGAGCGGCTGGAAGAGGCCAAGAAACGCGACCACCGCAAGCTCGGGCAGGAGCTGGGTCTGTTTGTCGTCGACCCCTTGGTGGGCTCCGGCTTGGTACTGTGGAAGCCGCGCGGTGCGGTGATCCGCTCGATCCTGGAACGGTTCATGATCGACCGGTTGCTGGAGGCGGGTTACCAGCCGGTGTACACGCCGCAGATCGGGCGCCTGGACCTGTACCGGAAGAGCGGGCATTTTCCGTACTACAAAGAGAGCCAGTTCCCGCCGCTGTTTGAGAGCGAACTGGCCCGCAAGCTGAACGGATTGTGGGAAGCGACGATAGCGCGGGGGGATTCGGACGGGTTCAGCGCCGACGAGCAGCGGCTCCTGGACGAAATCGAGCAGCTCGCAGCGGGTGTGGCGCAGAAGCTGGTGGAGAAGAGCTTCCAGCCCGGCCCCGGGATGGGACAGCACAACCAGCACGTTGTACGCGAGCTGCTGGAACACGAGGACGGCTTCCTGCTGCGGCCGATGAACTGCCCGCACCACATACGCATCTACCAGTCCGAGCCACGCAGCTACCGCGATCTGCCGATCAGGTTGGCCGAGTTCGGCAACGTCTATCGCTACGAGCAGTCGGGCGAATTGGCCGGCATGACCCGCGTCCGCGGCTTCACGCAGGACGATGCACACATCTTCTGCACGCCAGAGCAACTGCCGGCGGAGATTCAGGCCTGCATGGATCTGGCCAAGCTGGCCCTGGATGTGATTGGTCTGCACGATTACCGCGTGCGTTGCAGTTTACGGGACGACAGCCGCGAGAAGTGGGTTGGTTCGGACCGCAACTGGGAGTTGGCCGAGACGGCCATCCGGGACGCGGCCCGCGACTCGGGACTGGACTACTTCGAGGAGTCAGGCGAGGCCGCGTTCTATGGGCCCAAGATCGACTTCATCGTCAAGGATTGCCTGGGCCGCGAATGGCAGCTCGGTACGGTGCAGGTGGACTACAACCTGCCGGAGCGTTTCGAGCTGGCGTACGTGGGTGACGACAACGCCGAGCACCGGCCGGTGATGGTGCACCGCACGCTGTTCGGCAGCATGGAGCGTTTCGTGGGGATTCTGATCGAGCACTTTGCCGGTCAGTTCCCGCTCTGGCTGGCCCCGATCCAGGCGACGATCTGTACGGTCAGCGAGAAATCGTCGGCCTATGCCCGACAGGTATTCGGCGCGGCCCGGGCGGCGAGCCTGCGGGTGGAATTGGACAACGGTGACGATCGCATCGGCGCGAAGATTAGGCGTGCGACGCTGATGAAGATACCGTACATCCTGGTGGTCGGCGAGCAGGAGATGGCCGACGAAACGGTCAACGTGCGGACGCGCGAGGGCAAGCAGATGGGGAGCTATCCGCTGGCCCAGTTCCTGGCCGCGTGTGCACTGGAAATAGCCAATCAAGGCGCGGCAGCGCCCGGCGGAGAGGGTCAGGCTCCGTCGACTCTGGTTCAATCGTCGGCCAGCGGTTCGGGCTAGCTCGGGCCGTCCGAGCCACGGGATCGTCGGCGGAGTTGAGCGCATTGAAAGGATGGTGAGGCCCATCACTCAGAACCTTCGTTGCAACGAGCAGATCCGCATTTCGCCGATTCGCCTGATTGGTGATCAGAACGAACAGGTCGGAATCGTCTCATTGGACGAGGCCTTGCGGACCGCCCGGGAAGCGGGAATGGACCTGGTAGAAGTGGCGCCCCGGGAGCGCCCGCCCGTCTGCCGTATCATGGACTACGGCCGGTGGAAGTACCGCCAGAAGAAACACATCCGCAAGCACCATGAGCAACATCTCAAGGAAGTCCGCCTGCGTCCGAAGACCGACGCGCACGACCGTCAAATCAAGATCAACCGGGCCGTGGAGTTCTTTCGGAAGGGAAACAAGGTCCAGTTTACGATGGTCTTTCGCGGCCGTGAACGGATGCACCGCGACATCGGCTTCGCGACGCTGCGCGGCATCGCCGACGATTTCGGCGAGCGCGTCAAGGTGGAGCGGCCTCCGGGTATGGATGGGCGGCGCATGGTGATGATCCTGGCGCCGATGAAGAGCGCGTTCCAAGCTGAGCAGAAGGCCGACCACGCCGACGGCCGCAAACAGGCCGCCCAGCCGCGGAAGACAACCGCACCCGTGGACGCCAATGCTCCCGCAGCAGAGCCCGAGGGGATGACGTCGAGCGCACCCAATCAGGGTTAGCTGCGGCGGTTACGCTACTGGTGTTTGGGCCGGGGGGGG
>JAHJAR010000258.1 GCA_018814045.1 Planctomycetota bacterium | reverse complement strand
CGGATCACCAACGATATCGAGCGCGGCGCAAACACGGTGCTGCGGAAGCTGGTCAGACCCAAGGACACCCCGAAAGACATCCTCGACCACTTCGGCCGGGCAGTGGCCGAGGGCGACGAATACGCGCTCGAAGTGCGCGAGCTTATAGCAGACTACATCGGACGTGCCACGGCGATCGCCATCAACTGCTACGATCCCGATATGCTCCTATTGACCGGTTACGTGGTTATGCAATGCCCCGAGTATTTGGCCCAGGCCGCCCAAAAGCGGATCAGCAGTGACGTGTTCGATCACTACTCGCGTGACATCGAGATCGTGGTAGAACGAGCCGGTGAGGAGTCGCTGATCCGCGGAATCGCGACCGCCGTGCTGAACAACTCAGTGCACACGATGTAGCGGTTGCTGCTTACGCGCTCTCGCGTGTTCCTGCTGGTTGCGCCCGGTCGTGCCGGTGTTTATAGCTCGCTGGTCGATATTAGTTGGCGCGGTTTGAGGCCGGAGGGGTGGTATCAGTAAGTCCCTTGATATAATGATTTTGCGCCGCATCACGCATTTAGCTTGATTCGATGCGGCTGTCTCTGGTAATATTTACTCGCACTATGAGATGTTACTGCGGTCGCGTGCGGGAACCGCTGCGAACCGGCGACCTGCCCCGCAGTGGAAGGGACCTCAATGGCGGTACGCCCGTCGTCAAAGGAGAATTTGGGACTCGCCGAGCGCGGGCGCGCCGACGTCCAGCACGCTTGCACTGTGCTCGGCCTTCGCCCCTACCCTGACTCGATCGCCACGTGGGACGACCTGGCCTTCGCAATGGTTCACAGTGGCGGCCAGAAGCGTTTGCTGCTGCTTTCCGCCGACATGGAGCCTCTGGCCGGGTTTCACGGCACTCGCTACAGCGTCGAAACATCCACTGGTCCGACAGTTGCTCTGCTGTGCCCGCTGTCCGCCGACAACGGACACACGCTGCGCAGTTCAGTACCATCCCTGGCGCCGGTCGTCCTGACGCGCGGGCCGTCAATCGGCACCGGCGATCGCATTGGCCTTGCGACGCCCGGACACGCTCGGGCGCTCAGAAACCGCGCCATGGCGCCGGTCTTCGCGCAACAGTCCGTCCGCGAATTGTCGCGCATCCAGCGCAGCATGCATGAGGTCGTGGACAACGCGATGTGGGGTGTCGTTCAGGCGGGTTACCACGCAGGTTATGCCGCAGACGCGGATCATCTGAAGTCCGTAGCAGATCTCGATCGCGCGATTGATGCCGGCTTCACAATGTTCACCGCAGACCCGGGGGAGTTTGTGGCGGATATGCCGGAGCGGTTGGATGCGGACGATCTGAACGTCCGGCTCGACGCCCTTCCGTGGGACATTCTACAGTGCACGCTGAACGATTGCTGCCGTCGCTACGCGAATAGAAAGGTAACCATCGCGGGCCGCCGAGCCGAATTCGCGTTGATGCCATCTGCACAGGACGTCATGCACGCCTCGGTCAAATACGGGCGCGCGATCGCTCACACGGTCGAGTTGTACCGGCACTTGACGGCCCGATCTGCACGCGACGCCTTCGTGTTCGAGGTCGCCGTAGATGAGACCGCCACTCCCACGACGGCGGCCGAGCACTACTACATCGCGTCGGAGCTAAAGCGGCTCGGCGTACAGTGGGACAGCATCGCACCCCGCTTCGTCGGTCGTTTTCTGAAAGGTGTCGATTATGTCGGTGACCTCGAGCAATTTCGGGTGGAGTTCCGCAAGCACGTTCTGCTCGCCGAGCACCTGGGTGGGTACAAGCTCAGTCTGCACTCGGGCAGCGACAAGTTCTCGATCTACCCGCTCGTAGCCGAGTTGGCCGACGGGGCAATTCACATCAAGACCTCCGGAACCAGCTACCTGGAAGCGCTGCGCGTGATCGGCACCGTTGCTCCCGATCTTTTTCGGGAAGTTCTTCGGCTCTCCAAGCAACGCTATGTAGCAGATGCCGGCGATTACCATGTAGGCGCAAGCGTGTCGCGCGTCGTCGACCCCGACGGATTGCGGGAGGAGGAACTGCCGGATACGCTCGATCAACCCGACACGCGGCAAGCCTGTCATGTCACGTTCGGCTCGGTCCTTTCCGACAGACGGGACGACGGGCGTCCACCCATCCGGGACCGGCTCCTCAGCGTACTGAGCCGCAACGAGGACTTGTATTATCGCCGTCTGGAAGAGCACTTTGCCCGGCACATCGCACCGTTTGTCTAGCGGATTCCGCCGAAGATGTGCCATCGGTCACTCCGGGCGAACTCAAATCCCCGGCTACGATGACTGCGTCACCGCAAGAGGCGCGGCCTGTTTCGACGCACACACACTCGACCGGGAGAGCTTGTCGCGCGAGTGCCCCACCAAGTGGGCGGCTACGCTGGAGAGAATGCCATGAATGAGCTTGACGATCTCCGAACACGGATCGCCCGCATTCTCGAGCAAACGCCGATAGTCGACATTCATACACACCTCCACAGCGCGGCGTTCGGGGACGTCCTGCTCTGGGGCATCGATGAACTGCTGACATACCACTACTTGGTAGCGGAGTTCTTTCGGTATCGTCCGGAGATCCCATACGGCGACTTCTGGAACTTGTCCAAGCGCCAGCAGGCCGAGCTGATTTGGAACACCATCTTCGTGGAAAACACGCCCATCAGCGAGGCTGCGCGCGGCGTCGTTACCACGCTGCATCATCTAGGCCTCGAGACCGGCGAGAAGAACCTGGATAAGATCCGCGCGTTTTTCGCCGGTTTCTCCACGGCCGACTACATCGACCACGTCTTCGCGCTGTCCAACGTGTGCACTGTCATCATGACCAACGACTCGTTCAATCCTAGCGAGCAGGCCGTCTGGAACGGTGGCGGGCCAAACGACTCGCGCTTCAAAGCCGCCCTGCGGCTCGATCCTCTGCTGAACGACTACGCGAACTGCGTCAGCAAACTCAACGAACAGGGCTTTCGGGCGACGGCCGAGCTTGGACCAGAAAACAGGGCAATCGTGCGTGAGTTTCTCAGCCGTTGGATCGATCGGATGCGGCCGGTCTATATGGCAGTTTCGCTTCCACCGAGTTTTCGCATGGACGACGGTTCGGATCGGGCCCGCTTGATCGGCGAATGCGTGCTCCCCATCGCGCGCGAGCACGACCTGCCATTCGCCATGATGGTCGGTGTGAAGAAACGGGTGAACCCGGCGCTAGGCGACGCCGGCGACTCGGTCGGCAAGGCCGACAGCGCGGTGGTGGAAGGCCTGTGCCGTGATTTCCCCGACGTGCGCTTCCTCGTCACCATGCTCTCGCGCGAGAACCAGCATGAGTTGTGCGTGGCGGCGCGAAAATTCAAGAACCTGTTGCCATTCGGCTGCTGGTGGTTCCTGAACAATCCGAGCATCGTGCGTGAGATCACCGCCGAACGCCTCGAATTGCTCGGCCTGACGATGATCCCGCAGCACAGCGACGCCCGCGTGCTGGACCAGCTTATCTACAAATGGGCCCACTCGCGCGAGATCATCGCTGACGTGCTCGCCGAACGGTATTTCAACCTGACGCGCTCCGGTTGGGTGGTTACGGAGGAGAACATGCGGCGCGATGCGCAGCGCATCCTGGGCGGTCAACTGCTGCTGCACTGACCCACACTGCGGGCCAACCGTGGCGTTCTGCGCCGTTCTTTGCATCCCGCGGATTCCCAATGTGCGCGTGCATATGCCAAACCAAGCGCGGCGGCACCAGAAGCAGTGCCTCGCGGAAAGGAACGCAATGAAACTAGCTATCCGGCTCTTGTTGCCTTTAGGAATCGCGTGGTCCGTAGCGGCAGCGGACGAACCGATCGCCGTCAAGGCCTGGTTCACCGACGCACAGATCAAGAACAGTGTGCGCCTTCCCGCCCCGCCGGATGCCCTGCCGGTCGAAGTTGGGTCGGCGGGTGACGGCATCGATCTGCAACGCGCGGTGGCGATCGAAAACCCACTCCTGCAACGAGTCGGCGGGTACATCTGCTTCTGGATACGGCCGAAATGGCGCGGCGACGACCGCCAAAACCACCGCATCCTGTGGATCGGCGAGCCGCAGTGTAACGGATTGCTGGTCGAGAAAGCCGCGACCGGCATGTTGCGCTTCGTCATGGCGTCACCGGAGGGGGTGACCGCAGCCCGGGCCGACGTCTCGCATTGGAAGGCCGGCGAGTGGCATCACGTGGCAATCGCCTGGTTTTCAAAGGACGACAAGCCGCTCGGACTACCGCTCTGGATCGATCGCGTGGCGGTCGCCGGGCCGATCGCGGGCTATTGCAGGTTTCTTGACCCAAAATCGATGGGAGACGCGCGTGTCTGGATCGGCCACGAATCATCGGCAGCCGTGATGGACGAGCTGGTCTTTCGCCGGCGTCTCGACGCGGAGGGTCCCGAGCGTCTAAAGGCGGTCGTCTACCGCGATTACTTTCGCACGGCCCCGTACACCGCGATCAGAATCACGCCGGAAGCTCTGCGCGTGCCGTCCGATCGGCGCGTGGTCGCCGGGCACGAGAAACAGTTCGGCTTGCAGGCCGAGACCGCCGGGAAGCTCGAGTTCATCACGGACTATGTCGTGCGCTACGGCCAGTGGGGCTACTTCGACGCCAAGCCGATGATTGGCTGGCGGACCTCCGACGAAGCGATCGCGACCGTAGACGAAAACGGCATGGTGACCGGCCAGGCCGTCGGCCGCTGCCAGTTGACCGCGGAGTTCCGCGGCATGAGCGACACGTACGAGGTTGAAGTTATCCCGATCGAGCAGCCGGACCTCGTGCTTCAATACGTCGAGCGCCTGCCGCGTTACGAAGTGGATCGCATCAAGAACATGCCGGAGCCCGGCGACGCCGTCGAGTCGGTCGTGCACATCGAGAACTTCGGCTACAAGGACGTTCCGGCCGGCACGGGGGTACGCTTCGAGCTGCTTCCCGACCGCGACCGCAATTACCGGCTCGACGCCGATGAGCAACCCGTGGTTCGCGAGGAAACAACAATCGACGCTGCTCTGCCGCCCCGTGACCGCCGCGAACTGCGCTTCAAGTGGCTCTGGCCGGCTGAGCCGGTTTGGGTCCGCGTGACGCTCGACCCGGCGGATCGGATCGCGGAGATCTGCGAGGCGAACAATCAGCGCTGCGAGCTCAACATCGCGCGCGCGATGAAATGGGCTTACGACGACAGTCGGCTGCAAGAGTGGTACAACGAGCGCCAGATCAACCACGTCGGCTCGTTCTGCCACTTTGACTGGATCAACGCCCAGTGCGCCCGCTTCAACTTGATGCTGCGCGAGACCATCGGTCCCACCACCACGCCGCACGGAATCGAGGACGCGCTGCGTTCCGACATGTTCTTTGCGTCCATCGAAGGCGCCAAGTGGCACGACCAACCTTGGGAGAAGGCCAACAAGTGGTATGACGGCGGTTTCCCCGTCCGCGAGCCGGTCAACCACATGGCGATCGACGCGGCGATTCTGCACGAGTTCGGCCACACCTGCGTTGCACTGCCCGACCTGTACGGCTATCCGGTCCGCGCTGCCAGTGTGTTCTTGAAGGATGAGCAGGGCAACGATTACGCCGACACGCCGCTGCTGCCGCGCGTGCAGGACGTCATGCTGCCGCTGCCCTCGGCGATGAACGTGCCATGTGGCGGGGGTTACTCGTCGTTGATGGACGGCTGCCATCTGTGGCTGCACCCGGCTCACGCCGGTGAAATCCAGCACTTCCGCGGCTTTCGCGGGCAGCGGTTCTGGGGCGTGCAGGGACGTCTGATCCCGATCCGCGAGCACATCGTCCAGGTTTTCGACGTTGACGACCAGCCGCTGCCGCGTGCTGCGGTCTACATCTATCACGCCGCGCAAACCAAGGCGGGCGACGCCGGCACCAAGTACTTTGCGGACCGGCCGAAGTTCATGGGGCACACTGATGAGGATGGGGCGTTCCGCATCCCGAAGGTGACGGACGAGAATTGGGACGATCCCGAGACGGATGAAGTCGAAGGCGCGCTGCCGGTATGGAATCCCTTCGGCGGTGCGTTTCGCGGCGACGATTACCCCTTGTATGACATCGCCTTCACACCGAACGTCTGGCGCGTGGAGGGGTTGCTGCTGCTGAAGATCGTCAGCGGTAAACAGGTCGAGTTCGCCTCGTTGGGGCTGACCGAATTCAACGAAGCGTTCTACCGCGGCGAAACGACGCGCGGCGTGTTCCCGATTCGCACGAGCCTGCGGCCATCGCCGGGGGAAACACCGCTGATCCGCAAGCCGATCCCGGAAGCTATCCGCACGAAGAACCTGCCGCCCGTGGCAGTGACCGACGAAGAAGTCACGGTCGAAGTGGGCGAGAGATTCAAGCTCGATGGCTCACGCAGCACTGACCCAGAGGGCCAGCCATTGATCTACCGCTGGGGTGCGCGATCAGGCGCACTGCCGACGCGCGACGGCTACGAGGCGATCCACGAGTGCACCGCCCCCAAGGAGCCCGGCGAATACGAGTATCGTCTCTGGGTTATCGACGGCGTGCGGACCAGCGAGTCCGTGAAGGTCAAAGTGAGAGTCATCGAGAAGGACAAACCGCCCGCTGAGACGAATCCGTAACGCCTGGCACCGGCGGCACGCCGGGAGGGCGAGGCTGCGACCGAACCGCGGCTGACCGAGAGCTCGCCTTCACGGACCAGCCGATGGTCAGCCGCGCGACACTTGCGCTGTCCAATCACTTGGCCGAGAAGCGGTAGACGGTGACGTGTCGGTACACTTCGTCCGGCCGCAGGATGCACGATGGGAACTGCGGCTTGTTGGGCGAATCCGGGAAATGTTGCGTTTCAAGGCATAGGCCGGAACGGCGGCCGTAGACCTTGCCACCCTTGCCGATGTCCTTGTCGTTCAGGAAGTTGCCGCAGTAGAACTGCACACCCGGCTCGGTGGTCAGCATTTCCATGCGGCGTCCGCTCTTCGGATCGCGAAGCGCACCGGCCAACCGCAGCTTGCCGTCCCAGCGGCTGAACACGAAGTTATGGTCGTACCCGCCGCCGAACTTGATCTGCTCATTGTCCGCGTCGACGCGCGCCCCGATCGGCATCGGCTTCGTGAAATCGAACGGCGTATCCGCAACCGCCCGCAGCTCGCCGGTGGGAATCAGTGTCTCGTCAACCGGCGTGAAGCGGTCCGCCGCAAGCATCAACTCATGCCCCAGGATGTCGTCGTTTCCGGCACCTGCGAGATTGAAGTAGGCGTGGTTGGTCAGGTTGATCGGCGTAGGCTTGTCGGTCGTGGCGGTGTATTCGATCCGCAGCTCATTGTCATTGGTCAGCCAGTAGCAAACCGTGGCGTCGAGGTTGCCGGGATAGCCCTCCTCGCCATCCTTGCTGCGGTAATGGAGCCTCAAGCCGACGCGCTCGTCGCCGACGATTCCCTCGGCCTCCCACAGGGCTTTCTCGAAGCCGACCACACCGCCGTGCAGATGGTTCGGCGGCCGGTTCACCGAAAGCTGATACGCCTGGCCGTCTAACGTAAACTTGCCGCCGGCGATGCGATTGCCGTACCGGCCGACGACGGCCCCAAAGTGACGTGTATCCTTCAAGTAGTCGCCCAGCTCGTCGTATCCCAGCATGACGTCCGCGAAGTTGCCGTCACGGTCCGGCGCGGTGAGCGAAACGATGATGCAGCCGAAGTTCGCGACACGCATCACGATGCCGTCGCTGTTTTTCAGCGTATAGAGGTGCACCGTTCGTCCATCGGCGGTCTTACCCCAGGTGCACTTCTCAATCACGCCGACGGCGTCGTCCGATCCACTCGCTGCGGCTGTCGATGGCGCTGCACTCATGGTACATCCCAAAATGGCGACAGTGATTACGGCATGAAACGTGTTGCGACGCATCTGATTCTCCCGGCTCATTCTAACTTCGTCGGCCCGTTCATCCAGACACGCCGGATGCTCCGGGACCACCGACCCCTCCGTTCTGCGTTTTGCCAAACCAGCACCGCTTGCGCTTCCGACCGCATGGGCGTACAGGCAGCGCCGCGACCGGGCCGTTCCGGCTCTGTAAGCAATACAATTACTCATTATCTGAGCCATTATATTGATGTGTAATTCTAGCAGATTCGGCAGGAAATCGCCAATGGCCAACAAACCACTCTTGGAATGAGGTATTGTTGCGGGTAAACTGCAATCTACTGCCATAGGCGCGGCCGGCGGCTTTGCGCGTACCCCGGCTATGCCTTCCGGGTCGCTGAACCGCCCGGGAACCGCCGTTGACTCGTCGCGGCGTGCCCCGCCGGCTGGGGCTCGGAGCTTCGGTCGCAGCGCAGTGGTGCGGCCGCTACTCTACACAGGTTGTAACGAGGATCTCGCATGACCAGGTCAAAAGGTACCCGTCGTGACTTTCTGAAGGCCGTGGGTTTGGGTGCCGCGGCCTTGGGCGTGCCCGCTGCCGGCAACCGTGCGGTCGCTGCCGAGCCCCGCCGCGGCCCGGCCAAAGGGCAACTGAGCGTAAACCCGCAGCCGAAATACGGGCTCTCGCCGTACCTGTATCAACAATTCATGGAGCCGCTCGGCACAACCGACGGATCGGTGTCGGCGGCGTGGGATTACGCGAACGACCGCTGGCGTCCGGACGTGATCGACGTCACCAAACGCCTGGCGCCGCCGCTGTTGCGCTGGGGCGGCTTGTTCATGGCGCATTACCGCTGGCGCGAAGGCGTCGGGCCGCGCGAGCAGCGAAAGCCGGTGTACAACATGAGTTGGGGCGGGATGGAGACGAACCAGGTTGGCACGGCCGAGTTCGTCGACTTCTGCCGGCAGACCGCCGCCGAGCCGCTGATGTGCGTCAATTTCGAGTCGGATGGCAAGCCCTACTTCATGCGCGGCCCGAAAGGTGACGTCCGCACGGCCGACGCAAAGGAGGCTGCGGAGTGGGTGCGCTACTGCAACAATCCGGACAACGAGGAACGGATCGGTCACGGGCACCGCGAACCGCTGACGATCCGTATGTGGCAGCTCGGCAACGAAACTTCGTACGCCCCCGAGTGGGACGTCGAGACCTGCGGACGCAAGACGATCGAGTTTGCCAAGGCAATGCGGCAGGAAGACCCCTCCATCGAACTGATCGGCTGGGGCGACAGCGGCTGGGGTCCACGGATTTTGGAGATGGCGGGCGAGCATCTGCAATACATCGCGTTCCACCACATGTTCAACCCCGCCCGCGGACACCCCGACAATCCGCTGCGCGGCATCGAGTATCGCAAGGACCCGGACCGCACCTGGGCCGCACTGATGGATGCTGTGAAGATGCACGAGGAGCGTGTTCGGCGAGTGTACGAGGAAATGAAAGACTACGACACGCCGCTCGCGCTGACCGAATGCCACTTCGCCCTGCCCGGCCGGAATCGTTGCGAGGTGCTGTCCAGTTGGGCGGCCGGCGTGGCCGACGCCCGGCTGGCGAACATGCACGAACGCTACGGCGATAAGCTGAAGATCGCGACGCTGGCTGACTTCTGCGGCACGCGCTGGCAGGTTAACGCGATCATGATCCCCGTGCCCGGCGGCAAGTCGTTCATGATGCCGGTGGCGCGCATCATGTGCCTGTATCGACACCATTCGGGCGAGCAGGCGATCGACGTCACCAACGGCCCTGACGAATTGGACGTGACGGCCGGCATCACGGCGGATCGCGTATATCTGCACGTGGTCAACACACAGCGCACGCAGTCGGTGGAAGCGGCGCTACAGGTGGACGGCAGGACTATCCAGGGCGGCCGCGTCTTCACGCTGGCAGCCGATCCGGAATTCGAGGTGTTTGAGCACCGCAACGACATACTCGAGCCGGTGGAGAAGCCGCTATCCGCGGACGGCAAGTGGACGTTCCCGGCCGCATCGGTTTCCGCGGTCGAGCTCGACTTGGAGAAGATCACCTAGTGTACGTTCGCAGCAATCCTGCATCATGGATGGCACGGGTGTCCCGCCCGTGTGACCACAGGCGCGACGCCTGTGCCACCCTGTCCAAGTTGCGGACGGCGTGAGAGACTGCACTGGGCGCCTGGAAAAACCGCCTGGGGGACCGACCTCTGGTCGGTCATACGACAGGCCGGAGGCCTGTCCCCCACAGTGAACGAGGATTGGTCGGCACTCCTCGCGAAACACGGCAGCCACGAGCCCGCGAATCGATGCGCACGCTACGAATGACCTTGGTCGGCACTCTGGCCGCGCTCCTGGTCGGGTGCCCGAGCGGCTGCCGCGATCACGACAACACCAAGGTCCTCAAGCTGGCCCATTCTCTCAGCACCGAACACCCGGTGCACGCAGCCCTCGAATTCATGGCACGCCGAGTTGACGAGCTGTCCGGCGGGTCGCTGCGCATCGACATCTACCCCAGCGAGCAACTGGGCTCCGAGCGAGAAGCGATCGAACTGGTGCAGCTCGGCATACTGGCGATGACGAAGACCTCCACCGCCGCCATGGAAGGCTTCGTTCCCGCCATGAAGGTGTACGGATTGCCGTATCTGTTTCGTGACTCCGAGCACATGTGGAGCGTATTGAACGGGCCAATCGGCCGGCAATTGCTGGATGCCGGCGTACCCAAGGGGTTGAAGGGGCTCTGCTACTACGACGCCGGCGCCCGCAGCTTCTACACGACCGAGCGGGAGATAACCACGCCGGCCGACCTGGCCGGTCTGAAGATTCGCGTGCAAAAGAGCGAGATGTCGCTGCGCATGATCGAGGCCATGGGCGGTGCACCGACACCCATCGACTGGGGCGAGTTGTATACGTCGCTCCAGCAAGGCGTCGTGGACGGGGCCGAGAACAACCCGCCCAGCTTCTTCAACTCGCGCCACTACGAAACCTGCAAGTACTACACGCTCGACGAGCACGTGCGCGTACCCGACATGATCGTCATCAACCCGACCGTGTGGCGCGAGTTGTCAGCGGAACATCAGGCAGTGTTGCAACAGGCAGCGGACGAATCCGTCGCGTTTCAGCGCAAGCTGTGGGCGCAGACCGAGCTTGTAAACCTGGAAGCGGTGCGGGAAGCCGGGGTCGAGATCATACACCCGGACAAGCAGCCGTTTGTCGAAGTGGTCCAAACTCTCTGGCAGCGGTTCGCGGACACCGAGGTCGGCAAGCTGGCGGCGAGAATCCGCGCGGCGGAGTGAGAGATGCGCGTGCTGAAAAAGACTCGCCGGATCATGGACCGGCTGCTCGAAGCCCTTGTCATCGTCGTCATGGCGACGCTGGTGATCGATGTCTCCTGGCAGGTCTTCACGCGTTTCGTCCTCAAGAGTCCGAGCACGTGGACCGACGAGCTGGCGACGTTCCTGTTGATCTGGGTGTCCTTGCTCGGGGCGGCCGTGGCGCTGAAGCGCGGCGCGCATCTCGGCGTGGATTACTTCGTCGAGCGTATGACGCCCCGCAACCGCCGCCGGGCCGCCATTTTCGCCTGCCTTTGCACCGCGGCTTTCTCGTTGCTGGCCATGACAGTCGGCGGCGCGGTGCTCGTGGCACGCAAGCTGGGCTTACAGGAAACCTCGCCAGCGTTGGGACTGAATCTGGGCTATGTGTATCTGGCCCTGCCCATAAGCGGGCTTTTTCTCACGATCTACAGCATTGAGCTTCTGGTCAATTCCGCCCGTACTGCCACGCCGAAAGCCGCCGGGGCCGCCGAGGAACAGGAGTAGACGTCACCATGGGTCTGCCGCTGGTCGTGCTGATCGTCACCTTCGCCCTGCTGCTGGTACTGAATGTGCCCGTGGCGTTCAGCATCGGATTGGCGACAATCGCGGCGGTGTTCGCGGTCGGAGACCTGCCCGCGTTCCTGCTCGTGGCGCAGCGCATGGCGACCGGCATCGACAGCTTCGCGTTGCTGGCCATTCCCTTCTTCATCCTGGCCGGATTGCTGATGAGCCGCGGCGGAATCGCCCGACAATTGATGGATTGTGCGGAGGTTTTCGTCGGGCCGTTCCGCGGCGGGTTGGCTTACGTCAACATCGTCACCTGTATGCTCTTCGGCTCGATCTCCGGCTCGGCCACGGCGGCGGTGTCGTCCATCGGCGGCTTCATGGTTCCGGAGATGGAACGCCACGGATACGACCGCGATTTTAGCGCGTCCGTCACAATCACCGGCGCCACCACGGGGCTGCTGATCCCGCCCAGCAACATCATGATCGTCTACTCACTGGCGACCGGCGGCGCGGTTTCCATCGCGGCCATCTTCATTGCCGGCGTTCTGCCCGGGATTCTGGTGGGTCTGACGCTGATGGTTGTCGCCGGCATCTACTCGGTCGGCCACGGCTGTGGCAAAGGCCGCCGCGTCGCTCCGTACGAAGGGTTGGTCCGCTGCGTCAAGGCCGTTCCCAGCCTGTTGCTGGTGGTGATTATTCTCGGCGGAATCCTGAGCGGCAAATTCACCGCCACCGAAGCCTCGGCGGTCGCCGTGCTGTACGCCGCCCTGCTGGCGATCGTTGTTTACCGCAAGGTCAAGCTGCGCGACCTGCCCGAAGTGCTGCTGCAATGCGGCATCACCACCTCCGTCGTCTTCATGCTGATCGGCACGTCGATGGCGATGTCGTGGATCCTGGCACACGAGAATATCCCGCAGGACGTCAGCGCCGCGCTGCTGAACCTGTCCGACAACAAGATTGTCATCCTGCTCATCATGAACCTGCTGTTGCTGGCGGTCGGCACGTTCATGGACATGACACCGGCGGTGCTCATCTTCACGCCGATCTTCCTGCCGGTCGCGAAGAACCTCGGCCTGGACCCGATTCACTTCGGCATCATTCTGATCATGAACCTGTGCATCGGTCTGTGCACACCGCCGGTCGGGACGTGCCTGTTCCTGGGCTGTGGGATCGCGAACACGACAATGGCACGAGTCTTCCGCCCGCTGCTGCCGTTCTTCGCTTCGATGATCGTTGTGCTGCTGGTAACCACCTACCTGCCGTGGCTGGCGTTGGTGCTGCCGCGGTTGTTCGGCCTGGCTTGACAAAAGTAGCGACCGCACGGGAGTTGAGCAGTATGGCCAAAGAAACCCCTACCAGACGTGAGTTTCTGAGGGTCGCCGGAGCGGCTACGGCCGGTTTGACGCTGGCGTCGCTGGCGCGGGCAAGCGCACAGGCGTTGCAGCGACCGAACATCCTGTTCATCATGTCCGACGATCACGCCTTCCAGGCGATCGGCTGTTACGGCAGCCGAATCAACGCGTCGCCGAACCTGGATCGGTTGGCTCGCGAGGGCGTGCTCTTCCACAACTGCTTTTGCACCAACAGCATCTGCGCCCCGAGCCGCGCCGCGATCCTGACCGGCAAGTACGGGCACAAGAACGGCATAATCGACAACGAGACCCAGTTCGACAACACGCAGACGACCTTTCCCCCACTGCTGCAACGGGCCGGCTACCAGACCGCCATGTTCGGCAAGTGGCACCTCAAGAGCGATCCGGTCGGATTTGACTATTGGAACATCCTTCCCGACCAGGGCAGCTACTACAACCCGGATTTCATCGAGATGGGCAAACGCCATCGGCGTGAAGGCTACGTCACGGACCTCATCACTGATGACTGCCTCGCCTGGCTGCGAAAACGCAATTCCAAGCGGCCTTTCTGCGTGCTGCTCCAGAATAGAGCCCCGCACCGGGCGGCCGAGCTGCGGCGTGCCGCTATCGTGCTGACGCCCGGGCTGGTGGAAGTGTTCGAGGAGCGAGCCGCGATCATGGAATACGACGCGGACTTGTCGCGGGAAGATGCCGAAACCGCGGCGGCCGCCGACATCGCGACTACTTGCGTAAGTAGCAGGACTGCATGATACGTGGAGCGGGACGCCGCAACGCGAAGGAGAATGCCCATGACTGAGGAAGAGATTCGCCATTTCGAGGGTATCGACAAGCTCCGCGCTCACTCGTGGGACAGTTTCAACCGTCGGCGAGACTACGAGTGGAAGGTGTGTTTGGCGATCTGGACTGCGCTGCTTGCGTTCGCTGGCATCGCGATTTCTGGTCGGAACGGAGCACCCCCATCAATTACTGGCTGGCATGTGCTATGGACAACAGTGCTCGTCGCGCTGGTGGCTGTGCTGCACGGGTTCTGGGTTCTGCGGCTTACCTCTGCAAATGACGCAGACAAGAGGCAAGCGCTATTCCTGGCAGATACGATGCTTGAGCGATTGGGCCTTGAGCTTCCCAAAGAGACGAAAGCCGTAGTGGAGGCGCGAAAGCGCACGAAAGAAAAAGCCGGTGCGGACGCGATGAAGACGCGATGGAATGAGACCTATCAGATTGGCATTACGGCCGTGCTTTGCCTGCTAGGAATCGCATCGGTCTGGACTCGGTGGCTGGTCAAGTGACACTCACCGACGAAATCAGACAGTCGATTAGCCCAAGTTAGACAGTTTTTGAGTCTGAACGGCCCCGAACCCCCCCACAAAGGGGCGCCAGGGCCGTTCAGACTCAAAAACTGTCTAACTTGGGCTGATATCAGCCAGCCGTCGCAAACTGTCCACGAGCATCTCGACGTCTGTATCCCTGGAAAGCTCCACCGCCCTTTCGGCACCGGTGTGGCATCCGCCGCTGCGGCGAATCTGATCGCCGATCTCGGTGCGCCCGATCGCCGTCAAGATCGTGAGCCGGGCTTGGCGCACCGGGCCGGTGGACGGATCGGTCATCGTCAGCAGCGACCGCAGTCGCACGCCGATCCCACGCTTCTCCCGGCGCAGGTCTTCCCCGGCTTCCAGTGCGGCGCTCAGGTCAGCGAGAATCTGACGGGCAAGTGTAGGAGCCTCGGACATGGCTAACCTGGTTCTGCATGCGTGGGTGCAAGAGTAGCTGATCGCTCTCGGCTTCTTCGCCGTTATGGTCGTTACCCAAAGAACGCTTTCATTCTATCGAACGCTTTGTTTATTTCATCCTCCGGGACGCAGAACGACATCCTCAAGTGCCCCTCGCCGGTCGGCCCAAAGGCGACCCCGGGCGTTGTTGATACCCTCGCTTCCTTGAGCAATCGCTTGCAGAATGTGGCTGAATCCTCGCCGGCGTTGCTTAGGATTCGGGGGAACATCAGATACGAACCGTGCGGCCTCTGGTACGCGAAAACCGAGGTCATGCCATCGAGTCGCTCGCACATGAGATCACGTGCGGTCCGGTAGTGATCCCGGAACGTGGCGACACAGTCCTGGGAACCCTGCAAGGCGGCCAGTGCGGCGTATTGCGAGACAACCGGGGCGCAGATCGCGAACGGAATATGTGCCTTTGTAATCTGCGGAATCAGCTCTTCATCCGCGTGCAGGTAACCGACGCGCCACCCGGTCATGGCGTAGGTCTTCGTAAAGGTGTAACAGCTCACAGCATGCTTGCGCATCTTGGGAATCGAAGCGATGCTGAAGTGTGTATGGCCGTCAAACGTGAAGTATTCATACGCCTCGTCCGTAATGACCGTCAAATCATGCTCCAACGCGACAGCCGCCAGTTCGCGAAGCTGCTGCTCGCTGAAGACGGTGCCGGTTGGGTTGCTCGGCGAGCAGTACAGGATGGCCTTGGTTCGAGGCGTGATTGCTTTTCGGATAGCCGCGATGTCCAGGAGAAACCCCTCTTCTTCGATGGTCGGCACCAGGACCGGCTTCCCCGATGCAATGACCACCTGGCGGATGTGTGTTGAGTAGGTGGGCGTTGGCAGGATGACCTCATCGCCCGGGTCGACCACGGCCATGACCGCAGCGGCCAATCCTTCGATGGCCCCGACCGTAACCAGCACCTGGGCGACATTCGCATCGACGTGATTGTCTCTCTTGAGCTTCCGGACGATCTCCTCGCGCAACACTGGCAACCCGGAGGTTTCGGAGTACGCGCCGACGAGCCCTTTCCTGATGGCCGCGATCGCTCCCTCGTTGATATGACCCGGCGTGCCCGAGGTCGGCTTGGCCCAGGACAGGAACGCAACGTCTTCGACCTCTTTCGATAACCGGGTCATCTCGTGAATGGCGGACTTGCTGATGTCCGTGACCCGGCGGGATGTTCTCCGCTGTATCGTCATTCGGTTCTCTCCTTCGCTAGAAGGGTCGAGACGCCCGGTGTCCGTCGGACGCCTCTGCTCCCGGCGGGCCGGCGCCGATGCCGGGCACTCTCACGTTGACCTTGACCACGCTGGGCAGGAAGTCGCGCGTGCCGCCGTCTCGAGCGACCGTGCGCAGCAGTTCCTCGACGTTGGTGACTACTACCCCGGCCAGCAAAGTTACTTGGCGCGGTGACTTGGCGAAAACCCGGGGCACGAGCGGCGTCGAGGGGCCCAGCAAGACGACCTCACGGCAATTCACGGTGGCCGCGAGAAGTGCGTCGATCGTGCCGTTCAGCAGGGTCGTGGCCGTGATAATCGCAACTGAGCACTGGGGCAGTAGCTCGTGAGCCTGATTCTCAGGGAGAAGCTCGGGCGTCAAGCGTTGACCGCGCTCGAAGATCAACAGCCGCCGAACCCGTCGACCGATCGGCTCGACCAAGGGGCTGAAGCAGCCGATCATGCCGACCTGATCATCGGGTCTCAGTTCGAGTACTTCCAGCAGGTCGCCCTCGGTGATTCCCGCGTCGCGACGTCCGCTCCACCGGTCAAGCCGGTTGGCCAGGGCATTGGCCGTGGCCAGGCCAACGGCGGATCGGGTTGGCGAGGCCAGCGTCGCCAGGGCGTCTGCGGCCGGCGTTCCCGGGCGCGGTGACCGCTCCGAAGCTCGCCGCGATGGCTCGCCACAAACGTCGGGGCAGAGGTTGGCGACGCCCGTCGAACCATCGTCGAGCGTGACGGCGCAAAAGCGCGCCCCCGCAACGGCCTGTCGAATCGCTCGCTGGCCTGCCACGGCCATCAGATGACTGCTGAGCATTTCGACCACCGGGCGCGCGTTCGCATGGGCAGCAGCGCGGTACTCGCGATTGGTGCTCATGGTCATTGCTCCGCTGCAGGAAGACCGGGAAGCGCGCTGGTGGAGCGGGACCGGGCGGGACCTTCGCTCACAAGTGAGATGCTTAGCGAGTATTCGCCATCCGCCAAGCCGGAATACAATCTAACGGTTGCCGGCCGTTCCTCGCCCGTTTCGGCCCGCGTCTAGACAGCCACCGGCAAAGGTCGCGTAAGTCGCTAATCGCCCGGGCCGGCGGTTTCCTCGGTCACGCCGCGCGGAACCTCTTCAGCATCGGCCAGCGGTGCGTCGCCCGGTTCCTCGCGGTTCTGGCGGCGTTCCCGTTTCTGGGCCGCTTTCTCCGCCTTCTCGATTTCG
>JAHJAR010000257.1 GCA_018814045.1 Planctomycetota bacterium | reverse complement strand
GAGTCCGAGCTTTCCGGCGCGTATGTTCGCGACAGTTACCTGGGTCGCATCGGCCGGACGGTCGAGCCGCTGGTCAAGCCGATCGGATGGGATTGGCGGATCGGGATGGCGGTGGTGGCGTCGCTCCCGGCCCGTGAGGTGGTCGTGGCATCGCTGGGCACGATTTACAACCTCGGGGAAGAGAGCGACGCGGCGTCCGAATCACTGCATGAGGCGCTGCAACGCGCCAAATGGGATGATACGGGCCAGCCGGTCTTCACAGTGCCCGTGGCGTTTTCGATCATGGTCTTCTTCGCGCTATGCGCGCAGTGCGTCAGCACGCTGGTGGTGATCGGTCGCGAGACCGGCTCGTGGGTCTGGCCAGTGATGTCATTCGTCGGCATGACAACGATCGCGTACCTTGCGGCGTGGGGTGTGTCCGCTGGTGGGCGGGCCCTGGGCTGGTGAGAAGCCCTGGAACAGCAGAACGCCCCACCCTGTCGGGAATTGCACGCCGGCATCGGACAACTCCGCGCCGGGTCGCTACAATGACCGCGCCGTGGGCGCGCAGACGAGACGATACTGCGCTGGAATTCCGTTGACTTGCTTGAGTTGCTCTTGCTGGGGTAAGCCGCGATGAAGTCACGTCGCCAGGATTTGATGCTGGGAATCGTGGTCTTGGTGTTCCTAGCGTTGTTCGTGGGCACCGTGCTGTTTGTCTACCCGGTTTTGACTGGGGAGACGCGGCCGATCACGATTCGCTTTCGGCACCACCAGGGTATGGCGCCGCTGAAGCCGGGCAGTCCGGTGATGCTGAGTGGCGCTTTGCAGGCGGGCAAGGTGCTGGACGTCCGGACCCGGCGCGAGCCGACCAGGGGCCCGGATGGACGGAAAGAAGACCTGCTCATCATCGTTGACGCCGAGATCGAGGCGGATCTCAAGCTCTTCGAGGGCTGTGAGATCACGACGAGTCAGCCGCCGGTCGGGGGCGGCGGGATCCTGGTGATCCGCGATGTTGGCGCGCCGCCGGCTGCCGAGGTCACCGGCGCGATCGACGGGTTGCCTCCGCTGGGCCTGTCCGCGGCAATCGACACACTGGCCGAGGAGGTGCTTGGCCCGGATGGCCTGCTCAGGAAGGTCGACGGGATGCTCGACGCCTCAGTCGAAGGTTCGCTGGCCAGTAAGCTCGGCAAGAGTCTGGACGACGTCAACGCGATGACCGGGACGCTGCGCGGCCAGCTCGACCCCGGCGAGCAGGAAGCGTTGATCACCAAGCTTCACAACATCATGGAGAACGTCAACGACGCCACCGCGGCGCTGCGTGACCAGCTCGCCACCGGCGATGAAGATAACGCCTCGTTACTGGCCAAGGTGCACCTCGTGCTGGGCGAGCTCGAGCGCGGGCTGACCGAGGTGAACGCGATGTTGAAGGAAAACCGCCCCGCCGTGCGCCAGACTATCGCCAGCGTCGAGAGCGCAGCTCGTCAGATGGACGGGGAGCTGCTCGCCGCGTTCAAGGCCGAGCTCAATCGTGAGGATCCGTCTTCGCTGTTGGGCAAGGTTCATACCAGCCTGGACCAGATCAACGCGTCGCTCGACAACGTCGTCACGATGACGGACACCGGCCGGAAGCTGGTGGTGATGAATCGACCGCTCGTGGAGCGCACGCTCGAGAACCTCAAGGAGGCCAGCGACCAGGCAAGAGCGCTGGTGCTGGAGATCGTGTTGCATCCCTGGCGGCTCTGGCGGCCGCCCGCAGACGAGATCAAGAAGAGCGATGCGTTCGTCGCCGCCCGGCATTTTGCCGAGGCTGCCACTAAGCTCGACGATGCCGCGACGCGGCTCGAAACCGTGGTGGCGGCGTCCCCGCCGGATGGCGAGCTGCTCGGGTCTCACGACGAGATTCGGGCCATCCAGGATTCGCTCCGGTCGGCGTTCGAACGCTTCGAGACCGCCGAAGACTACCTTTGGGAGCAGATGAAGTAAGAGCGTTTGCCAAGACTGGGTGGCACGGGCGTCTCGCCCGTGTTACCACCGGCGGGACGCCGGTGCCACCCTGGTTATGTCATTGACTTCAAGGAACGTTGTGGGGAAAGCCCTTCGCGAGCTTTACGACGTGGTGATCGTGGGCGGCGGTCCGGCCGGT
>JAHJAR010000359.1 GCA_018814045.1 Planctomycetota bacterium | reverse complement strand
TTGCAAGATTCAGGCCTTCTGTTATAATTATTTTCTATGCCAGAATTAAGAAAAGATCCGATTATCGGCCGATGGGTAATTATTTCCACCGAACGGGCGCGCCGCCCGGACCAGTTTGTCGGTAAGCTTAAAGAGCAGGAGGATCATACTGCTTGCCCGTTTTGCGAGGGCAGGGAAGGAAAGACTCCTCCTGAAATTTATGCTATCCGTTCGCGTAATGCTACGCGTAATGAACCGGGTTGGGATTTACGCGTCATCCCCAGTATCGCTCCTTTTTTAAGGGTTGAAGGTGATCTGGACCGCCGCGGCAACGGCATCTATGACGTAATGAACGGCGTAGGCGCCCATGAGATCATTATCGAAACTAACCAGCATATCGCCAACCTTGCGGATTTAAGCGAAGAGCAGATTACCCTGGTACTTAATTGCTATGCCGATCGGATTATAGACTTAGAGAAAGATACCCGGTTAAAATATGTGTTGGTTTTTAAAAATTACGGTAAAGGTTCAGGCTCAACCGGAATCCGGCATGCCCGTTCACAGCTGATCGCTACGCCGGTTAATCCCAAACGGGTGAAAGAAGAGTTAGCGGGTGCCCGCCTTTATTATGAATATCATGAACGCTGCGTATTCTGCGATTTAATCAAACAGGAGGCAGCCCAAAAGGAGCGGGTGATTCTGGATTATGATGGTTTTATTGCCGTAGCTCCTTTTGCCGCCCGGTTTCCTTTTGAAACCTGGATTTTGCCGAAGAAGCATTGCAGTGATTATACCTGTATGGACGGGGATTCCCGGCGTAACTTAGCCCGTTTGCTTAAGGCGGTGCTCTTAAAATTAAAGATAGGATTGAATGACCCTGATTATAACTACGTTATCCATACTGCGCCTTTTCGCCGGCAGAAGACGGGTTATTGGAAAACGATCGATCAGGATTATCATTGGCATATTGAGATCATGCCCCGTTTAACCCGCGTTGCCGGTTTTGAATGGGGGACGGGTTTTTATATCTGCCCGCTTCCTCCGGAAGATACGGCAAAATTTTTAAGAGAGGTAAAAATTTAATGGGTGAATTAAGAAGGGACCCGGTGGTCGGCCGCTGGGTAATCGTTGAAATCGAACACCCCAAGAAGCCGCAGGATTTTGTCTACGAGCAGTATCTCCCCAGCGGCGGTTTATGCCCGTTCTGTTACGGCAATGAATTTATGACTCCGCCGGAAATAAGCTGTTTTCGCGATCCCGGTACGGGGGCAAACTCACCCGGTTGGCAAGTGCGGGCAGTGGCCAATAAATTTCCCGCCTTAGAAGTTGAAGGGGATCTGGACCGCCGCGGCTTAGGTATTTACGATATGTCTAACGGGGTAGGGGCGCACGAAGTTTTGATTGAAAGCCCGTATCATAATAAGGATATCCCGGAACTCCTGACCAGCGAGATTGAAAGCTACTTGAAAATGTGCTGTGTGCGCGCGGCGGATTTAAAGAGAGACAGCCGTTTTAAATATATTATGATCTTTCGTAATTATGGGGCAGCGGCGGGAGCTTCCTTAGAACATCCGCACACTCAGCTGGTAGCGTTGCCGATGGTGCCGAAAAATGCGCTGGAGGAGATCCACGGGGCGCAGGATTATTATAATTACCGGGAGCGTTGTATCTTTTGCGATATTATCCGCCAGGAGGCCTCCGATAAAGAGCGGGTGATTTTAGAAAATAAATTTTTTATTTCATTTTGCCCGTTTGTTTCCCGGTTTCCTTTTGAAATTATGATCTTTCCCAAGCAGCATAGCGGTTATTTTTGCCATATGTCGCCCGAAGAGATTGCCGCTCTGGCGCAAATTTTAAAGGATACCCTGGCGAAATTAAAAAAAGTATTTGTAAATTTGTCATATAATTATATAATTCATTCTGCGCCGATTAACGGGGATGCGGGCGTGGAGTATTACCATTGGCATCTTGAAATTATGCCCAAGCTTACGCAGGTTGCAGGTTTTGAGTGGGGAACTGGTTTTTACCTTGATCCGACCTCGCCCGAATTAGCCGCGCAATATTTAAAAGCCGTAAAAGACTAGAGTGGATAATAGATAAAGTAATAGGTAAGTCCCGCCACAATTATTCGGCGGGATAAATTCGCGCATTGACTTACTCACACTTTCGCCTGCCTGTCGGCAGGCAGGTGTTCGTAAGTCAAGCGCTCATTTAAGGAGGAACAAAATGGCGGTAAAAGTTGGCATTAACGGTTTCGGCAGGATCGGGCGTTTAGTTGCCCGGGCAATTCTAGAGAAGAATAGTAAGGATATCGAGCTGGTGGCGATCAATGATTTAACGGATGCCAAAAGCAATGCGTATCTTTTTAAATATGATTCGGTGCACGGCGGTTTTAACGGCGAGGTCAAGGCTACCGCTGAGGATGTGATTTCG
>JAHJAR010000256.1 GCA_018814045.1 Planctomycetota bacterium | reverse complement strand
CGTTCGCCAAATTCGCCGAGGCGGGCAAGAAGATAACCCTGGAAGACCTCGCTGGCACAACCGAAGCGTCGGCTGACAAAACCCCGGCGGTGGCCGCCACCGACTAGACCACGCCCGGCCCGCAGACCTGACGCCACATGTCGGAGGCACTGCTGAGCCGATCCAGGCCGTTCGCGGCGACCTGATGATCCTGGTCCACGCCGGCCTCGCGCACGGTTGGCGCCATCAGCCCGCCGCGCGCCCGCGCGTTTCACCCGCGCTGTCCGAGCGCACAAGAACGCTGCCGCCGCGCCGCCCCCGTTTTGGAGCATCACCAGGGATTGCCGACCACGCACCTGGCCGCGTGCCGCTTCGCCTCCGATACACGGCACGCGGCACCACCGCGTGCGCCGCGCGACAAGCCCCGTTGATCGGCGAGCCTACGCGCAACGAAGCCACGGCGCGCCTGATCCGCACGCCGTGACTCCGATTGATGCAACTCAGACTGGCCGGGACCAATGTCCGCGGCAAGTTGCCCTGAACCCTAGCGACGGCGCAGAGCGAGGACGCCCAATCCCAGGAGCAGCAGACTGGCCGGCTCCGGCACGAGCGACAGGTTGTCGTAGTACACCGGTTCACCGTGCGGCGCATAGAGGTCTACGTTGGCGAACTCCACCGTGGGATAGCTAGGAGTCGCCCAGGTTCCGGACGCAATCGACGTGCCGTTGTAGTACGCGTCAACCGTGTCCAGGTCCAGGTCGAAGTCCACCCGAATCTCCGTCCAGGCATCGTAAACGATGGGCACTGCATTCGCCCCGTAGGGGTCATGGATCTGCTCGTTCACCATGCCCGACGCCGGGTCCATGTGCATCTCGATGGCCCACTGGTACGGTCCGCCGTGATTGTACACATTGTTCAGAATGAAGTACGTGAGGCCATCGAGCCCCGAGGGGATGAACTGATAGGCGGTGAACCTGTAGGCACCCGTCGTAAGCGGCGTGAACGGATGTACCGCGTCGTTGCCCAACGTGTTCGAGACCGAGATCGAATGGGGATCGCTCATCGACTGGGCGCTCGAGACCGTGCCGGCGGCCGCCGAGGCGTCATCCCAGCCGAACCAGCCACCTACGTCGTCCAACCTCGTTCCGTCGGCGTAGGCGTCAAAATCGTCAGACCACTGGGCCATCGCACTGGTCGGCACGAAGACCAGCACCGCGATGACACCGAACAATACCGAAATCTTCCTCATATTCAATCCTCCTTCTGTGGACGTTACCGTGCGAAGGGCTACACCAGCGGCTTCCGCCGACACGGCTTTGCCCAAAGCGGGAACCGAGAAACCAACACCTCCTATAAAGCCATTCCAGCCGTACGGATGTGCTCACCCAGCGAGCCCGCGGCTGAAGCGTCTAACGTCTTGGCAGAGGCATTCCGATATGAGGCGGCACGCTTCTCACCCCGCGCCGCATCATCTCCTCCAACACCCATTGGAGCCAAATCGAGAAGGAGAGTCAAGGGCAAAACACGGCCGTACCCTGCCACACCGACCCGGAACCCGTCCCGGCACACGCCGAAATCCACACAACTTCTTTTATAGTAAGCGATTACTGAGTCTGCCGTTCGGGGTACCCCGCGACACATCAACCGCTTTTCCCCCCGAACCGCCCCGCCAACGCCAATCCGCTCATTCGTGCAACGTTGGGGCCTTGGCGGTTACAGCACCGGCAGCAGTCGCAGGTCGAGTCCGCAGGTGTAGGCTGGGGGCGCAGGCCCGACACGTCCTCTGCGCAACCTGCGTCGGGCGCGGAGACCCGACGCCGCCTCCGTGGCAGTCTTGGCGCTCTTGGCGCCCTGGCGGTTACTTCAGCGACCACAGCGGTGGCAGGTTCTCCGGCCGTGGGGCGCGCTGGCGGACGAGGTAGGCCTCCAGCCAGCCACGGGTCTTGTCGGGGTGCTGCTGGCAGTAGAGCACCGACTCGTGGTCGATCGCGTTGATGCGGTCGTTCGCGGCGCGGATGGCGTCCATGCTGATCTTGAGCGCGGTGTCGACCGGCATGCGCTCCGGATTGATGTCGATGCCGAACCAGCCCGTGTAGCCGTACGTCTTCATGGTGTAGAGTAGTGCCTCGAGCTGCTCGGGCGCGACGACGCCGACGTTGAGGTCCTGGTCGTAGTTGCCCAGCGGCTGACTGTTGAAGTGCGAGTGGGCAAGCCGACCCTCGGAGAGCGGCCAACTGAACGCGTAGGCGAGATCCTCATACCCCATCAGCACGTGACCGATCTCGGGGTTCAGGCAGAAGAGCGTGTGACCCTCGTCGAGCAGCTTGCGGTTCTCGGAGCTGGACAGCTTGCTCTCGACCAGGTGACCGAGCATCACGCCCTCCACGGTCGTGGGGAACAAGATGTGCCCGCGCGGCTCGTAGGGCTTGGGCTCGAACGCGATGCGGACGCCGGGAACCTCATCCATCGCCTCGACCAGCCCATCGACGAAACGGTCGCGCATGGCGGTGAAGTCGACGCCGAACGGGTTTTCGTACCCGTCAATGCCGGGCCAGACGATGGCGAACTCGGTGTCGAGACGCTTGGTCAAGCGGAGCGTAGCCTTGGCGCGATCGAGAGCGATCTTGCGCTTCTCCGGGATCGGGTTGGACAGGGAGCCCCACTCAAACGCCTGGTCCCAGAACAGCAGCGGCGCAATGCCGATCAGCTTGATGCCGGTGTCTTTGCAGAAGTTCTGCCACAGCTCGGCGTTGTCCTCGTTGACTTCGTTGGGGTAGTGGGCCTCGAGCGCCCCGAGCCCGTAGTCCTTCAGCCCGGCCGCAATCTCCAGCCGGGCCTCGATGTCGATCTCCCGGCCGTACTTGTCGTGGAACCGGCTGTTGGGCGGCGAGAAGAACCAGATGCCGGCGGAGAACTTGAGCTCCAACTCGAAGGAGTTGAGGTGTGCGACCAGCTCGCCGGGGCTGCGTCGGATTGCCTGCTGACGAAGATCACGAAGTGCCATGTCTGGGTCCTTTCCAGAGGTTCGGGACCTCTGCGGCGTCGGCGGCCAGTCGACGATTCGGCCGGTTTGCCGGCGCGCGTGAGAAGACAAAAACCGTTTGAACCTGTTGTGCCACAGAGATTCTAACGCGTGCGAGGCTGAGACTGAATAGCAGGCACTGAGCCTGGAAGATTGGGTGAGGGACCGCGACGGGCTGATCTTGACGCTGTTCGCGAGCCGCGTGGAGTTGCAGGCGCGAGCGCGACCACAGGGCGCCATTCATTCTTCGCGCGATCCCCGCCATTGTGGGACGTGTGCCCATCGGTCTACGGCGCGGAATACCAGGCAGGTGAGATGGTTCTTGTGCTCAGCCATCTTCTCGGCTATCGCAGTGTTTTCTGGTACGATGGCGGACAGGCGGAGTGGGCCGCACGCGCCGAGTTGCCCATCGACGGCGGCGATAGTCCGCAGGTCGCCTTCGATATGCAGCGGATGCTCGCCGAACGGCGATGTGCACCCAAGGCTCACCAAGCTTACCTGAACAATGGGGCGGCCGAGAAAGGG
>JAHJAR010000255.1 GCA_018814045.1 Planctomycetota bacterium | reverse complement strand
CTGCTGAACGGCATCAGCAAGGCCTCGGACGAGCAGGCCCAGGGCGTCGAGCAGATCAACACCGCCGTCTCGCAGATGGACAAGGTCACGCAGCAGAACGCGGCGGGTGCCGAGGAATCGGCCTCGGCCGCCGAAGAACTCACCGCCCAGGCCCAGACCGTCAAGGGGCTGGTCGACGACCTGGTCGCTATCGTCGGCGCCAAGCATACCAAGGCCGACGGCCGGTCTCGAAACATCGGCAAGAAACCTGCTGCGCGGCCCCGGGTCGTCAACAAAGCCAACTTCCGGATGAGCAAGCAACCGCCGCGCTCGGTGCGCCCCGTGCAGAACTTCGCTCCGGGCGACGAGGCATCCGCACAGGACTCCCACAACCTGGCAGAGTTCTAGGACTCTCTGAAACGAAGGTGCGCTTGGGCTACGAGCCCAGGCGCCCTCTGCGAAGATCAGACACTGCGAGCCAAGGGGCGCTGTCGATCGTGGCGGTCGACCGCCCCTCTCTCGCTGCGCCTGGAGTTCGGCCAACGCACGGATTATCGGGCAGCCGACTCGCTGGACGATGTGAAGCGAGTCAACGCAGGCAGGGTCACTCCACGTTTTTTCTCACGCCCCGACACTGAAGAGTCGATACAGCAAGCGCTGGCGCATCACGAGCAACGCGTACGTGATCGCCATCGGGCCAACGGCAATGGACGCCGACGGCTGAAGGGAGCAAGTCGCTGGATCAACGGCTCTGTGGCTGCCCAGCCCCAGCGCGGCGACAACTTCGGCGCCCCGCTAATCCGGCACCACTCAGGTCCTCGATTCGCTGGCAGCACCAGGCGGTTCATGGGCTGCGTTCCCCCGGCCGGCATCCATGGTCGTCGCCCGGATTGAACAACTCGTTCAGTACGCTCGTCAGTTCGCCGCCCACGGGCTCAGGCGAAGCGCCAAGGCCCCTGACCGCGAACCAGACGGCTCGCAGACGCACCGCGTGTGTGGCCGACAGCTTGGTCGAGTGAATGTGGGCGTTTGCCGGCGTGATTGGGCTTGATGAGATCGGTAACGGACAACACCAGTAACAGACAGAACAAAGGAGTTCACGTATGAGCAAGCGAGCGCTTGCTGTCACCCTGGTCACCGTCTTGCTGCTCGGCAGCGGTGCGCTGGCGGAGGACACAGTCAAGGTCGGCCTGAACTATCCCAAAACCGGCCCCTACTCAGTGCAGGGCCTCGACCAGTGGCGGGCAGCTCAGTTGGCCGTCGAGGAGATCAATGCGGCCGGCGGAATCCTGGGCAAGAAGGTGGAGATCGCCTGGCGTGATTCGCAATCCAAGAAGGACCTGTCCGCCCAGAACGTCGCGGAGCTGATCGACAAGGACGGCGTCAAGATGGTCTTTGGCGGATCGTCGAGCGCCGTGGCGGTCGCGGCCGGCCAAGTCTGCCAGGAGAAGGGCATCCCCTTCTTCGGCACGCTGACCTACTCCACCGCCACCACCGGCACGGAGGGCCATCGGCACACGTTCCGGGAATGCTACGACGCCTGGGCGGGAGCGAAGGTTCTGGCCGACTACATGAACAAGAACTTCTCCGGCAAGAAGTACTTGTACATCACGGCCGACTATACCTGGGGCCACACGACTGAGGCGTCGTTCCGCAAGTTTACCACTACGGAAGACAAGAACACTCACAAGGGCATGCTGACACCGTTCCCGGATGCCAGCGAGGCCGACTTCAAGAAGGCCGTCGCGTTTGCCAAGATGGTCAAGCCCGACGTGCTCGTGCTGGTGCTCTTCGGTAAGGACATGGAACTCGCGGTGCGTCAGGCCACCGCGCAGGGGTTGAAGGGCCAGATGCAGATCGTCGTGCCGAATCTGACGCTCGGCATGGCCGCTGGGGCCGGGCCCAAGGTGATGGAAGGTGTCGTAGGTGCCGTACCCTGGTGCTGGCAGGTGCCGTTCAAATACAACTACGAGCGGGGTCAGAAGTTCGTCAACGACTACGCCGTCAAGTACAACCGCTACCCCAGCACGTCCGGGGCCTCGGCCTACACGATCATGTATGAGTACAAGGCCGCGGTGGAGCGAGCGAACAGCTTCGACACGCCCGCGGTGATCAAGGCCCTCGAGGACCACAGCTACTGCCTGCTGAAGGATGAGCAGCAGTGGCGCGCCTTCGATCACCAATCGATTCAGACGGTCTACGCCGTCAAGTGCAAGCCCGAGGCCGAAGTTCTCAAGGACAAATACCAGCTCGACTACTTCGAGATCATCGCCAGCATGCCGGGAGCGCAGGCATTCCGTACGCGGGATGAGTGGAACGCCGTCCGCTTGGCGGCCGGCAAGCCCACGAGCCTGGAGCCCTTGGCGAACGAGGGCGACGTGGCCCGTGCGGGCGGCGAATAGGGCGTAGCCTCGCGAATTTGACTGGACCGGGACCACCCCAGGCCTGGAGCAGTCCAGGCCTGGGGATTGAGGGACACACCGCCATGGCACTGCATCGCTCGCGCAAGCTCGGTCTGCGGGCCAAGATCATTGTCACGCTGCTGCCGGCAATGGTGCCGATGCTCGCGATCGTAGCCTTCACTTATGTCGCCGCCCGCGATTCCTCGCTCGAAAGCAGTGAGAATCTTACGCGGCTAGTCGTACAGAACGCGGCCCGGGAGACAAACGACTTCCTGGCCCTGCAAGACGCCAAGTTCCAGGATTGGATCCGTGAGGATATCTACGGTCTGGCGATTGAGTTCGATACGGCCGCCGAGCTCGACGCCAAGTTCACAGACATGTTGGCCAGTGCGCCGGCGTTCTCGATGCTCGTTCTGACCGACGCGGACGGTAAGGTGCTCCTGGCTTCCGCCAGCGGCGTGAAGGCCGAGGGAATGCTCGGGCAAATGGCTGGCGAGATCGGGCAGCTACAACCCGAAACGCCCTACTCCGTGCTGCTGACCGAGAGTACCTTGCTCTCGGCCGCGCACCTGCCCTTTGCAAGCACGTACGTGTTCGGCTACCGCTGCAAGGACTCCGCGGGCAACCCCAACGGCAGCTTCATCGCCTACTTGAATTGGACCGAGATCCAGGGCCGCACGAGGCAAATACACAAGACTCTCCAGGAGAACGGTTTCCATGAGGCGCAGGTCTGCCTGCTGGAGCCGGCCTCGGCCCGGGTACTCGTCCACTCCTCACCCGAGTGGACACAAGCCAAGCTGGGGCTCCAGGATTCGCTGAAGACCTGGCTCGGTGACAATGCCAACAGCGATCAGATGATCCCGTGCGAACTGGACGAGGTCGCCCAATACACGACGTTCGCTCCAGTCCTCGACGCCGCCGGCCTGCAAGCAGAAGACCAGACCGCGGCGCTGGCCGACTCGTCACTGGCCATGACCGCCTTCGTGCCCCACAGCGACATCTTCGCCGAGGTTCAACGCACGTTGTATCTGAGCCTGGCCACCGCCGGGGGCGGCGCGCTCTTGCTGCTGGCTCTGGTTTGGTTTACCGGCACGCGGATCGCGCGGCCGATCGACCGCATCGCGTCCGGTCTCCGGGAAGCCGCCAGCGAAGTAAACGACGCTGCGGCGCAGGTATCCTCGGCCTCGCAGCAGTTGGCCGACGGGGCCAATGAACAGGCCGCTTCCCTCGAGCAGACCAGCAGTGCGCTCCAGCAGATGGCGGCCATGTCACGTACCAACGCTGACAACGCCCGCCAGGCGGACGAGCTCGCCGCTCAGGCCCGCGCCAACGCGGACCAGGGCAACCAGACCATGCACCAACTCCGCGAAGCGATGACCGCGATCAACGCCTCGGCCTCCGAGATCAGCAAGATCATCAAGGTCATCGAGGAAATCGCCTTCCAGACCAACCTGCTGGCCCTCAACGCCGCCGTGGAAGCTGCCCGAGCGGGCGAGCACGGCAAGGGCTTCGCCGTCGTCGCCGAGGAAGTGCGTAACCTCGCGCAGCGCAGCGCCCAGGCAGCCGGCGATACCACTAACCTGATCGCCGACTCTGTGAGCCGGGCCAAGGAGGGCACCGTGGTGACGGACACCGCGGGTAGGGCGCTTCAGTCTATCGTGACCGATGTGGCCAAAGTCGCCGACCTGCTCGGCGGTATCACCACGGCCTCGGACCAGCAGGCCCAGGGTGTCGAGCAGATCAACGCCGCCGCAACGCAGATGGATCGGGTGACGCAGCAGAATGCAGCGGGAGCCGAGGAATCCGCGTCGGCCGCCGAGGAACTCACCGCCCAGGCCCAGACCGTCCGGAGCATGGTGGAGGAACTCGTCAGCATGGTCGGCGCGGCCGGTAGCCGGCAGTCCAACGCCGCGCCCGCGCGCGGTGCTCGCAACATGGACTTCGCGGGCAACCGCCCAAAGCCTCTCCTCAAGAAGTCGGACCGCGCTCGCTTCGGGGCGGACTTCGACGAGACTGGTGCGCCACCCCAGGCGCACAATATCTCCTTCGAAGACCCCGATCCGAACGATCGCTGAATCCGACTCCCCGTTGTGGCACGGGGTGGCGCCGAACGGCGCCGCCCCCTTTTTTGCGCCAGCTTTCGGGCCACCTTCCGGGAGATCGCTTCAATGCCTCCGCCAGTGTGACGTATCCGTCTTGGTGTGGCGGAAGCGGCCCTGGGCTCAGCTCTGCCGGTACAAGTGCTCAACCAGACGCACCAGGCGCACGCCGAGCTGGGCCTTGCTGCCGACGGGCACGCATTCCCACGCGCCACCCTGCACCAGGATCTCGACGCCGACACGTATGGCACCGAGCGCCTCCGGGCGGTTAAGCACGATCGCATCCAGTCCCTTGCGCCGCAGCTTCGCTGCGGCTCTGCGGCGGGCGGCGTGATCCTCCAGGGCGAATCCCACGACGACCTGTCCCGGCCGCCGTTCACGGGACAATTCGGCCAGTATGTCGACCGTGGGTTTGAGATGCAGCGTGTACTTCGAGCTGCTCTTTTTGCGCTTGGCAGGAAGACGGCGGGCCGGTGTGTAGTCCGCCACCGCGGCGGCCATGATCAGCGCGTCGTGCCAAGGCCAAGCCGCGGCGCAGGCTGCGTGCATATCGGCCGCGGAAATCACGCTGATAAGCCTCGCCCCGCTGGGTCGCGGGAGTGCCACCGGCCCCTGCACGAGCGTTACCCGGTGTCCCCGCTGCACGGCAGCGGCTACCAGCGCGTGGCCCATCTTGCCGGAGGACTCGTTCGAGATGTACCGCACAGGATCGACGTATTCGCGCGTCGGACCGGCAGTAATAAGCAAACGCAGCTTTCCGGGCGGCATGACGCTACCTGTCCGCAAGCTGGGGGTTCGTCAGCGCGGAACCGTTGGGATTGATCGCCTCGGCTCGTTGCGCAGCAACTGGCTGCGGATGTCCTCGAACAGAGCTGCCGGCTCGCGCATGCGTCCGGGGCCGGACGTGCCGCACGCCAGACGCCCTTCCTCGGGCCCTGACAACAGAAATCCCGCCTCGCGCAGGAAGGCCACGTTGCGCTGCACGGCCGGGTGCTGCCACATGCGCGTGTTCATGGCAGGGGCAAACATGACCGGGCAGTCCGCCCCCAGGAGCAGGCTACTGACCAGGTCGTCCGCGATGCCGTTGGCCACCTTGCCGATGATGTTGGCCGTCGCCGGGGCAACGACAAGCAGGTCGGCGATCTCGCTCAGGCTCAGATGCGGGATCTCTCCGGCCCGCGTGGCACGCCAGGAACTCGTATAGACGGGCCGACCGGTGAGCGTCCGAAAGGTGAGGTCGCCGACGAAGCGGCGCGCGTTGCGCGTCATGGCCACGGTCAGGCCACACCCGGCCTGCGTCAACAGCGCCACCAGGGCAGCGACCTTGTAGGCGGCAATCCCCCCGCTGACGCAGACGCAGACTTCATAGCCGGCCAGGACAGTCGTGACATGGGCCGGAACCTCTTGCCCGGCGGCGGACACCGGCGCTCCAGACTCAGCGCTTGGAGGGCGCGACAATTCCGGACGCCTCGTAGTCGATGCCCACCTTGTCCCGCCAGATCTCCTCGATCACGACTTCGATCTCGGTCAAGCCGGCGGGGTCGACCATCGGGCGCGCACCCTGCAAAAGCTCCAGCCAGCGCTTCTGGATCAGCGCCGTCAGTTTGAAGTGTCCACCAACCTTGGTGACAAGTTCGTCGCCCTTGAGCGCGTCAATCATGTCGTCTACATCTCCTGCGTGACTATCTCCCGGACGCGTTCGACCGAGTCGTCGAGTATATCATTTGTGATGATGTAAGGATAGTATCCGCTGTTCTCGGCAAACGCTATTTCGCCATCCGCTTCCGCCAACCGCTTCTGCTGCAGAATCTCGGACTCCGTCTGTCGTCCTTCCAACCGGGCCCGCAGCGTGTCCATCGTCGGCGGCAACACGAACACCCGGATCGACTCGGGCATCGCCCGCGCCACTTGGGCGCCGCCCTGCACGTCGATCTCCATGATGATGACCTCGCCGTTGGCGATCGCCTCCTCCACCGGCTTCCTGGGGGTACCATACCAGTGCCCCAGGTATTCCGCGTGCTCGAGCAAAGCCCCGGTTTCGCGCAACTGCTCGAACTCCTCGCCACTGATAAACCGGTAGTGCTCACCATCCACCTCACGACCGCGTTTGGGCCGTGTGGTTACCGAAACAGACCAGCGGGCCTTGGGCAGGCGCTCCAGCAAACGGTCGCAGATCGACGTCTTGCCCGCCCCCGACGGACCGCTGATCACCAGCAACTTACCCCGCGGCGACTCATGCATATCAGACATAACTCGTTTCTAGCAAAGCCGTTACCGTGATTCTTGCAGAGAGCGCAACACGTTCAGCCGACGTTGGGCACCCTCCCGGGCGGCGATGGCCGCTTCGTCGTGACCGTGTGCGTCCGCCACGGCGTCTGCCGCGGCAGCGATCCGCTCGGGCGTGATGTCTTCGACCGCGAGCGCCTCAGGCGTCAACACCGTCACGCTGTTCTCGTTAATCTGGGCGAAGCCGCCGTTGATGAACATGCGGTACGTGCGACCCTCCCGCTCGTAACGCAGTTGGCCGATGCCCAACTCGCACATCGCCGGGGCTCGATCCGTCAGGATCCCCAGCTCACCATCGTGGGCCGGGATCACCGCGGCATGAGTGCTCACTTCGAGGGCCTTTCTCTCCGGCGTGACGACGACGACGTTGATGCTCTTGCGTTTCGACATCTGCGGCACCCTATTGCGAGCGTTGTCAAGCTTCAACCGTCTCTGCGCTGGGTTTCCCGACAGAAACCCTTGATCATACCAAAGGCGCCTTCACAGCCATCCCCGGCGAGCCACCGCCGCCAAACTCCTGCCCGCGCGACGACTCCTAGCTGGCCTTGCGGTTGGCCGGCTCCTCCGAGCTCTTCTCGGCCTTCTGTTTGTCGCCGGTCGCCGTGGTCGACTTGGCTTCACTGGCGGCCTTGCCATCCTTGCCGCTGGCCGTGTCGGCTGTCTTTGCTTGTCCGTGCCGTTCGCTCTTGGCAGCCTTCTGGTAAGACTCGCTGCGATAGTCGGTCTGGTAAAAACCCGAACCGCGGAAGATCACGCCGCCGCCACTCCCAATCAGCCGCCGCAACGCGCTCCGCCCACATTCCGGGCAGCGTTTCAGCGGCTTGGCCGTAATCGACTGAAAGTGCTCGAACTCGTGTTTGCAGGCGTCACAAACGTAGTCATACGTGGGCATCGATCGTCCTCTTCGTTCTACGCCGGCGTCCCCGGTGGTTCGGGCGGACCGCTCGAAACCACCACACGCGACGGCCGGATTACGCGCTCGTGCATGCGGTAGCCGCGGGCGAGCTCCTGTATCACGGTGCCGGCGGGGCATTCCTCGCTCGGCTGGCGCATCATCGCCTCGTGATAGCTCGGATCGAACGGCTGTCCCAGCGCCTCGATCGGCTCAACCTGCCGCTCGCGCAGCACTTTCAAGAAATGCTCATACACAATCCGCACACCATCGGCAACCGCCTTGGGCTTTCGCGCCGTGCGGGCCGACTCCTGCGTGCGCTCCAAATCATCCAAGACTACGAGAAGTTCGCGGGCAAAATCCGCCTCGGCGTAGCGCAGCGCTTCCCGCTTGTCACGTTCGGCACGCTTCTGGAGGTTCTGGGCCTCGGCCAGCAGACGGAGGTTCTTCTCGCGCAGTTCTTCACACTCACGCCGCAGGACCTCCAGCGGGTCCTCCACCGCTTCCTGGTTGGTGTTTTCGAGCTGCTCGGACACGGTCGCATCATCCCGGACTTCGGCGTCTGGTGTGTCACGATTGTCCACGTCGCTCTGCCTGGCAACACCCATCGCGGCTTCACCTTCCTCTAAACAACTCCCGTGTTTCATCCGCAGAGACGGGCCGACGTAATCCGCGCTCTGCGTTCCGGGCCCGAACGGCCTACTCCTCCGACTGCTCTGCATCGCCCGTGAAATACTCACGCACCCGCTCGAAGAAACCCCTCGTCTCCGGCAGCACCCGTTTGTCTTCCGAGGCTGCGAACTGCCGCAGGAGTTCCTTCTGTTCGCGGCTGAGTCTCTTGGGAATCTCAACCAGCACCTGGACGATCTCGTCGCCGACGCGCCCCGTGCGCAGGTCGGGCAAGCCCTTGCCCGGCAGGCGTAGCAGCGTACCGTGCTGCGTCCCCGGTGCAATGCGCTGCGGTGCGGTTCCCGTCAGCGTCGGTACATCCACCTGGGCCCCCAGCGCGGCCTGCGTGAAGCTGATCGGCAACCGACAGACCAAGTGTCCGCCGTCGCGCTCGAAGAACGGATGCGGCCGCACGCGCACGACGCAGCGCAAGTCGCCGCGCGTCGTCCCCGTGGAACTCGGCTCACCTTCGCCACGCACCCGCACACTCTGCCCGTCGTAGATGCCGGCGGGAATCTTCACGTTCAGCACGCGTTCCTGCTGTCCGCGTCCGCTTCCGCCGCAATTGCCGCACGGCTGTTCCACGATCGTCCCGCGTCCGTGGCAATTCGGGCAATCCGCAACCGAGCGCGTCACGATGAACCCGATCGATGTCTGTCGCTCCACCTGGCCATAGCCACCGCAAGTGCGGCAGGTTCGTCGCTGTGTGCCGGGCTCATTGCCCTGGCCGCCGCAGCGCTCACAGAAATCGGAACGCTTGAAACGCAGTGTCTTCTCGACACCGGTGGCAACCTCGCTCAGGTTGAGGTCGATCACAGTCTGGATGTCGACGCCCCGATCCGCACGGGCGCGGCCGCGACCGCCCCCGAATATGTCGCCGAAGAGATCCCCGAACACACTGAAGATGTCCTCGACGCCCATGCCCGAGAAGTCGTGCATGTTGACGCCGTTGAGGCCGGCGTGCCCGAAACGATCGTAGCGTTGTCGCTTCTCCGGGTCGGAGAGGACTTCGTAGGCCGCCGAGGCCTCTTTGAAGCGATCCTCGGCTCCGGCGTCCCGGTTGCGGTCGGGGTGGTACTTCAGGGCGCACTGGCGGTACGAACGTTTGATCTCGTCGGGACTGGCATCCCGCGAAACACCGAGGACCTCGTAATAGTCGCGTTCTGCCGCCACCGTCGTCCTCACTCCCCCGACCATTGGAGCCCGCGAATGGCCGGGGGCCGGATCACATCGGCCGACCGCCGCTCATCCGAATCCGACAATCTGCCACGTCTTCTTATCGGCCGTCTGTGGCACCGGGCTACATGAGGTCCTGCTCTGGCCGCGATGCGCGCCACAGGGGCGATCGCCACCGCGAGCGCCCCTGCGTATGTTGCTCGTGCCGTAAACCGCGTCTCTAGTGCGTCACACCCTCGATATCCTCGTGCTTGTCGTCCTTGTACTCGGTGCACAGCACATCGGTGGTCAGGATCAGGCCAGCCACGCTGGCAGCGTTCTGCAACGCGACCCGCGCGACCTTGGCGGGGTCGATGATGCCCGCCTTGAACATGTCGACGTATTCCTCGTTGGTGGCATCGTAGCCGATGTTATTCGCTTGCTCGAGGATCTCGTCGACCACCACGCCGCCGTCCACGCCGGCGTTCTCGGCGATCTGCCGCGTGGGATACTCCAGCGCTCGGGCGACGATCTTGTAGCCGACCGCCTCGTCACCCTCGAGCTTGCTGGCCGCGGTGCGCACAGCCTTGATCGCCCGCAAGAAGGCCACGCCGCCACCCGGGATCACGCCCTCTTCCGCCGCCGCCTTGGTGGCATGGAAGGCGTCATCGACCAGGTCCTTGCGTTCTTTCATCTCGATCTCGGTCGCGGCCCCGACCTTGACCAGGGCCACGCCACCGGAGAGCTTGGCCAGCCGTTCCTGGAGCTTCTCGCGATCGTAGTCGCTGGTGGTCTTGTCGATCTGGGCCCGAATCTGGCCGATGCGGGCGTTGATCGCGCTCTTCTTGCCCGCGCCCTGGATGATCGTTGTGTTCTCCTTGGTGACCACGATCCGCTTGGCCCGACCGAGCATTTCCAACTCGATACTCTCGAGCTTCAGGCCGCGATCTTCGCTGACGAACTCACCGCCCGTCAGCACGGCGATGTCACCCAGCATGGCCTTCCGCCGGTCGCCAAAGCCCGGGGCTTTCACCGCACAGACGCTCATCACGCCCCGCAGTCGGTTGACGACCAGGGCGGCGAGAGCCTCACCCTCGACATCCTCGGCGATGATCAGCAGCGGCTTCCCAACGTTGACAACCTTCTCAAGCAAGGGAATCAGGTCGCGTATGGCACTAATCTTCTTCTCGAAGATCAGGACGTTGGCGTCTTCGAGCACGGTCTCGAGTGCGGTGACATCGGTGACGAAGTAGGGCGAGATGAAGCCCTTGTCGAATTGCATGCCCTCGACGTGCTCCCACGTCGTTTCGAGGCCCTTGCCCTCTTCGATCTCGATCACGCCATCCTGCCCCACCTTCGCGAAGGCGGTGGCCAGCATCTTGCCGACTTCCTTGTCGCCGTTGGCGCTGATCGTGCCGACCTTCTCGATGTCGTCCTTGTCGCGCACTTTCACAGCTTGTGCAGCGATGCTCTTGACGGCCACATCGACCGCCGCGTCGATGCCACGTTTCACGGCCATGGGCGAGGCCCCCGCGGTGATGTTCTTGATCCCCTCGGAGAGAATCGCCTCGGCCAAGACGATAGCCGTAGTCGTTCCGTCGCCGACGACGTCGGAGGTCTTGGCGGCGACGTCGTTGATCATCTTGGCGCCCATGTTACGGAAGGGCTCGGGCAGCTCGATTTCCTTACTGACCGTCACGCCGTCCTTGGTAACGCGCGGGGCACCCCAGGATTTCTGTAATACTACGTTGTGACCAACCGGGCCCAGGGTGGACTTGACGGTTCGGGCGAGCTTCCGCACACCAGCCATAATCTCCGCCCGGGCGCGTTCGGCGTACATCATTTGCTTAGCAGGCATCTTGGGTTCCTTACGTTTCGTCCATCGGTGGCCCCGGTCTCGAGCCCGCGACCGCGGTGACGCCGGCTTGCCGCCGGTGGATGCGTTCCTCGTTAGATCTCGACTGCCAGAACGTCGCTCTCGCGCAGCATGACGTACGTTTCGCCTTCGAGCTCGACCTCGGTTCCGCTGTATTTGCCGTAGAACACGCGGTCGCCGACACTCAGTGACATCTTTCCGCGCTCGCCCGTCTTTTCCATCAGCTTGCCGGGCCCGGTCGCGATGACCTTCCCGCGCTGCGGTTTTTCGCGGGCGGAGTCTGGCAGGACGATGCCGCCGGCGGTCTTCTCTTCCGCCTCGGCCGGCGTGACGACAATCCGATCATCCAACGGGCGAATCTTCAGCTTCTTAGCAGTGGCTGTGGCCATTTCTAACCTCTCTGTTAGTCGCGTCGTGCGCTGGTTCTGTCTGTAAATGAATACTAGGAATCACGCGGCAGCTACATCATGCCGCCCATGCCACCCATACCACCCATGCCGCCCATGCCGCCCATGCCGCCGCCCATCTCGTCCATGCCCCCGCCGGGCATGCCGCCCGGGCCGCCGCGCTTCTTCTTTTCGGGTTTCTCGGCCACGAGGCAGGCGGTCGAAAGCAGGATGCGGGCAACACTGCTGCCGTTTTCGAGGGCACTGCGGACAACCTTGGTCGGGTCGATCACGCCCATCTTCACCAGGTCGCCGTATTCGTGCGTATCAGCGTTGTAGCCGAAGGCCCCCTTCCGCGCTTCCACCTTCTTGAGCACAACGGCCGGCTCCGCCCCGGCGTTGGATGCAATCTGACGAATCGGGGCGGTGCAGGCCTCGCGGATGATCTCCACGCCGGCCTTGGCGTCCTCATCCTTGACGTGCAGGTCATCGAGCGCCTCCAGCGCGCGAACCAGGGCCACGCCACCACCGGGCACAACTCCCTCTTCGATCGCCGCGCGCGTGGCGTGCAGAGCATCCTCGACGCGGGCCTTCTTCTCTTTCAACTCGGCCTCGGTGGCTGCGCCCACGTTCACCTGGGCCACACCGCCGGCCAGCTTCGCCAGCCGCTCCTGAAGCTTCTCGCGATCGTAGTCGCTGGTTGTGGTGTCGATCTCGCGGCGGATCATCGCGATGCGCCCCTTGAGCGCGGCACTGTCGCCGGCCCCTTCGATAATGGTCGTGTTGCTCGCGTCGATTGTGATCTTCTTAGCCTGACCGAGATCATTGACGCTGACGGTGTCGAGCTCGATCCCCAAGTCCTTGAAGATCGCCTTGGCGCCGGTCAGCACGGCGATGTCTTCCAACATCGCCTTACGCCGATCGCCATACCCCGGAGCCTTGACGGCCGCCACCTGGAGGATGCCGCGCAGCTTGTTGACCACGAGAGTGGCCAGGGCTTCGGCCTCGACGTCCTCGGCGATGATCAGCAGCGGCCGCTTGGCCTTGGCGATCTTCTCCAGCAGCGGGACGAGCTTGGTAACGCTGCTGATCTTGTCCTCGTAGACCAGCACGAAGGCGCGCTCGAGTTCGACCTCCATATCGTCGGCATTGGTGATGAAATGCGGGCTGAGGTAGCCTCGGTCGAACTGCATGCCTTCGACCACGTCGATAACCGTATCCTGGCTCTGGCCCTCCTCGACCGTGATCACGCCGTCCTTGCCAACGCGGCTGAAGCAGTCCGCGATGATCGCGCCGACGGTGCGGTCGTTGTTAGCCGAGATCGAAGCAATGTTGATGATGTCCGCAGACTTCGTGACGTCGAGCGCGCGGGACAGCTTCTTCAGGGCCGCCACCACCGCCTTGACCGCCGCCTCGATCCCGCGGTTGATCCCGTTCGGGTCATACCCGGCGACCACGTGCCGTAAGCCCTCCTTGTAGATGGCCTCGGCGAGCACGGTAGCGGTCGTCGTTCCGTCGCCGGCCACGTCGCTGGTCTTGTTGGCCGCCTCTTTGACGAGTTGCGCCGCCATGTTCTCATACTTGTCGTGCAGCTCGATCTCCTCGGCCACGGTGACACCGTCCTTGGTGACCGTGGGCGCGCCCCAACCCTTGTCAAGGATCGCGTTGCACCCGCGGGGACCGAAGGTGCTGCGCACGGCCGAGGCCAGCTTTTCTACGCCGGCCAGAACGGCCTTCTGCGCCTCGTTATCGAAAGCCAACTGCTTTACCGCCATTGAGACGTCTCCTAACCTACCGGGTCGAATCTCTGGAATATCTGGGTCGGGGCCGCGCAGCGAAACAGCCGGCGCAGCGAGACACATATGGCCTTGCAATTCGAGTGCCAGAGCCTTTCCGGACGCTTTCAAACCATAACGCCTTGTCACAACGGGGTTTGCCTTACGCCGCACCACCCGCGCCATGAATGTCACCCGGCCGCACCTGTCGGTGTGGCAGTGCCAAACTGACAGGCTGGCGGCCGGTTGAATCCCGTTCCTCCTCAGGCTATCGTTAGCCGGCTGCGGTTGGCGCGTTCCCGCAGCGACCTCGCTCCCGATACCCGCTACGAGGTTCCACCGACTTGGATGACTGATACTGCCGCGGCACAACTCGAGCCGACGCGCCCGGGGCAGTCACCACAACAACGCCAGCCGCCCATCCCCAAGAAGCAGTTGCGCGCCGCCTTCTGGCGCACCCTCGGCCTCGTGCGACCCCATCGCCGCGTCATGGGCAGCGGCATTCTGCTCGGCTTCGGTGTGGCCCTGACCTATGCCGCCAGTCTGGGCGGCATCCTACCGGTCCTCAAGGTCGTCGTCGAACAGGACAACCTGCACGGCTGGCTGCTCGAGCAGTCCAGCGCCAAGGACGCCTGGTACGCCCCCCTGCTCGCCCGCGCGGCCACACTGTTCCCCCCCGCCGACGCCCCCAACGCCGCCTTGCGCACGCTGATGATCCTGCTCGGCGGCCTCCTGGCGGTGAACGTGATCGGCAACACCTTCCGCTGTCTGTCGCAGTACCTGGTCATCTACGCGACGCAACGCGCCGTGATGGACCTGCGCCGCAAGATGTACCGCAAGGCCTTGCGTGTCCCGGTCACGGCTGTCAGCGGCGACCTGTCCAATACGGTTAGTCAGTTCATGTCCGATGTCCGCGAGATCTTCCTGGGCATCGTCACACTCTTCGGCAAGGTGGCCCGCGAGCCGCTGAAGGCTCTTTGCGTGCTGGCGCTGGCGATCTGGCTGGACTGGCGGCTGACGGTGGTGGTCCTGGCGATCGCCCCGCCCGCCGTGGGGCTGCTCTGGTACTTCGGTCGCAAGGTCCGCAAGGCCACCGTGCGGCTGCTGCGCGGCTATGGCCTGATGCTGGGCAGCCTGGAAGAGACACTGCAAGGTCTCGAGGTCGTCAAGGGCTACGCCCGCGAAGGTCACGAACGCAAACGCATGTGGCAGCTTGAGCGCCGCATGCTCAAGCAACAACTGCGGCTGGCCTGGATCGAAGCCCTCAGCTCGCCGCTGATCGAGGTGGTGGGCGTAACAGCCGCCGTCGCCGGCATCGTCTGGCTCGCCTCGCGCACTTTCGCCGGCGAGATCGAGTCCGCCCAGTTCATCACCATGGTGATCCTGCTCTCGGCCATGCTCGACCCGGTTCGCAAGGTCGCCAATGTCTACAACATGGTGCAACGCGCAGGCGGCGCCGGGCAACGCGTCTTCCAGTTTCTCGACCAACCCGAGGAATACTCGCTCGGGCACACCCGGCAACTCCGCGGCGACGGGCCGCGCGCGATTCGCTTCGAGAACGTCAACTTCCGCTATTCCCCCGACGCGCCGCGGGCGGTAAGCGACGTGACGCTGGCCGTCGAACCGGGCGAGTGCGTCGCCATCGTCGGTCCCAATGGCAGCGGCAAATCCACCCTGTTGCGGCTCTTGCCACGCTTGCTCGTGCAGGAATCCGGACGCATCACGATCGACGGCGCGGATTCCAGCACGCTGAGTCTGAAGGCCCTCCGCGAGCAGATCGCCGTCGTCACCCAACGCCCGGTCATCTTCGCCCGCACGGTGCACGAGAACATCGCCTATGGCAACCAGTCCGCCTCGCTCGACGAGATCCGCCAGGCGGCGCGGCAGGCCTTCGCGGCAGAGTTCATCGAGCAATGGCCCAACCAGTATGAAACCGTGCTGGGCGAATTCGGCACCAGCGTCTCCGGCGGCCAGCGGCAGCGGATCGCGATCGCGCGGGCTTTCCTGAAACGCTCATCGGTCCTGGTCTTCGATGAGGCCACGAGCGAAGTCGACGCCGAAAGCGAGCGCAAGATCCACGCCGCCCTGGACCAGCTCCGCCGGGGCAAGACCACGTTCCTGATCGCCCACCGGCACACGGTCATGGAGATGGCGCAGCGCCTGATCGTGATGGACGGCGGCCGTATCATCGACGTCGGCAAGCATACCGAACTGATCAAACGTTGCCCGCTCTATGTGGCTCTGTATCGCTCGCCGGTCGTGCATTGACGTGGAGGCCACCTGGCACGACCGTTGCCCCACTTAGAGCCCGTCCCAAAGCTCCTTCCGAGTTCTCATGGGGCTTCCGCCGCACCCTCGGGGGATGAAAATCAGAATGTACGAAGCAGCCGCGATCGTCAGAAGGGAGTGGTTGCCAGAAGACCGGTTGCTCACGCGCGCGGCTCGGCCAGGTGACTCATGCCGCAGCGGCCGTCCGTGTCGTGGTTGTCCCACAGTAAATCCTCCGCTCCGGCGCGGCCGATTGGCAAGAGCAGCCCGACGAGCAGTCCCGCACTCACGATGTGGCGCGGCATGATGGTGTCTCCGTTCAACGCCGCGGCGCTTCGGCACGCGTCACCCGAGATGTTGCGGGCTCGCGGTGCGCGATCCCGAGCCTGGCCCACGGCCCCTCTATGTTAGGCCATTCTCGACCGGGTGTTCACTTTTTCCGGGAGATCCTGTGCGGCCGGCGCAAGTTCGCGCACGGTGGTTTAGCGATTGCCGGCGCGCGTCTCAGGTGTGAAGCGCGTGACCCCCTGATTCAGGGCCTCCCGCTGCCGGGCCAGGAGTTGGTCTATCGTCTCGCGCAGTTCGCGATCGCCGGCGTCTCCAACCAGTTGCCGCGCTTTCTCCGCCGCCGCGATTCCGTCCTGCATGCGCCCGGCGAACGAGTAGACCAGCGCCAGCGTGTGCAGCGCGTCCGGATCGCTGCCGCCGGTTTGCTGATTGTGACGCTCGGCGATGGCCACCGCTTCGGTTGGTTTGCGGCTGGCGCTGTCCGGACAGGCAACCAGGAACAGCACCAGGCTGCGCAGGGCTGCGTGGCTGTCCGGCGACAGTGCGACACCTTCGCGCAACAACGCCTCCGCCTCGGCAAACCGCCCGACGTTCTGCAAGTAGCTGGCCAGCGCGTTGCGCAAGACGCAGGAAGTCGGGGCGGCCGCCAGGTGTGGCTCGATCAGGCCGGGCAGTTCGGCAGCGCGGCCAGCCGCGATGAACGCCGCCACCATGTGCTCTGCGCAAGTTTCGTCGATCTCGAAGGCCACCTGCAAGTGCCGAGCCGCGGCAGTGAAATCACCCCGTTGGGTCAACAAGTAACCTAGGCAATACCGCGCGTCGTAGTGTTCTGGAGAGCGTTCGAGAACCTGTCCGAAGAGGGCGATGGCTTCCTCGTATTCGCCCTGGGCCATCTTCGTCTCGGCCAGCGCGTGCAGCGGGCGGACCGCGTCCGGGCGCAGTTCGAGACACCTGCGAAACGCTCGTTCTGCCTCGGCCAGATAACCCTTCTGTCGATACGAAGTCCCAAGATACCAGAATGTGGGCTCGAAGTTCGGGTGCTCGCGCGCCATCCCCTCCAGCAGCGCGATCGACTGCGCCATGTGGCCGTAGGGCTGGTAGCGCTGCACGGCCTCCTGCACGCGGTCCAGCAGTGGCAGCATCTCCCGCGGATCCGGGCGCGCCGCAACCGCCGGCGCATCACCCACGCTGGCGCGCAGGTAACCCAGTGCCTCAAGCTTGGCCCGCGCGTCGGGAGCAGGTTGCTCGGTCGGCACCGGTGCTGCGCCGCTTTCAAATTCGGGGCCGAAAAACTCAGAGAGGTATCCTCGCAGCCGCTTGACCGCCCGCGGGTGCGCCGCCACCACGTTCGTGCGCTCCGCCGGATCACGAGCCAAGTTGAACAGCTCCGGATTCGGACCGTGGATGTACTTGTAGTCTCCCTCGTATACGCCCAGCAGCGCTGCCCAACCATATTCAATCAGACCGTTGTACGTCTCGATGAACAGCGGACGCGGCGCGGCAGTCCGGGTCAGGTTCACGCCATCCGTTTCGACTGGGTTCTCCAGCCCAAGCAGCGCGAGCACCGTGGGTTGGATGTCCACCAGACTGACCTGCCGGTCTATCTGCAGACCTCTGCCCAGGTGCGGCCCGCAGCGCATCAGCAACGGTACGCGAATGGTGGAGTCGTATGCCAGCCAGCCGTGCGTCTGCTCGCCGTGCTGACCGAGGTTCTCGCCGTGATCGCCTGCCACTACAACGAGCGTCCGATCGCTCTGCTCCAGTTCCTCCAGGGCCTCGAGCAGCTTGCCCAGCTCGCTGTCCATGAAAGCGATTTCCCCGTCGTAGGGCACACGCCGAAAGTGCTCGGCAAAGCGCCCGGGAGGCCGATAGGGCGCGTGCGGATCAAAGTAGTGCACCCAAAGAAAGAACCGCTGCTGGGCCACGCCGCGCAGCCAGGCCAGCGCCCGCGCAGTGGTCTGGCCGGCGGGGCGCTCCGGGAAATGGTAGGAGGAGCGCTGCTGGGCCACGCCGGTCTCGTCATCGTAGTAGTCGAACCCCTGCGCGAAGCCAAAGCGGGCATCGAGCACGAACGCGGAAACCGTCGCCCCCGTGGCGTAACCGTGCTCCGCGAGGGTCTCTGCCAGCGTCACATTCCCCTCACCCAGCCGAAACACACCGTTTACGCGTGCCCCATGCCGGCGTGGATACAACCCGGTCAGCATGCTGGCGTGGGAGGGAACCGTCGTCGGCGCCGGGGCCAGCGCCCGTCGAAAAAGCACACCCGCGCCTGCCAACCGGTCGAGGTTGGGCGTGCGCGCGGCGGCGTAGCCGTAGCAGCCCAAGTGATCGGCGCGCGTTGTATCCAGCGACACGAGCAGGACGTTGCAGTCCGCCAAGGCGCCGCGCGACGCGGGCAGAACCTGCTGGGTAGCTTCTTCGGTCTCGCCCAGACTCCGGCTCGTCTCCGACGCGGTTTGCTCCCCGCTCGGCTGCGACGCCGACTGCGCCCCGGCTCCAGCGTCGTCCCGCCTGCAAGAGGACAGCAGGCAGCCGACCAGCATTATGCCGAGCGCGAGCAGTCCCTGCCCGCGCCCGCCGGCGGTAGACGAATTTACCTGATACGTTCGTCCATTCATGAGTGCCCTGCAAACAAGTGAATATCCCAGCACATCGACGGCGCCGGGAGCAGGCAGACCCCATCGTAGTCACAGTGTTTGCAAGCGCATTCTACAAGCGTTCTGGATGTGTGGCGACACGCATCGTGGTCTCTGTGCCCGAACCTGCGCGCTGCGGGGGCGAGTTGTTGGACAAAAAAGCAGCCTGCCCGGAGACGCAAGCCCTCGCGTTGGGACACAAGTCCCTGCCCGGCGATCCTGATCGCGACGACAGCGGCTTCGAACAGGCAACGATGCGATCGACGGTACGATCACACTCGGTTCTTCACATTCAAACACACCGCACACACGCCGCCGACGGTATCAAATCCGCAAAATCTTCGGCCGCTCACAAAAGCGTGATCGGCCGCCAACGCTGCGGACGCACGCCGCGCCGCCGCCGCCGCCGTTCAGCCCGCTGAACGGACCGCGCACGCTGCCAGGGGCGCACACCGAGTGAGACTGGGTTGAACTGGCCCGGGGAGATATAATGGTCCCTGCGCGGCGCGGATGTCGGCGGCTCGTGCCTACGCGTCCGCGCCCGGATACTGGTCGTGGAGGATTATCCACGAGCTGCGACGTCTCTGAACGACAGTTGTGGAGCTGGATCGACCGGGCAGCGCCCGAGTTGGACGAACACACGGCGGTTTGTGCAAGCTGCCGGGAGTTGACGAAGCAGTTCCGCGCCAGCATCCACAGCGTGGAGATCAACGCCACACCGTCCCGTCCCCCACTTCCCCAACAGGTCGGGGCGTATTCCATCAAACGCTACCTCGGCGAAGGCAGCCAGGGTTGGGTCTACGAAGCGGAACACAGCGCCCTGAAGCGCCCCGTCGCGCTGAAAGTCGTCAAAGGTGGCCGTTTCGTCACCGAACTCGACGTCAAGCTTCTGCAACGGGAGGCCCACACGCTGGCGCGGCTCTCACATCCGGCCATCGCCGCCATCTTCGAGGTCGGTCTGACCGAGGAGGGCCAACATTTCTTCGCCATGGAGTTGGTCCCCGGCGTTCCGCTATACCGCTACACGCAGACCGCCAAGCCGTCGCTCCATGAGCGACTTGTGTTATTCCGCAAAGTCTGCGACGCGATCAACTACGCCCATCAGCGCGGCGTGATCCACCGCGATCTGAAGCCGTCCAACATCATCATTGACGCCGAGGGCAACCCGCGCATCCTGGATTTCGGTCTGGCCCGCGTAATGGACGCCGAAACCCCGTACAGCACGCTCTTGACGCGCAAGGGCAAGCTCCTGGGCACGCCGGCCTACATGAGCCCGGAGCAGACCTGCGGTGATCCGGATGAGATCGACACACGAAGTGACGTTTACGCGCTCGGTGTGATCCTGTACGAACTGATGACCGGCGCTCTCCCCTACGACGTGCGCAACGCCGACGAGCAGCAAGTGCGCCGCGTCGTCTGCGAGCAGTCCCCCCGCAGACCCGGCCTGGTCAACCGAGCGGTGCGCGGCGACGTGGAGACCATCATCCTCAAGGCGCTGGAGAAAGACCCGGCGCGCCGCTACCAGAGCCCGCTTGCGATCGCCGAAGACGTCGACCGCTACCTGGCGGGCGAACCCATTCTCGCGCACGCCCCCAGCGTCACCTACCGCCTCGGTAAGTTCGCGAAACGCCACCGGCACACGATCGGCCGCGTGACTGTCACCACCACGCTTCTGGCCGCTTTTGCCTACCTGGTGCTGCACACGAATCGCACATTGGACCAGCTCGACCGCGTCAACATCGTGCTGTGGGCGTTAATGTACTCGCCCTCTTACCTCGCGGCCCTGGTCGGTGGCCCGGATGGCGACGGACACCTACGCGAAGTGGACCAGTGGGTAGCCAGTGAACTGGCGGGCTCACCTATCCAGCAGGCCACCATGTATAACGACATCGGCGCGGCTTGCCGGCAAGCTGGCCGCCTCGACGATGCGCAACGTTACTGGGAAATGGCGCTGCGCTTACAGCGCCAGAGTGCCGGCAGCGAGAACCCCGTGGCGGCTACAATCCTGTTCCAACTCGCCTCCCTGCTTTGTGAGCGGCGCGACTATGACGCCGCCGAGGCGCGCTGCCGCGAGGCCCTCGCCATGCGCCGCGAGCGTTTGCCCGAGCGCCACCCGGCCATTGCCGACCTATTGATCATGCTGGGACAGATCCTGACCGAGCGAGGCAAACCGCAGGAAGCCGAACCGTTGTTGCGCCAGGCCATCGAGGTTTACAGCGAGACGCTGGCGCCTGAGCACTGGCGGACGGCCCAGGCTGAAAGCGTACTCGGGGAGTGTCTTCTGCTGCTGGGACAGCGCGACGCCGCCGAGCCGTTGCTGCGGCGTAGCTACCCGATCATCCGCGCCGCGCTGGGTGATGCCAACTGGCAGACCCAGGCCGCGCTGCGCCGTGTGCGACGCGCCGATGCGATCCGCGACACGCAGCCACGCACGGCCGAGCGTGCCCCGCCCAGCACACAACCTTGATAACCCCCCCGCTCCGGCCCGCGTTTGCCGGCGAACGGCCCGCCGCGCCCCGGTTTGCCCGAGCATTCACCACTCCAGCCGAGCGGCGCGGTATGATGGTATGTTGCAGGAGTGACGGTGCAGAGTGCCTGACGACGGCGTCAAACCTGTCGACGAGCGACCCGCAGACGATCCGCGCGATCTGACCCCCTCGCTGGTCGGGCGTTTGCGCGCCGGCGATGCGCACGCCGGCGTCCTGCTCGAACAGATCTACCGCCAGCCCATGCTGCGCTTTTGCTGGGGGTACCTGGGCAGCCTCGAGGAGGCCGAAGACGCCGTGCAGGAAGTCTTCTGCAAGGCGCTGCGGGGCGAAGAGCCGCCCGACAGTTTCCGCCCCTGGCTCTACCGCGTCGCCCGCAACCACTGCCTGAACCAGGTCCGGGCGCGTGCCCGCAGAAAGGACGCCCAGATTCTGCCGCCGGAGTCACAAATCGGCGCCCACACTCCCAGCAACCTGACACGGCTCGCCCAGCAGGAGGTCCGCTCGCGCCTGATTCGTGTGGTGGGCGAGTTGTCCGAGGGGCAGCGCGAGGTGCTCTGTCTGCGCTACGCCGAAGGGCTGCCGCGCGCCGAGATCGCCGAGGTGCTCGATATCCCCGAGTCCGTGGTGAAGTCCCGTCTGTTCGAGGGCCTGAAGAAGCTGCGCACGCACGCTTCACTGCTCCCGTAAGACCCATTGGAGCCTATCCCTAGACTCCTTCCGAGCCCAGAACTCCTTCCGAGTTCTCATGGGGCTTGCGCCGCACCCACGGGGGATGAAGATCCGAATTCCTGATTCTCTACGTCACTCCGGTTGTTAACTCCTTGTATGTGACGGCCTTGCGGTCGAGTGCCGCGACGACCAGGCGGTCGAAGAGGTTGGCTTCGAGCCAGCGGCGGTTGGCTCGGTAGGTGAACTCGGCGAGGTAG
>JAHJAR010000254.1 GCA_018814045.1 Planctomycetota bacterium | reverse complement strand
GCTCTGGGCGGAACCGTCACCTCGCGAACCCCCGTTTACCTTCCAGTTGGCCATCACTTCGGGCCAGAGAGCATACCGCGAGGGCGACAAATCAAGTGGCCGGACCCGAGCAACTTCTCGGTGTGGTGGTCGGGGAACTCCACGCTCGCCTCGAGAATACCGACACAAACCGGATTCTCCGAGCCGTCCGGCCACCAGAAGGCCGCTCCACCCGAGCTCCCAGGGCCAGCCTCTGGGGCACCGAACACCAGCAACCACTCCGACAACACGCGTCCCTGTTGCGGGTTGGCCTCGATCCACCGCCGCAGCCACTTTGGCTTTAGGCGGACAACTCGCCCGACGGCAACCTTGCGCCGAAAGCGCAATATGTCGAAGCAGTTTTCCGCAAAGGCTCGTTTCGCGTCCTCTGGGTTAACCAGTTCGCTGTACACAATGAAGACGGTCGCCCCGTCCGGCAGCGCGGTCTGCGCATCCACGTCGATGGGGTCAACTCCCTGGGGAGCAGACGAAAGTGTGAGCAGCGCCCATCCGACGGGATCAGAGCAACCTGTCAGGAACGCCCATCCAGCGGCGTAGGTTGGCTCTGGCATGCTCTTGGTAACGCGGTACTGCGTGGGCTGATCGTCGATGAGAATGTGATCTTCGGATTCGTCGGTTTGATGATTAGTGACCAGCAAGGTGCGCTCGCCAACAAGGACTCCGCAGGCGGGCGTCTCGCGAAGGTGGAAGTCTATCGAGCGGCCTGCTTGGTCGAAAGCCGCATGACGGAAAGGCGTTACGACTGAAACGACCCCGCTCACCTCACTCAACAAGTGCTCAAGCTTCTCGGGCGGGACGGGGGGGCAGGGCGGGCTGCGTCGCGCGCCTCGGCGCAGCGCAGCCACCCAACCCCAGCAGCCCGAGAAGCGCAACAGCAGTTGCCACCATTGCGCGACGCTGGGCTTGACGCATGCTATTGACCCTCGTACAGGACGACCTCGGTGTAGGGCTCACCGTTAAGGTCGATGAACGCCATCGACGAGTTGTGGTTGAGAATGACCTCGACGTCACCCCACTCGGTGTCCGGGGCGTGCACACGTTCGACCCCGATGAGCATGGCGTCTGAGAGCACGCCGTTGATCGTGCCCTCGAGGCGAATCGTCCCGGTGCCATCGCCGTGGTGTTGCACGTCGATTGTCACGTCGAAATTGTCTTCAATCGGCGTTGGATCATAGTCCGGATCCATCTCCGTAGTTACCTCGAACACCGCGTGATCGGCCTCGGTGTCGAACTCGCAGTTGCCACTGAGGGGGTCCCCAATCGGGTCATGCCGGTCCCCTCCTGGCGTCGCATCTGCCGACGTCGTAGTCTGCTGCTGCGCTTCGACCGCAGTCTGTTGCTGAGGTGGGTTCAGCAGTCGGCGGATTTCCGGCGGAAGATCGCCCTCTTCGATCTTCTGTAACAATTCACCTGTCTGCAGGATTTTCTTGGTTTTCTGCCCAAAACCCCTTGCGCCGGGAGCGCGCACGGACACATACACTCGCCGTGCGCAGCACGGTGACACGCTCCGACGCGCGGAACCAAGCCAAAACCCTCGACCCACTTGTGGTGGCCCTGCAACGCGGCGTCTTCGATGAAGCCGCCGCGCGGGCACTCTACGCACTCGGCCCCGACGCCGTCACTCTCGCGCTGCTGGCCGCGGCACGGCGCATCGGCGAACTGCAGCGGCAGGTGACGGGCGGTTCGACGCCCAGCATCCCCTCGGGCATGGTGCCCGTGTACGCCAAGTCCAATGCCCCGGCCGGTCGCACCGCCCGCGGCCGACGCCGCAAACGCCCCGGCGCTCGTGAAGGCCACCCCGGTACCCACCGGCCCACGCCGACACGGATCGACGAGCGGAAGGAACACCGCCTGTTGGCCTGTCCGTGTTGCGGCGGCGCGCTGCAGCGCTGCAACCGCAGCCGCCCGCGGATCATCGAAGACCTGCTTGAGAACCTGCGCGCCGAAGTCACCGAACACACCATCCACCGCGATTACTGCCCGGCCTGCAAGAAGCACGTGGAGCCGGTCGTGCCGGACGCGTTGCCGGGCGCTACCTTCGGCCACCGCATCATCGGCTTCACGAGCTGGTGCCACTACGGCCTGGGCGTCACGCTCGACCAGCTCATCGAGATCCTTCAGTTCCACCTGCAAACCAGGCTGTCGGCCGGCGGGCTGATCGCCGCCTGGCAGCGCCTGGCCACGATTCTCACCCCCTGGTACGAGCAGATCGCAGCCGCAGCCCGCACCTCGGCCCACCGGCATGCCGACGAGACCGGCTGGCGGGTGCAGGGCCAGACCTGCTGGTTGTGGTGCTTTGCCAACGGACAGGGTTGCTACTATCTGATTGACCGCTGCCGCGGCAGTCCCGTGCTGCAACTCTTCTTCGGCGACGGCTTCGACGGCATCCTGCTGCACGACTTCTGGACGGCCTACGAGTCGCTCGACGTGGCCGACCGGCAGTACTGCCTGGTGCACCTGCTGCGCGAGCTGGAGAAGGTCGACCAACAACGCGCCGCCCGGCCGCATGCCGACCACGCCGAGTGGCACACGTTCGCCAAGACGTTACGGCGGCTGATCCGCGACGGGATTCGGCTGCGCAAGCGGGCGGACTTCCCGCCGGAG
>JAHJAR010000253.1 GCA_018814045.1 Planctomycetota bacterium | reverse complement strand
TCACACAAGATACCCAACCCACCAAACTGCAGGCCCGCGTCTTCGAACTCCTGGGCCTGTAGTCAGTTCGCGGAAACACCCCAGCACCACAACTGTCGCAGTCGCAGAAACTTACGCTTCGCCTACCAGCGGAACTTCGGCTTAGTGCAGTACCCAAGGAGGCATGAGCCGGGTGGCCGCGTGGCGCGCACCCGGGCCACGCCCCACGATCGGCTGCAAGCCGAGGCCTGATAGCTGATCGCCAAACCCCGAATCCGGAACCCTCCATCGGTGATTCGCAGGCGAGACGTCCATGCTACGCGTGCTGCGTACCGGCGCCGATCAGCCCTGTCGTCGGAACAGCACGAACGTGAGATCGTCGGGCTTGCTGGGCTGCCCGGTGTCTGGGACTCGCATTCGCCGGTCGCACTCAGCGGCCAGCAGCGCGGCCACGTCAGTCAGCGGCCCTTTCCGGATGAGCTCCGTGACCTCCTGGGATGGCAGGTTGTCGAACAGGCCGTCGCTGGCGAGCAGGACCGTGTCGCGCGGACGCAGGCGCAGGTTCGGTCCGATCTCGATCCGCATTTCGGGCGAGCCGACCATGTTGGAGACTATGTGGAGGTCCTCGTGGTGGAGCGCCTCATCCTCCGGCAGCCACCCAGCTTCCACGGCGTACCCGACGGGCGAGTGCGAGACCGTCTGGAGCTTCAGCTTGCCGCGTTGGCCGACGATGAGAGCCAGCGAGTCGCCGACGTGGTACGAACGCGCGCGTTGATCGTCGATCTCAACGGCGACCAGGGTCGTTGCGGCCCCGACTCCGAGGTCCTTGACCGCCTCGTTGGCCTTCTCGAAGCCGTCGAGAATCCCCGCCCGCAGCGTCCCGCCGCCCGCCAATGCCTGTTCGAGTGCTTCTACCAATGACTGGAGCGCGAGTCGGGCCGCCTGCTCGCCGGCCGGCTGTCCACCGAAGCCGTCCGCAACAACCAGGACGCCGCTCTTGGGGCCGCACGTGATGAGGGCGGCGGCGTCTTCGTTGGGCGTCTCCTTTTCGGGACAACGTGTCGTGTAGACCGCCGCAACGCCAGAGGCGATCGGTTGAACATCCGCCTCCTGAAGATCGACGTCGAGGAACAAGCGAACGCGATTGGACGTCTCAGTCGGCATCGTTCCTCCTCAGCGTTTCCTGACCGCACAGCCACACCAGGGGCAGTGCTCCCAGTAATCACGGAGTACGCCCCAGCTACACTTCGGACACCGCTCCGTCGCACCTTCGATCTTCCACGCGCGCTGGACTTTGCGCCGACACCAGGGGCAGTAACGCATGAACGGCATGAGATCCTTCCCCGCGCAGCGGGCATTCGTGCACCGGCCCGCGTAGCGAACGTCCGAATGGCGGGGTGTGGCATCCGGGTTGACGACGGGGCCGTAGCACCACGGGCAGAACCGCCAATCGGTCTTCATCCCCCGCTTGCAGCGGGGACAGCGGCGGCGAAAGCGGTTCTCCGCCGCCGCAACCCGGCGCTTTGTGCCGCACCAAGGGCAGAATTGCATGGTCTCGGAAACCGGTCCGCGACAGCGGCCACACGTTCCGCGGACTTCGAGAGCCGAGCGGTACTCCTTCAAGAACTCTCGCGTCCGCAGCGTCTTCCAGTCTGCACGTTTCTTCGCGGACTTCGTCCGGCGGCGCCGTGCGGGGGTTCCGCGCCAGGCCCGCGGCTTGAGGCGGCGAAACGCGGTGACCATGCGAGTCGCGTCGGCAAAGCGCTTGCGGTGGTCGAGTTCCAGGCACCGCCGCAGGAATGCGACCAAGTCCGCGTGCAGGCACTTGCGGACGCGCTCGAATCCCGCTGGTGGCCAGGTGAACGGCCATTCTGGCAGATACCCGGAGAACATCCGGTACAGAATCAGCCCCAATGAGAACACGTCCGAACGAAGCGACGGCTTGCCCATGGCCTGCTCGGGCGCCAGGTAGCCGAGTGTGCCGGATCCGGACGCCTCCAGCGTTCTGCGGGCCACCTTGGCGATTCCAAAGTCGGCCAGGCGCAGATGGCCCCCGGGGAACATAATGAAGTTCTCCGGCTTGAGGTCGCCGTGGAGTATGCGCTTGCGGTGGGCGAACGCGACGGCGCCCAGCATTTGCTCGGCGAGGCTGATCATCGTGCGGCCTGACATGCGGCGGCCAAGGCGATCGCCCAGCGTTTCGTCGCCCAGCGGGTAGGCGATGACGAACCAGCCGTCGATGAAACCGGCGTCCTTGACCGGCAGTATGTTGGGGTGGTCGAGACCAGCCGTCAGCCGAACCTCCTTGCGAAACGTCTCGAGCGTGTCCTTTGTCACGAGGCCAGGATGCGGGAGTTTCAGCGCAACCGGGATGCCGGCGATCGTGTCGTAGGCCTTGTACACGACAGCAAAGCCGCCCTCGGCCAGCCGCTTGCCAATGCGGTACTTGCCCAGTCGCTGTCTGACACGTACAGCCGTCATCCGAGTCTTTCCACAGGCCCTACAGCCATCCGCGACGCTTAAAGTACAGCAGAAACCCGCCGCCCATCGCGACCATGGCGGCCAGCACGATCCAGAAACTCGACGGGTGCTCGGGCGACGGCCACAGGGGCAGGTTCATCCCGTAGATGCCGGCTACAACGGACAAGGGCAGCAGAACGGCGGCAAAGACCGTCAGCGTCCTCATCGCGTCGTTCGTGCGACTTGCCAACGCCGTGTGGTAGTTGTCGCGCACACCCGCCAGCCGCTCACGCTGGGCGTCAATCAACTCGACAGCTTTGATGAGGTGGTCACGTACGTGGCTGAAACGCTGGGCTAGTTCCTCTGATACATAATCGAGTTCGCCATCTGCGAGGGGCGAGAGCAACTCGCGTTGAGCGGCGGCCACTCTGCGCAGTTCCAGAAGATCACGCCGGAGATCTAACATATCCGCCAAAACGCTCTCATCCGCACTTCGGGCTAACGATTTTTCCTCCAGCTCCTCCAGCCGACTCTCATACGTGTCCGCCACGTCGACGAAATTGTCGACCATCATGTCGATGATCTGGTAGAGCAGGACATCTACGCCGTTGGCCAGGACCCTTTCTGGATGACGATCACACCGCTCTCGGATCGTCGCGATCGTGCGAACGGGTTCCCGGTGAACGGTGATCAGAAAGCGCTTTCCGCAGAAGATAGCGAGCTTGCGCGGGTCGAATCCTGAGTTAGGCTCGGGAACGACGGCTCCGTACGCGACAACGAAAACGTAGTCGTCGTACTCGTCGATTCGCGGACGCTGTTCGCCGTGCAGGCAGTCCTCCAGCGCCGCTTCGTCAACGCGGATGATTCGATCCAAGGCCCGCACTTCACCCTCGGTGGGCTCCTCCAGGTCGACCCATACAACTGTGTCATCCTTCTCCCACGCATCGGCGAGGGTTTCGACCGATTCGAGTCGCTTCACAGTGTTGTCCGACAGCCGAGTAAATGCTGTGAACATGACGCTCGCTCTCCGGGCGGTGCTCGGCCAGGCGCTCGTCGCGGTCCCAGGCCTGGCTACGGAACTTGCCGTGATATACTCGCGCAACCTCCCCGATGGCAAGGCATTAGCGCGTTTTCATCTCGATTTCAGGAGCGTTTCACGTCCGTGGGGCATCCTGCGGATGCACCATATGGTGCCTGGCAGCGTAGCTGAGCGGGGCATACGTTTCGCACAGGGCCCGGTGCTTCTGTCGGCGAAACCAGAGTCGGGCGCAGCCAAGTAAGGCCGCTGCGAGCCGTCGCCGACAGCGGCACACAGCCGGCCAGCGAACGCGGCAGGACGCCGTCGACACTGAGCGCCTGCAAGGTCCGTGGCGCGGCGGCCAGGCTTGCCAGGGCTGAGGAGAGCGCGGCGGCCCAGAGACCCGCGAGGATCAGGGCCGGAACACGGGCGATGCTCTGCATGACGAGGGTGTTTCCGATCAACGCGCTTCGCTCGGCGTTCAACGCCAGCCAGGCCATCTGCGCGGCGTAGATGACAAACGTCAGAAGTACAGCCGCAAGTCTGCCGCGGGGGATGCTCTTGGACGGATCACGCAAGTCGCCGGACATGCTCACGCCCGCCATGATGCCCGTGACGGCTGGAAAGAAGATGGCGAACACGGTCCAGAACGAGTGGGCCGGCAGGTACGCGGAGTGGAGATTCGCACTGAAATCCCAGATCGGCGCGTAGTCGGAAAAGAACGAGACCAGCGACGTCGCCAGGACAGCCAGAATCACATACTGCGTCTTGACGGCCCAGCCGGCGCCGAACCAGGCGATCACAAAGAACACCCCGAGACCGACGGACGACGCCAAGCGCGCGTCGGTCTCCGGGAACAGCAGCAGCAGCAGTGACTCGGAGAACCCGACCAGGTAGAAGGCGACCGAGATGGCCTGGGCCAAATACAGTGGCACGCCGATGCTGCCACCCAGTTCCAGGCCGAGGCTGCGGGCCACGAGGAAGTAAGCTCCACCGACGCCGACACGCGTATTGGTGGCCACAGCCGACAGCGACAAGGTGGTCAGCAACGTGATGGAGTTCGCGACCAGCAGAGTAAGCAGTGCGCCGGCGAGCCCGGCGTTGCCCACGACCCAACCCGCCCGCAGGAACATGACGACGCCGAGGATGGTCAGCACATTCGGCACGAAAACGCCGCCGAATGTGCCGAGGCGCCTTACTCCCTCATCTCTCCGAGCGTTTGCCGCCATGTCCGCTCCGAATCGTTCAGGCTCGGGCTGTCTTCGGCGCGCCGGCTTGTGACCGCCTCATCCGGCGCCTAACATATGGCGTTTGCGGTACTTCTGACAAGGATCCCGAGTGTGGCCGAGCCGATTTGGCAGCTTGTAAGCGGCGCGGGGCCGCTCGTTGCTGTGGCCATCCACGCCGGTCATGCGGTTCGGGACGAGGTGGCGGCGAATCTGGCCCTGGACGAGGGCGGGCGGTTGCGGGAAGAGGATCCGTTCACCGATGCGTGGACGGAGATCGCCCCAACCCGAGTCGTCGCGCTGCGATCGCGCTTCGAGGTCGATCTCAATCGACCGCGTGAAAGGGCGGTGTATCGTCGGCCGCAAGACGCCTGGGGGCTAAACATCTGGAAGAGCAAGCTGCCGAAGAGGGTAATCGCCGAGTCACTGGCCGAATACGACGCCTTCTACGAGGCCATGCGAGACGTGCTGAAGCGTGTCGAGCGTGATTGCAGTCGCTTCTTCGTTTTCGACTTGCACAGCTACAACCATCAGCGCGGCGGACAGGATGCCCCCGCGGCCGAAGAGTCCGAAAACCCACAGGTCAACATCGGCACGGGGACGATGAACCGCGCGCGCTGGGCGCCGGTTGTGGATCGCTTCATCGCCGAATTGCGAGCGTATGACTTTCCGGGCGGCCAGCTCGATGTGCGCGAGAACGTCAAGTTCCGCGGCGGACATTTCGCGCGCTGGGTGCACGAGACGTTTCCGGAAACGGGGTGCGCATTGGCGGTCGAGTTCAAGAAGTTCTTCATGGACGAATGGACCGGCGAAGCAGACCAGTACCTCGTCCAGGCGATCGGCGCCGCATTACACAGCACGACGCAAGGCCTATTGACGCAGTTACGGAGCTTATGAAGACCGGCAAGGTGGCCAGGCCACAGGTGATCACGGAGCGGTTCATCCGCACGGTGTGCGCGCGCCTTGAGGAGAACAAGCGGGTCCGGCGCAAGCTGCCCATTTGGGGCCGCGTGCACATCGACCGCCAACTGCCGTTCCTGTGTGTGTATCGCCGTCCAGTTCACGGTGACGACGCGGGCACCGAACGATTTGCGACCGGTGAGGCCGCGTACCTGACTGCCTCCGGCGCCGGCAGACTGCAAGCCGGCCTGGCGGGGCTGGTCCAAGGGATCGCCCAGACGATGACCGCGCAGTTTGGCGCGTTTCTGATTGTGGAGTTGTGGTCCGGCGAGGTGGGGGAAAGCGATCCCCCCGGTGGTCAAGATAGTCACAAGCCGGGCTTTCGAATAATCGCCCCGAAGGACGGTGATATCGGTGTGCTCATCAGCACATTTGATGACGTCCTGTCCCGCATAACGCTGCGCAAGCAGCCGGCGGAAACCCACATTCGCCTGACGCCGCGTTGCTGTCCACGGCAGTACGCTCCCATTCTGTCGGCCGACGTGGCGCGAAAACTGGGCTGCCGGACGCTGGGCCTGGAGATCCGCCCCGTGTACCGGGGGGCAGGTGGTGTGCTCTACCCGTTAATCCTGCGCGAGCTGCGGCGCGGGCTTAGCCAGGCCCTGCGGCAAACCTTCTACAAGTTCACGCGCACGCAGACGACACAGCGGCCCAAGCACTACCAGGTGCTGGGCCGACGGGCGGTGGTCAAGGCTGTGTGGGAGGTCGACCGACAACTGGCGGAAGTATCGGACAGCTTCGAATTCCTGCTTCAGGTGACGCCGGCCAACGCCGAGCAGGCTTGGCGCAAGTTCGAAAGAAAACGGTTCAATGTGGCGCCGGTTTTTCGGTACCGGCCGCTTCCCGCAGACCCCGTCGTGCTCAAACGCCGTCTGTACGGCACTCCGATTGAACGGGTCGAAGATCCGGCGTTGTCCCTGCTGCTGAGGCAGAAGCAGGATGAGCTCGATCGTCAGATCACCATGCTGACCGACGTCAATACTTGCCGCTTCGTCCACGGGAGCCTGCAACTCTACGGCGGTGTGGAGGACGATCTGAAGCGCCTGGCCGACCAGGTCCTGTACCGGCTGCCGCCGCGCACGCGCGAGGATTCCAGAAGCGGGCACCTCGATGCAGCGGCGTTTGCCGAGCGGGCGAAGGAGGAGATCGCGTACTACCGGCAGCGCTGGCCAGAGGTCGATGCTGGCGTAGAGGTGCGTGAAGACCTCGCCAGTGGCTTGATGGTATCACGCGGTTCGCTGCTGATCGGGCAGCATGCTCGGATCCCAGTGTCCCGCGTGGAGCCGCTGTTGCAGCATGAGGTCGGGACGCACGTCCTGACCTACTACAACGGGCGTGCCCAGCCGTTTCGACAGCTCTACTCGGGATTGGCGGGATATGAGGCCTTTCAGGAAGGCCTCGCCGTGTTGGCTGAGTACTTGGTGGGCGGCTTGAGCCGGCCACGTATGCGCCTCCTGGCCGCGCGCGTTCTGGCGACGCGGCACATGATCGACGGCGCCACGTTCGTGGACGCGTACCGTAAGTTGAATGGCCTGTATGGGTTTGATCGCCTGACGGCCTTCACGGTTGCGATGCGGATCTACCGGGGCGGTGGGCTGACCAAGGACGCGGTGTATTTGCGTGGTTTGTGCCAGATGCTAGAGTACTTGGGCAGTGATGGCGAGTTTGGGCCGCTGCTGGTCGGCAAGATCGCCTCTGACCACATTCCGATTGTCCGCGAGTTGCAGTGGCGCAAGGTGCTGCGCAATCCGCCGCTGTCACCGCGTTACCTGGAGATGCCGGCAGCGCGCTCGAGGTTGCAGGAGGTGCGCAAGGGAATGACGGTCCTCGACCTGATTAATGGGAGACGCCGATGAAGATCGGATTCGTCGTTAACGACATCAAGACCGAAGAAACCGGGTACACGACCAGCCGACTCGGCGTCACAGCCATCAATCGCGGCCACGAGGTGTGGGTCGTCGGCGTAGGTGATCTGGCCTACGATCCGGACGACTCGATCCGGGCCCGGGCCCGCAGTGTTCCAAAGAAGAAATACGCCACATCCGAAAGCTACTTGCGGGATCTGCAAGGCAAGAATGCAATCGTCAAACGCATCACTGTTGACGAGCTGGACGTCGTGCTCTTGAGGAATGACCCGGCCACCGACGCGATTCGGCGCCCTTGGGCGGTCGGTGCGGGGATTGAGTTCGGCCGTGTGGCGATGCGCCACGGCGTGATCGTGCTCAACGACCCCAACGGCTTGGCACGGGCGATGAGCAAGATGTACTTCCAGCTCTTCCCGGAAGAGGTGCGACCCCGGACGCTGATCACGCGTGACCACGACGAGATCAAGGCGTTCGCCAAGGAACAGGCGGGCACCATCGTGCTCAAGCCACTCCAAGGCTCAGGGGGGCAGAGCGTGTTCTTGGTGAGGCCGGAGGACGTCCCGAACTTGAATCAGATGATCGATGCCGTCAGCCGCGACGGGTACGTCATTGCTCAGGAGTATTTGCCCGCTGCCGCCGAAGGTGACACGCGCCTGTTTCTCATGAACGGCCAGCCGCTGCGCCACAAAGGCAAATATGCTGCGTTCCGGCGAGTGCGCACGGGCGGCGACATGCGCTCGAACATCCACGCCGGAGGCAAGCTCAAGGAAGCGGAGATTGACGCGACGGCGCTGCGCATCGCTGAGATCGTCCGGCCCAAGCTCGTACAGGATGGAATGTTCCTCGTCGGATTGGACATCGTGGGCGACAAGCTCATGGAGATCAACGTTTTCAGCCCAGGTGGCCTGGGCAGCGCCCAGAAGTTCACGGGCGTAAACTTCACGCATGCTGTCATCCAGTCACTGGAACGCAAGGTGCAGTACATGTCATTCTACCGGCGCAACTTTGCCAACGAGGAAATGGCGACGCTCTGAGCGAACTGACTCGGGCTGGGTGAGTGATCCATGCGCTCCCGAGCGAAGTGCGCATCACGCGCAGTCAGTGTCGGCGAATAGGAGGTCGTCCAATGGCTCCCGATGACGAACAACGTCCGTGGGAAGAGCTTGAGAAGCTCGTTGAAAAACCGGACGCCGAGCGTGTGGAGGCCTTCCTGGACACGCTGCCAGATGGCGAAGCGGCGCTGGCGGTGTCGCGTCTGAGCGAGGAAGACCAGACGCGGTTGCTGACCGCACTTGATCCTGAAGAGGCCGCCGATCTCGTCGAGCAGATGCCGGATGTGCAGGCCGTCGAGATCATCGAACGTCTAGAACCCCGAGCCGCAGCCGCGATTGTCGACGAGTTGCCGAGCGACGAGCAGGCCGATCTGCTGGGGGATCTCGACCGCGCGGATGCCGAGGCCATCCTCAGGAAGATGGCTCCCGAAGAGGCGCGCGACGCCCGCGAGCTTGTTCAGTACGCGGACGACGTCGCCGGCGGCTTGATGGTCAAGGAGTTTCTTTCGTACCCGCACGACTCCACCGTCGCGGGCGTACTGGCGGACATGCAGGCCAACGCCGAGACGTATCAGGATTACGATGTACAGTATGCGTACGTGACTGGCGAGCAAAGCACGTTGGTGGGTGTGCTGAGACTTCGAGACCTGCTGCTGGCGCGGAGGTCCCGGCC
>JAHJAR010000252.1 GCA_018814045.1 Planctomycetota bacterium | reverse complement strand
CTCCGGCCAACGCCGCGGCCATTCGTCTGCAAGGCCGCATTCTTCGGTGTTTCTCCAGCGTTGCGAGCTATCACCTCGGCTTTCGAGTGGTCAGAAACGGTCACGGGCAGGTCAGGATGCCTGGACTCTGACGCCCGGGCAGTGGGAGAACGCCTATCCAACTTGTGACCGGACTTGTGTGGCGGACACCAACGGCGACCAGTTGGTCAATGGCTTCAACATCGACGGTTTCATCCACGCGCTGAACACGGGCACGCGCCCGCGCGACATCTTCCCTTAGCACGGCCGACGCGCCGTGCCGGCCACGGTCCGGGGCATCAGTGTCACACGAGCGGCGGATCCGGGGAGTCTCGGATCCGCCGTCACGATTGGCCCATCACAACCCTGCCCATGATGCCGCTCGGAGCCGCGTGCCTTGGCCTACGCTTGTCATTTGAGCGCGCGCTTCGATCCGGCGGAACGCGCAGCTGATTGTCGGGAGATTCCTGTCAGAAACAGCGCGGGTCAAACTAGGTATTAGTGGTTTATGGGCCGAGCGACGCACCTGTCCCGCACTGCGTCCACTTTCGCGCGGGCCTGCCGGGCGCGTGGCCGGTTCGTAATGCCGACGCACGTCCATCGGCAGGGCGCGCGCCAGGAGCGTAACTTCTGTCTGGAGGCATGGCGATGATCGGCAAACGAACGCGCTGGTGGCCTGGATCGTGGGCCTTGTGCCTGGTCGGCTACGTACTCGGGGGCTGTCCCCCCGTCGATGATGGACAGGACCTGAATGCTCTGGTTGACCAGATTGTGGAGGAGCAGTTGGCGGCCCGCTCGCTGCCTCAAGGTCCGCCGGGTGAGCAAGGTGAACCGGGCCCGAGCGGGGCCGCGGGGCAGGCGGGCGCCGGCGGACTGGCGTGCTGGGACCTCAATGGCAACGGAGTCGGTGACCCGGATGAAGATGCAAACGGCGACGGCGACTACAACGCGCTGGACTGCGCCGGATCATCGGGGCCGCAAGGTATGAACGGACCGGCAGGGCTGCAGGGACCGCCCGGGCTGCAAGGGCTGCCGGGGGCGCGCGGGTTGGCCTGCTGGGACTCGAACGCCAACGGCATCGGCGACCCGGCCGAGGATATCAACGGCGACGGCGCCTTCGACGCCCTGGATTGCACCGGCCCGCCAGGATTGCAGGGTTCGGCGGGGGCTTCGCCTTTTCAACTCGTCGGCAACGATGCCTGCTATATGCAGGGCAATGTGGGCATCGGAACCACGGCTCCAAGTGAACTGCTGACCGTCGCCGGCGTGGTCGAGGCAATGGTCGGAGGTTTCAGGTTCCCCGACGGCACGCTCCAAACCACGGCCGCCACGGGGGGCACCTCGGGCGACGGTATCGCTGGGAGCGGCACTCCCAACTACATCCCCAAGTTCGCCGACGAGACCACGCTGACAGACTCGGTCATCACTGAATTCGGCGGCAACGTCGGCATTGGGACACCCGACCCGCAAGCGCCGCTGGATGTCAACGGCATGCTGCGGGTCGGTGAGCTGGGAACGACCGACGATCGGGCGCTGACGCTGTACGTCAATGACGCACCGATCCTCTGGATGGACGATGTTCTTGGTGACGACGACGGCGACCTGTTCTCCGCGACTAACATGATCGCCGGCTACGGTGGGTACGACGGCAATTCCGGTAATCAGCTCAAGGCTGGCGTCATCGGCGCCACGATTTGTGGCGGCGGGGCATACGAGATAACCGATGCCACCAATTCCCCCAACCGTGTCTTCGATCATTTCGGGACGATCGGCGGCGGCTACGCCAACCTGGTCGGCCTCGATAGTGCGGATCCTTGGGACCAGCTTGGCGGCACTGTCGGCGGCGGGGATCACAACACCGCCAGCGGCGATCACGCCACCGTGGCGGGTGGTAAGTCCAACATCGCCAGCGGCGACGTCTCCACCGTGGGCGGCGGTTTTGCCAACGAGGCCACGGCGGGGCGCACTACGGTCTCCGGCGGGTGGAGCAACGTAGCCACCGAGACCGCGGCCACCGTGGGTGGCGGCCGCGACAACAACGCCACCGCTTCGTATTCCACCGTCGCCGGCGGTGTATTCAACACCGCCAGCGGAGAGCGCAGCTCGGTTGATGGCGGCTACTTGAACAAGGCTTCTGGCTACGGCGCCACCGTTGGCGGTGGCTCTGAGAACACTGCCAGTGGTGAAAACGCCTGTGTCGGCGGGGGTTGGAAGAATGCGGCATCGGGATTCGATGCATCTGTTGTGGGCGGTGTCGAGAACACGTCCGCAGGTAACTGCTCGTTTGTTGGCGGCGGAACGCATAACAACGTAACCGCTGAATACAGCGTCATTTGCACAGGATACTACAACACGGTGACCGGCGAACGGGCCGGGATTGTGGGAGGCCAGGCCAACGATGCCAGCGGTAGTTACTCGCTCATCGGAGGTGGCTTGAGCAACACTGGCAGTGGCTCCTACGCATCAGTTTTGGGGGGCAAGCAAAACACCGCCGGCGAAACATACGCGACCGTCGGCGGAGGTTACCAGAACAACGCCGGCGGCTTTGCCGCCACGGTGCCGGGTGGGGAGGCGAATGAGGCTGCGGGTAGCAGGAGCTTCGCGGTCGGATATCGCGCGAAAGCTACCGAACCTGGCACTTTCGTGTGGGCGGACAGCAGCGTCAGCGCAGATTTCGCGTCGACGGCGAAGAACCAGTTCCTGATTCGTGCCGACGGTGGCGTCGGCATCGGTACCAACGATCCGCAGGGATTCCAACTGGCTGTCAACGGCTCTGCCGCCAAGCCCGGCGGCGGATCCTGGTCCAGTTTCTCCGACCGCCGCCTCAAGAAGAACATCGCGCCGCTGGCCGGCGCATTGACGCGGTTGCTGGAGTTGCGCGGCGTGACGTACGAGTACAAGGATCCCCAGTCCAGCCTCGGTCTGCCCGGCCAGCAGATCGGGCTGATCGCACAAGAGGTGGAGCAGGTCTTTCCTGAGTGGGTGGAGGAGGACGAGAACGGCTACAAGTACGTCACCGTGCGCGGTCTCGAGGCACTGGTCGTGGAAGCTCTGCGCGAGTTGCGGCTGGAGAAGGACGCCCAGGTGCAGGCCCTGCGCGCTGAGAATGATGAACTGCGCGGACGGCTCGCGGCGTTGGAGCAGGCTGTGCACGCGATGAGTTTGGCACAGACGATCTCCGACGACTGACCATGATTCCCCACGTGGGTTGGTCACCCTCGGTTGGTCGCGCGCCAATCTACTTCTTGCACTCGACCGCCGCGGGCGACTGACCCGCGCGCGTTACGGGGCGAGATCATCTCATTTCATCTCGGTTTTGTTGTCAGATCCAGCCCGTGTGGCGCTAGGTCTTGAAGGAGAAAAGACCGGGTATGGCTCGCGGTGGTGAACCACGGACTGAGGAGCTTAATCATGGCCAGCGATACCAAGGCCTGTTCATTGGCGAACTGCCACAGTAGGGTCTGCTGGGCGGCGTCCAGGCTCGTTCTGGCGGATGCCAACGAAGTGCCGCCCGGTTGCCCCAATCGCGTGCGGCTGGCGGATCCGGCAATGCGGCTGGTCCCGTCTCTGGGCGGCTCCGAACTGTATATCACTCCCGCAGCCGCCCAAGCCGTGGCCGCGCATTCATTCACCGAGGCCCTGCCCCCCTTCTACAAGCTGGTCGAATCAGGTCGACTGACGCTGCTCGAGCTGCAGGCCGCACACGCCTACGAGGCTCCTGCGGTCGCAGCCCGGGTAGACGTGCCTGAGACTGATTCAGTGGCCGAAGACGAGTTCGGCGCTGCGGCCGCGATTTCTACCTCGTGGATCGAGGTGGAGCTGGTGGATAGCGCGGGCCATCCCATGATTGCTGAGGAGTACCGCATCACGCTCCCGGACGGATCCGTACGCACAGGCGAGCTCGCTGAAGACGGAAGAGTCCGCTTCGACGAGATGCTCGCCGGCGACTGCACGATCGCCTTCCCCGGACTCGGGGTGACCGAAGCGCGGGCTACGCAGACAGCGGAGGTGACAGACCATGCCTGACACGACCCTGATCACATATCGCGACCACGACAAGACCTGGCGGCGCCCGACCGGGAAGCGTCACCGCTTCGCGCTCCGCAACCTCCACGGCTACATCCTCGAAGTTGAGGATCTTCACTTTCACTACAACAGTGCAGTCATGATGCCGGACTATAAACCGGGCGAGCCGGACGCGCACGAACCCGAGCGCTACAGGGTAACCGGGTTGGCCGTGCTGCGCGCGTGTTACCTCCACGCGCGCGACAACCCCGACCAGTCGCTCCTCATCGCCGGTCATACTGACACGAGCGGTCAAGCCGCCTACAATTGCGGGCTGTCGCAACTCCGCGCCGACAATGTGCTCTGCGCCCTCGAAGGAAATCGGGAGGGCTGGGTGGAGATTTCCAATTCGAAGCACCGGGTCGAAGACTATCAACAGATCCTCAAGTGGGCGGCCGAAACGCGCGGCTGGAGTTGCGATCCCGGGCCGGTCGACAATTCGCCGGGCCGCAGGACCACCGCCGCGGTAACCGCGTTTCAGTCTGCGTACAACCGCGAGTTTGGAACTGCTCTGGCTGAGGATGGCCTGATGGGGCGCCAGACGTGGGGGGCCTTCTTCGACGTTTACATGGCCGAGTTGCGACGCATTCTCGCTGCGGAGGGCCACGATCTCGAAGCGCTGCGCGCCCAACTCGCTTATGTCGATAGCGGCCGCAAGGCGGTTGGTTGCGGCGAGAACTTCCCCGTGGAAGCCAAACGCCGTGACAACTACCGCAGCAAGGCGAATCGGCGGGTGGAGATTCTGTTCTTTGATCCTGAGGAAAAGCCACACTTGACCTGTCCCGCGGGGGGCGGACAGTGCGCCCTGGAGCGGTGCGCGATCTACAAGCCCGGCCTGTACGACTTCGAACATATCGACTGTCGACCAATCACCAGCCGTGTCTGGCTGGACCTGCAAACGGTAGACGAACTCGGCACGTGCCTTCCAAACAGCGCGCTGCTGCTGACCCCGGAGGGAGAGCAGCCGCGCCAGTGCAGCACGGACGAGCGCGGGTACCTGCGTGAAGCGGACGTACCGCCCGGAGTGGTAACGGTCACGCTGGCCGATGGTACGCCGGTCTACTACGAACGCGAGCACGAGCTGGTGGTAGCGCGCCTGAACACCGAGCATCAGGCCGCCACCGTTACGCGACTCGTCCTCCGCGATCGCGTCGCACAGCGCCTGCTCAAATACCACAAGGACGAGTTGGAAAACTACCGTCCGCTGCCAATCCCGCGTGAGGTCGTGCTCTCCAGGCGTAACCGCCACATCCAGGAGATGCTCCCGGGACAGCAGCCCGTCGATCCTGATCACCTGGAGGAACCAGCCAACGCCAGTCCACCGTTCGAACCGGGCGCGCCGGTCGAAAGTCCGGGCCCGGAAGACCATGCGGTACACGCCCGCCGGGTTACCACGTTTCTGGCTACGGATAACCTGGCGGTGGCCGCCGGCTGGTCCGGGGGGCAGATGAACATGAGCAAGTTCATGGATCTCCTGAGCCAGTGGCTGCAAGACTACTATCCGACCGCAGGCGAACGCGGGTTCTTCGTTTATACACTCAGCCCGTCCGAGATCGTCTTCTATGACGGGGCTCAGGCAGCCACCCGCTTCGCGGTGGACGAATCGTACCTTTGCCCAATCGGGGCCTATACCAGCTTCGAAGATCTGGGCGACCGGCTCTTTCGCGACATGACTTACCGCCGTTACTTCATCGAGGGCGCGGGCGAGACCGGCACGCCGTTCTACCGGTTGGCGGCGGATGAGGCCGGATGCAGGAACGAACGCGCGCGGCGTGCCCCACAAGTCGGCGTGCTGTATTGTCTGCCGGAGACGGCCGGCCAGCTCTCGCAGTTGGCGCGGCTCGGAGCCTCTGGCGTGCTCGAGCCGTATCCACCGGGTGACCAGGCTCGGCGCCAGCGCGTGCACGAGCGCAACCTCGCCACGGTGCGGGCTTGCGGTGCCGCCTACCGACGGGAACTGGACCTGTATGTAGGCGATGTCCGACGGGCCGGCGAGACTGAGCGAGTGCAAGGAGATCAAATCGCCGCTGAGGACGCACTGCGCGCGCTTGGACCACCGCCCGAACCGTACGGCTTTCCGTCACCACCCGGCATCGATCGGGACAGCGAAGGGCAGTTGCAGCGGGCGTATGCGACGGCGGGCGCCAACAGCGCTCCCGGGTGGAACGCGGTGAACGCGCGCATCGCGCAAATCACGAACACTCATGCCGAAGGTGCCGTATTCTTGCGCATCACGTTTGCCGCGACGACTCCCGCAGACCCGGACTGGTTCCCCGACACACCCATCCAGGGCATCGGCCAGCTTCAGTTGACCTACAATTTCGATCTCGGTACCGATGGTTATCGCGCCACTGATGAAAAGACCGTTGTGATCGGTCCCGGACCGGCGGGACATTTGCTCGACGGGCTCACCGAGAAGTACAACGTGCAAATCCCGGGCAGCGGATCGGTCGAACATCAGGTCAACCTGGAAAGCGGCGACGAGACGATGGTGGTAAAGCTCGGCACGACGTTCGGTGGGGTCGAAATCACCGACGACGGCACCTATACGATCACGTACGCCGGCCGGTCGCACAGCTTCAACGTTCGTACCGGAAGCAACGTCTTCAACTTCGCCAGTCTGGGTATTCCAGGTTTGGCAACGATGGCCGTGTCCTTCGGCTGGCAGGCCAATGATCAGGATACGCTGCAGCGCATCCTGCTGAATGCGCCGGGGTTTTTCGAGTGCCGCACCACGCAACAGTTGCTGCTGCACACGCATTGGAGCGACCTGAGCTGGGACGAGAAGGCAAACCTGGCTGCGCTCGGCTGGGAACGAAAGAACTGGGACATTCGGACGTACCTGTACAAGAGCGATATCGAATTTCCACATCAATGCCAGAAGCCCAAGCACTTGCTGAGCTGGGCCGAGCGACGCGCCATCATTCACCTGCGATTGGGTTTCACGAATTGGCCATCCTGCTGGAACAGCGTCGTGATTGGCGAGCAGAGGCCTCCGGACTCACCTGGCCCGCCGCTAATCGACGACCAACCACCGTCCACCTCAGGCTGAGCGCGCCGCGTGCCAGCCCGGGGAGCTGTGTGGGCGTGACACTCTGTGCAATCCCGTGCTCAAGTAAGCAGATTCCCTACAGAAGCCCGCTCTGCTCCGCAGGCCGTGCTTCTGTAAGTCCGCATAATCCTCCCGACGCGGCCCCGGGCGGGCTGCGCCCTCCCGCCAGCGATCTGCTATAATCGCATGAGTGAACGGGCCATCAACGGGCGGTTGTTGGCCAGGGAAAGAACACAGAGGGAGCATTTCATGAGACGTACTGCATTCGTGTTCGTTCTTGCTGCTGCATTGATGATTGGCGGCGGCGCCGTAGGGGCAGCCGCGACTGATGCACCTGGCCAGCCGGGTGCCGTCGAATTCAACGGCACGGTCTATCGTGTCGAGAAGGTGCCCACGAGTGAGACGAAGCTCTTCTATGGCGAGGCGGGCATCTTCACGGCGGACGAGCTGCGCGCCTACGTCGCCGCGCAGCAGCCGCAGATTCTGACCGTCGCAGCGCTGACCGCCGTGCGGGACCACCAACCGGACGCCGAGCTCGAGCTCATCGTAGTGTTGCGCGAGCAACCCGCTGGCCCGCTCAGCCGGGCGCAGTGGTCGGCCGCGGCTGCTGAGCGGGAAACGCTCTCGGAGCAGATCCGCGCGGTCACGCGGAAATACCTGCCGGCCGGGTCCCTGCCGCCGGCCGCGGAACGACAGTTCACCGCTCTGCCACTGTCGTCGGATGACTTGCAGGCCCGCCGCGCGCTGGCCGCCCAACTGGACGAGGTCGAACGCGCGGTGCGCGTGCTGATCGCGACCGAGCTCGCCGCCGCGGTGCAGGCCAGCCAGGACGCGCTCGCTGAGTTCGTCGAGCAGATCGGTGGTCGAGTCGTGACGCGCGTGAGCGTGGTGAACGCCCTCGGCATTCGCATCACGGCCGATAAGGTCGATGCACTGTCCCAGCATCCCCTGGTGGCGAGGATCGACCTGAACCACGTCGGCTATCCAGAGCTCGATAATCATCGCCATTCGCTCGGTTTGGAAACGGGCTTCTGGGCACATGGCCTCAATGGCGGCGTGCACGACGTCGGCGTACTCGACACGGGCGTGGAGCAGAGCCACCCGGCCCTCAGCTCACATCGCTTCCTCAGCAACATGGGCACGCACGACACCAGCTACCACGGCACGGGGATGGCGGGCATCCTGGCTTCGACCGACACGGTCTATCGCGGCATGGCCTACGGCTGTGACACGATCGTCGTCGCACTGGCTGGTGCCATCGAAACGTCGATGGTGGGCATGGACTACATCGCCGGCACCGGAGAACCGGAGAACGTGAACTACAGCTTCGGAAACGGCACAGCCAACGACGTCGACTACGGACCTACGGACCAGTTTTTTGACGGCGTGATCGACACGTTCGGCTTCATGGTCTCCAAATCCACCGGTAACGGCGGCTGGGGCGTGACCACGATCACGCACCCGGCGCCGGCGTACAACCTGCTGGCCTCGGCGAACATGGACGACCTCAACACTATCACGCGCGACGACGATCGCATCACCTCCTCCAGCAGCACGGGGCCCACGAAGGATGGCCGCAAGAAACCGGACATCACCGCCCCCGGCACCAACTCGATGTCCTGCAACACGAGTGGTGGCTTCAGCAATATCGGCGGCACCAGTTCCGCCTCGCCGCACACCGGCGGTGGCATCGTCCTGCTGTGCGACATGGGGACAACCAACGTGATGGCCGGCAAGGCCGTCCTGCTCAACACGACCGACGCCATGGATGACCACAATACATCCGGTACGAGCGACGACGAGTACGTTGACGGCTCGTTCTGGGATGCGCGCTACGGCTGGGGCTATCTCAATCTCGGCGCGGCCTACATCCACGGGCTGGACGTGTTTGTGGACGACATCCCGGACGCGCCCGAGGACGCCGACTTCCGCCTCTTCACCGGGCAGATGTTCACCCACGAGCGGGCCACGCTCGTCTGGCAGCGGCACGTGGCGTACAACGGCGCTACATACCCGACCGAGATCGAGGACCTCAGCGATCTCGACCTGTTTGCCTATCGCCTCGATGACAACGCCGAATTGGCGAGCTCCACCTCGGCGATCGACAACGTCGAGCAGATCGACGTAGACGCCGACGCGCACGTGGTCCTCAAGGTCGAGGCCAGCGGGCAGTTCGATCCGGACGTGCTGACGGAGCAGTTTGCGCTGGCCACGCAGGAGAATTTCACGGCCGCCGCCGGGCCGGCCCTCTCAGCCGCGTTCATCCTCCCGCCCTGCATCACGCCGGGTGAGCAGTTCACGCTCGCCGTCGACGTGAGCAATACGGGCGACTTGCCGGCCCACGCCGTGCTGGTCGAGCTGTCCGACGTGGCGATCGTGTCCGGGCCGAACCCGGCGGAGATCAGTTTCCTAGGCGCTGGCCTGACGGAAACGGTGACGTGGGAGGTCCAAGCACCGGGGCTGGAAGGCATCTACCCGGCCAGCGTCGACGTGCTGAGCGATTCGTACGGAGAGGAATTCGTAGCGACTGAGGCCACCGAATTCAAGGTGTGGGACTGCGTCATCGGCGACCTGAACTGCGATGGGGGAATCAACGGGTTTGACATCGACCCGTTTGTGCTCGTGATGAGTAACGAAGCGCCGTACGACGACTACTACATCCTCTACCCAGATTGCGATCACCGCCTGGCCGATGTGAACGCCGACGGACACATCGACGGGTTCGACATCGACGAGTTTGTCGTGTTGCTCGGTGGTTGAGCGCGCAAGAAGCTGTGGCACCGCCGCCCCACCGGTGGATCACGCGCCTCCGGTTTAGGCCGAAGTTCCGCTAGTAGGCGAAGCGTAAGTTTCTGCGACTGCGACAGTTGTGGTGCTGGGGTGTTTCCGCGAACTGACTACAGGCCCAGGAGTTCGAAGACGCGGGCCTGCAGTTTGGTGGGTTGGGTATCTTGTGTGAT
>JAHJAR010000251.1 GCA_018814045.1 Planctomycetota bacterium | reverse complement strand
ATCACACAAGATACCCAACCCACCAAACTGCAGGCCCGCGTCTTCGAACTCCTGGGCCTGTAGTCAGTTCGCGGAAACACCCCAGCACCACAACTGTCGCAGTCGCAGAAACTTACGCTTCGCCTACTAGCGGAACTTCGGGTTAGCGGAACTTCGGACTATACCACACGCCGACGAGACGATTCCGGCTAGGCCCGCGGCAGATGAATTGTAACGGTAAACACGCCGGCGGCATCGGCCGTTGCTTCGATCGAGCCGCCGAGTTGTTCGATCACGGCTTGGCACAGCGGCAGACCCAGCCCGCAATGGCTTTCCGCGCCCCCACGCGATGACGCGTCGCCACGCCAGAACCGCTCGAACACGTGGTGGACTTCAGCGGGAGGCAGGGAACTGCCCGTATTACTGGCGGCGAACGTCAGATGGCCGTCCGCGGCTGTTGTCACGAGGGAAATGCGGCCGCCCTCATTGGCATACAGGACGGCGTTCTCCAGGACATTTTGCAGCACGAGCCGCAGCTTGTCGCGGTCGGTCTCCACGGCGCTGTTCTCATGCAGCTTGCGTTCAACGCTCAGTCCGCGGGCGCGCGCGCGCGCTTCCAGGGGCTCCCAGCACTCGCCAACGACTTGCGAGAGATCGACCGGGGTGCGACGGATTTCGAGCTGACCGGCGTCGGCGCGGGCCAGGTGCAGCAGGTTCTCAACCATGCGCTGCATCTGGAGGCTGATCTTCAGGCAATCGCCCGTGGTCTTCTGGTACTCCTCCGGAGCGCGAGCACGCGCCAGGGCGAGCTCGAGCTTGGAACGCAGTCCCGCCAGCGGGGTCCTCAACTCGTGCGCCACGTCGCCCGTGAACCGCCGTTCACGTTGGAAGGCGGCGTCCAGCCGGGCGAGCAGGTCGTTCAGACGCTCGGCAACCGGCAGCAACTCGCGGGGGAGGTCACGCACGGCGATCCGTGTGGACAGATCGTGCTCGGCCACCGCCGCAATCTGCCGGCTTAGATCATCGATGGGACGCAGGTTACGGCGAACGACCCAGGCCAGTGCGCCGGCGGACAGCACGACGGCAACCAGCCCGACGCAGACCAGCATGGCGCGCATGCGCACCAACGTGGCCTGCAAGCCGGCGATATCGCGGCCGAGCACCAGGGTCACGGACAGGGGGGAACTGCCACGCCCGGCGTCGGCTTCCTGACGGGGCACGAACGTCAGGCCCACGATCCGGCCGGATCGGCCGTCCGGGAGGCGGACCGTCTGGAACGCGGGGGCTGCGAGTGTGCCAGCGATTCGATCGAGATCCGTGCCGCACAGGGAGGCCGAACGGGCGAAGACGGTGCCGTGCGGCAGCCAGACCTGGAAGAACTCAGCCTGGCCGGACGGCTCGAACTCGGGCAACTTCACCTCGGCGAGGTCGAACTCCAGCCGACCTTGATCCTGTTCGGCCAACGCCGTCAAAGAACGCGCCTTGGCGGCGAGGGCATGGTCGAATGCCGCCCAGAGCGCGCGGCTGATCAGCGCGTACAGCAGCGCGCCTGACACCAGCAACACAAGCGCGGTGCCCAGCGCGGTTCCGACGAGCAATTGCACGCGCAGCGATTTCATACGGTTCCTATTCGAGCACGTAGCCCTGGCCCCGCCGCGTGTGGATCAGTCGCCGCAAGCCGGGACGTTCTATCTTCTTCCGCAGATAGCCGATGTATACATCCACCACGTTGCTTTCCACGGTGGCGCGGAAGTCATACACGTGCTCCCAGATATCCGTCCTGGACACGATCTCGCCGGCGCGGTGGGCGAGGAACTCCAGGAGCGCATACTCGCGGGCGGTGAGGTCGATGCGGTCACCCGCGCGGTGCACGACGCGGCTGACCGTGTTCACCTCCAGATCATGGACGCGGATAACCGGGTTCGCCGCGTCGTACTTGCGTCGCAGCAGGGCCCGCACACGGGCCAGAAGCTCTTCGAGCGCGAACGGCTTGACCAGGTAGTCATCGGCGCCCGAATCGAGGCCGGCCACACGATCTGCCACCGTGTCCTTCGCGGTCAGCAGTAGGACGGGGGTCTGCCGGCCCGCCTGACGGAGTCGCTTCAGGATGGTCAACCCGTCGAGCTTGGGCAGCACGATGTCGAGCACGATGGCGTCGTAATCGCCGGTTTGTGCGTACCACCAGCCCTCCTCGCCGTCGTCGGCGGCATCTACCGCCAAGCCCTCCTCCTCTAACGCTTGCGTGACCGACTCACGTAGCGGGGCATAGTCTTCCACCAACAGCACAAGCATAGAAGTAGCTCGAGCGACGGCACACATCTGCGCTGGGCTTCGGGTATCATCGCCGGTCAGCCAGCTCTGGCCCGATGCGACGTAATCCCCAGCAGTTGATGACCCAATAGCCCTGTTTCCTGCCCATGCCACAAGCATGGGATAGGAGTTCCCGTGGCTCGTCCACACGAGCAAAGGCGGCCTGCAACATGGCGAGCTTGCGTGGTTTCAAGCCCGTGGCGATGAAGATTGCGTTCCGTCCGACGAAATCCTCTGTCCGGCGCCAGTTAACGAAGTTCAGGCCGCCCCCCATTATCGTGCCCGCCGGGACTATGTCGTCCCAGTCATCGCTGGACAGGGTGTCTCGCATATAGAAGGCCAGCTCGCTCGCCAGGTCGTATCTTCCATCAGCAATGATGAACGGCTCAACTCCAGCCGCTACGGCCAGAGTATCCTCGGCCACCTCGGCCGCTCTTCCCAGATCGTCCCACGGCGCGAGAAAATTCGGTCTCGGTACCAGCGGGATGTGCACAGATACGAATATCAGGACCGTCACGTTGACCGCCACCATGGCCGTAGCGTAGCGCCTCCGGAGCAGGCCGCTGCGCAGCCAGTCGAAAAGGCGCGGCATCCTGAGGTTCCTGGCCCGCAGGAGCACAGCCGCTATCGGAATGAGGCTGAGATACGCGGGGAGCGGCCAGTTGATGTGCACCTTGGAGAACAACCCGTGCCAGACGCACACGGCGAGCCACGGGATCGCGAAACACGCCGCGAACCGCCAGGGCCCGCGCGAGTCGCGCCGGAAGCGGCGCAACGCTAGCCACCACGCCGCCGTAAGGAGCACGAACACGAGCGGCGAGAGCAGCGCGAACTGGGCCCCGACCCATTGCAATGTTCGGCCCGGCGTGAATCCGCCGTGAGCGGCGACACGGCGCGCGAACTGAAACCGGAAGGAGGCCCAGTCGTGCTGCGCGTTCCACCAGAGCACCGGCAGGGCAAAGATCACGGCCACGAGCAGAGCCAGCCAGGGACCCGACCTAAGCAACATCCGCCGGCCGCGCGAATCGGACAGGAGGAACAGGAACGTGCCTAGAATCAGGAACATCGCGGGGAACTTCGACACGAAGCCCAATCCCGTCGCGAGGCCGGCCAACACCCACCAGCTCTGTCCGCCCCTACGATAGGCCCGTGTTACCGCCAGCAGCGCGACGAGCCAGAAGAAGATCAGCGGCGCATCCGGCGTCGTGACGAACCCTGTGCCGCAGAAGAGCGGTGTGATGCTGAACAGAAGCGCACCCGCTATTCCCCCCCGCCGGCCACACCAGTCGGCACTGAGGCGATAGCACAACCACGTCGAGCCGAGCGCCAGGAGCCACGTGCCGATTCGCACCGCGGCCTCCGTGTCGCCGAAGACGTATCTCCCCGCCATGATGAGCCACGCAATCATGGGCGGGTGATCCAGGTACCCCAGTGAAGGGTACTGCGAGTACATCCAGTAATACGCTTCCTCCGGCACCAGCAGCGCCACCGGAAACAGCAGCAACCGCACGAGCAGCAGCAGGCTGATCGCGAGAATCGCGCAATGCTCGACTCTCATTCTCGGGTGATGTGCCGGATTCTCGCGCCCAGCAACACGACCCAAGCATCCCCAGAAAGCCCCACCGTATTGTAGTTGTGGGTGCGGGTGCCCACCGTGCTCGCGCGAACCGGCGGCAGGGCGAAACGCTAAGTAACGCTCGAACCAACTCACTGAGAACTCCGGGATGGCCCTTCAGGAGCTCAGGCCCAGTCCACGGCCACAATTCTGCCCCACTTTTGTCATCCATGGCAAGTCCGGCCGCGAATGATCAGCGCCGCCCCATCGCACCCACCAATCCCGCGTGCCACGCGGCAGAGACTGCGCCAGAACCTCGTGACGCCAGCCAGCAGCACCCGCTTCTACTGCTGCTGGCCAGCGCCACGCCCCCGACGGTGATTATGAGCCACGTCTAATCGTCGTCGTCATCATCATTGTCATCATCATCGTCACGGTCATGATTGCCGGTGGCGGGCTCTTCGTGGATCTTGCCCGTCGGGAAGACGAGCAGTTCCTTTTCCTTGCCGTTGATCTTGGCCTCGATCTCGTAGACCACGATCATCTTCTTCACGACGGTAACTTTGCCCGCGCCGCCGAAGCGCTGGGCAATGGCCGCGCGAACAGCCGCCGGGGCCTGGTCGGCCGGGATGCTCTCCTCGATCTCGAGCAGCGTCCCATCGGCCATGACGGCGGCCTCGTGTCGGACGCCATCTTTGACCCATTTGGCATCGAATACTTGCACGCCGTGCTCTTTCTCGGCCTCTACCTCGACGATTGGCGAGTTGCCGGCGAGTTTCAGCAACGCCGCGCGGGCTGGGCCCGGCACCTGGTCAATGCTCAGGTCGTCATCGTCTTCATCCTCCGCGTCGCGGCCGAGCAGCGCACCGTCCGGGGCGATCTTGATCTCGATCTTCTGGCCGTTGAGCATGAACTCTGCTTCGTAGACCGTCTTCCCGTCTTTCGTCTCGCGTTCAATCTCGGTGATCTCGCCACCGGCCGACTCTTTCAGGATCGTGGCCTTGACGGGGGCGGGCACCTGGTCGAGCGTGACCTTCTCCTCCTGCCCGTCATCCGCCCAGACTGCCAGCGTCAACGGGATGATCGCCGCCAGGCAGATCAGCGGCAGCACCAGCGCTCTCTTCGTCATCTTGTTCTCCTTCCCGATTCGGTCCTATAGAAGCCAGGTGGCCCACCAAATGCCGGGTGGGCCGCCAACACACTGGCGGCAGAATAGCAAACCAACATGAGACCACGATGAGAAGCCCCGTGCAGCGGAAACCCAGGCGCTTGCGAGGCCAGAGTCCCGGGGCCGACCTGCCGCGACTGATGGTATCGGCCGTTTATCGCTGGCTGGATCGGGGTAGGTGCTAATCGCTTGCGCTTGCAACCGCGGGCTGCGTTGTCGCCGGGGCGGGGAGTCCGCCGAGGGGAACCGTGGTCGAGTCCGTGCAACCGTAGTGTCCGATGGTGAACCACAGCGTTGCCAGGGCGATGACCGCGCTGCCGAGGGCGATCACGACGCGAACCTGTTGGAGTCGTACCTGCCGTTCGGCGGCCTGTGCCGCGCGTTCCGCGGGCGCCGGGTCGCCCGCCGGCGTCGAGGCCGGCGGATGTACTTGTTGAGCCTGTTTCTTGGCGACTTTCGCAGCCGCCTTGGCGGCTTTCTTGGCCACCTTATCACTGTTTTCAGTTACGCCCATCGGCGCGAGCCTCCCCAGCAGTTGTCCACCTCTGACCCGCGCCGCCTGCCTCGCGCGGTGCGGTTCGGCGACGTCGCTGACGTGGCGGGCGACTCGGATCGGCCTGCCATTATACGCCTTCGCCACGGCCCGTCACCGTCGCGCAATTCGTGCGCTGGCGGCGTTGCACAGGCCGGGCAGCCGCTGCACCGATCTCATATCCACGCGGGTATTCCGTTGCCGAGCGAGCTTCATTGCATCGTCGGGCCGATAGATCCAATGAGCGTGGCGGGTGCGGCCTGGGGCGCGGGAGGCCGGCCCGGTGGCGTTTCGTCAACCAGGTGCCGGGTGCCCGACGATGAACTGCCGGAACTGTGGTGGTGCCATGCAGTTGGTGCCGCAACACGACTACTTCGTCTGCGAGTTTTGCGGCTCATTTGAGTTTCCGGATGACACGCCGCCGACGGTTGACGGTGTCCGGTCGCTGGGCGCACAGACCGAGTTTGCGTGCCCGGTGTGCGCGATCACGCTCGGCCTGGGATCGGTCGAGAAGATCCACGTCTGGCACTGCGAGCAGTGTCGTGGCATGATGGTGCGCAACGACGATCTGGCAAACATCATTCGCGCTCGCCGGGCCAAATACACCGGCCCGCCGGCAGAACAGACCCCGCTCAAACCGGCTGAGCTACGACGGCGTCTGTGCTGCCCGGTATGTCAACAACTCATGAATGTGCATCCCTACTACGGTCCCGGCAACGTGGCCATCGACACCTGTAGCAATTGCTGGGTGGTCTGGCTCGACCACGGCGAGTTGGCCATGATCGAGAAGGCCCCCGGTCAGCGTTGACCGCTTGGTGTGGTCCACTCGCCGCCGCCGCCTGTTTGCCAACGCAGCAGTCCCTGTCCGCAGCGATTCCGCAACTGCGGTTTTTGAGGCGGGATAACTGGTAGCGGGGAACGGGGGTTACGGCGTTCTTTCGGCTGTTGAGCAGATTCGCATTCGTAATGGGTTTGACTTTGGCCACTAATCTGGTACTATATATATAT
>JAHJAR010000250.1 GCA_018814045.1 Planctomycetota bacterium | reverse complement strand
CCAGAATCGTTGCGGCATCCATGCCCAGATCCTCCTGTGTTCTCGCTCAACCCACAGGAATCTTGACCCCGACCGCCTCGTTTGTCGAGCTTTCGTAGCGTTGTAGTACTAGTGTAGTTGGTCATAAGCGGCGCATCGTCTCTGAACCGAGCCGCGACCGTGAGGGAGCGGTTGTGTCAAAAGGCGATCGGCGCTACTCGCAACCGCTCCCTTACGGTCGCGGCTCGGAAGGAGTTTTGGGACAGGTTCTAGCCTCGCATTCGGCTGTTGCCATGGCTGTGCTGCGACGCGGCTACAGTGTGCCGGCCGAGCCCCTCCAGCACAGCGGCACAGCCGGCGCTTTGTCAACTCGCGCTGGTGGGCACGGCGATTCGGCCGGCGGAGTACTCGTGGGCTTCGGCCGCGCCCGGGCTTGACGCCCTGGTAATACGGAGTAACAATCAGGGTGGGTAGCAGTTGGGCGGCCTGATCCGCCTTTCGCGAGCGAGGTTGCTGAGCGATGGCCAAAGCCAGACAAAAGCAGGAAATAGTCACATTCAAAGCCAATGCGTCGCTGCTCGAGGCCATGAGGGGTGTCCCCAACCGCTCGGAGTTCATCCGCGCCGCCGTCGTCGCCGCGTTGGACGGGGTCTGCCCGCTGTGCAAGGGGACGGGTATCCTGACGCCCAACCAGAAGACCCATTGGGAGACCTTCGCGAAAGACCACGCTGTATCCGAGTGCAACGATTGTCACGAATTGCACCTGGTGTGCAGCTCGAAGGGCAAGCGCGGCGTTCGTGCAGGAGTGCACAAATGAAACATGACCAGCCCGGTCCCCGCTTTGCAGCCAGATCCGGGCCGCCTTCAGCCCGGATGAACCGCGAAGTCCAATCGCGCCTATCCGCCCCCGGCCTGCTCTTTGTGCTGACCCTCGCTTGGGCGTGGGGAGTGCCCTCTGAGACGCGCGCCAACCTGGCGAATCGCGCGACGCTGCGCGCGTATGTGAGCATCCAGCCACAGGCGTACTTCGTGGAGCGGATCGGCGGAAAGCGTGTGCATGTCGAGGTGCTCGTCGGGCCCGGGCAGTCGCCGGCCACCTACGAGCCGACGCCCCGGCAGATGGCGGGTCTCACCGACGCCGACGTCTTCTTTCGGATCGGCGTCCCATTCGAGCAGACGCTGCTCCGGAAAATCGAGACGCTCTGTCCCGATTTGAACATCCGCGATACCTCGGCGGGCATCGAGCGGCGCCCGATCGAGGGCGCCCCGTGTGAACACGACGGCCACGAACATGAACATGAGCACTCCGGCCTGCCCGATCCACACATCTGGCTCGCACCGAAACTGGCCAAGGTTCTGGCCAATAACATCTGCGCCGAGCTGTGCCGGTTGGACGCGGATCAGGCGGGAGAATACCGCCGAAACTGCGCTGCACTACTGGCCGAGCTCGACCAGCTCGACGCGGAACTCACGAAGACGCTGGAACCGCTTAAGGGCCGGGAGTTCTTCGTATTCCATCCGGCGTACGGGTACTTTGGCGCCGCGTACGGTTTGCGGCAGGTGCCGGTGCAGATCGCCGGCCGCGAGCCGAGCGCCAAGGAACTGGCGCAACTGATCGACCGGGCCAAGAAAGCGGGTGTGAAAGTCATCTTCGTACAACCGCAGTTTTCGCAGCGCAACGCGAAGGCGATCGCCGCTGCGATTGGCGGCGCCGTGGTTCCGCTGGACCCCCTGGCCCGGGACTATGTCCAGAACCTCAGGGATATGGCTCGCAAGATCGCGGCGGCGCTCGCGGAGAACCGCAACTGACTCGGAACCGTAAGACCCCGGCCAGCGCGCGTAACGCGGCCGCAAAGCCCGCCCGCAGGAGCACAGCAGTGACCGATCCCCCGGTGATTGAAATCGACGGGCTTTCCTTCGCGTACGAGCGCGAGCCCGTGCTGGAAAGCGTCAACCTCCGCATCGAGCGGCGCGACTTTGTCGCCATGGTCGGACCCAACGCCGGCGGCAAGACCACGCTACTCAAGCTGCTGCTGGGATTGCTCCGGCCGCACGCCGGGACGGTACGTGTGTTCGGCCAGCGGCCGGAAGACGCGCGGCAAAGGGTGGGCTACATGCCACAGCACGCCCAACTCGATCCGCAGTTTCCGGCCAACGTCATGGATTTAGTGCTGATGGGGCGACACGGGGTCACGCGCCCCTTCGGTCCCTATCGACGAACCGATCGAAACACCGCGCGGCGCGTCTTGCAAGAGGTGCGGCTGTACGAATTGCGCCGCCGGCCGTTTGCCGCGTTGTCCGGCGGCCAGCGGCAGCGCGTGCTGATCGCGCGGGCGTTGGCCTGTGACCCGGAGTTGCTGCTGCTGGACGAACCCACTGCCAATCTCGATCCACATCTGGAAGGGGAGTTTTACGACCTGTTGCGCGGGCTGAACGAGCACCTGACCATCGTGCTGGTTTCACACGACCTGGGGTTCATCTCGCAAATCGTAAAGAGCGTCGTGTGTGTCAACCGCCACGTCCTGGTCCACCCCACGAGCGAGATCACGGGCGAGACCATCCGGGAACTCTACGGACACGATGTGCGCATGGTGCGGCACGACCACCGCTGCGCCGAAACGGGACACTCGCATGCCTGAATTCTTCGAGGCTCTCCAGCACTACAGCTTCTTGCAGTTCGCCCTGTTGACCGGCATCCTGGCCAGCGTCTCCTGCGGCATCGTGGGCAGCTACGTCGTGGTCCGCCGCATCACCTACATCGCCGGCGGTATTGCGCACTGCACGTTGGGTGGCATGGGGGCGGCGCGCTACTTCCAAGCGATCCACGGCTGGGAGTGGCTGCACCCGTTGTACGGTGCGGCCGTCGCGGCGGTGCTGGCAGCACTGATCATCGGGCTGGTCAGTCTGCGTTCCCGGCAACGCGAAGATACCGTGATCGGCGCGCTGTGGGCCATCGGGATGGCCGTGGGCATCCTCTTCATCACGCGCACCCCCGGCTATAACGAGGACCTGATGAGCTATCTGTTCGGCAACATCCTGATGGTCTCGCGTCAGGAACTATGGCTCATGATCGGACTCGACGTGCTGGTGGTGGCGGTGGCGCTGCTCTTCTACAACCAGTTTCTGGCGGTCTGCTTCGATGAGGAGTTCGCCCGGCTGCGCGGCTTGGCCGTCGATTTCTATTACCTCACTCTGCTTTGTCTGACGGCGCTGACGGTGGTGTTGCTGGTCTCGGTCGTAGGGATCGTCATGGTCATCGCGCTGCTGACGCTTCCCGTCGCGATCGCCGCGCGCTTCTGCCGCACGTTATGGCAAATGATGATACTCGCCACACTGCTCAGCATCGTCTTCACCTCGGCGGGACTGGCGCTCAGCTACGGCCCCAACTTGCCGGCCGGAGCCACGACGATCGTGCTCGCGGGCGCGGTCTACCTGCTGGTGATTCTGGGTGCGCGGCTGTTCACTAGCCGTGCGTAAACTCGCCGAGCCGGTTCATGGCTTCACGCAGCGCTTCCAGAGCGGGTATGCTCAGCGCCACAACCGCACCCTCCGACCTCTCGAGCCGCCGAGCTACCTCGGCCACAGGCAGCCCCTCGAGAAAACGCCACTGGATCACCTGGCGGTGCGTCTCCGACAGCTCGAACAAGCTGGCCAGCAGTGCCCCCAGAGCCTCTTGGCGGCGCATCACGCGGCTGGGTGTCCCGGCGGGGTTAGTACCGGCGACAGTGGACCTGGGCGTGTACGAATATCACCGACCTGTCGGCGACATCAAGGACGATGGCTTGGTCAACGGCTTCGACATCGACTCGTTCGTCGCGCTGCTCGGCAGTTGAACTTGCGCTGGCGGTGTGGCGACGCTCCGGCTGCACCGCAAAACGGATACCGGCAGCGCCCGGGCCCCGGCTTTTGTGCGGGGCCCCGCCGTATCCGGAAGGGGGCCCGGTCCCGCTTACTCATCCCGGACAGCTTGACTGACGCCGGTGGGCTGCACCTGGCGGTGACTTGCCGATACGTGCATCGTTCGTTACAAACATGCTCTGGTTCGCGCGGTCTCTAGTGGAGCACGACTTCGATGAAGCAATCGCAAGAGCTGCTGACGAAAATCAAGGACCACACCGCCGTGGTCGGCGTCATCGGCCTGGGCTATGTCGGCCTGCCGCTGGTGCGTGAGTTCTGCGCCGCCGGGTTCAAGGTCATCGGGTTCGACATCGATGCCAGGAAGGTGTCGATGCTGCGGGCGGGCCGGACCTACATCCGCCACCTGCCGGCCGGCGACTTCACCAAGCTGATCCGGGGGCGCCGCTTCACTCCCACGACGGACATGGGGCAGTTGAAGACGCCGGATGCCATCCTGATCTGCGTTCCCACGCCGCTCGACAAGATGCGTGAACCGGACATGACCTACGTGCGCGGCACCACGGAGGAAATCGCCAAGCGCTTGCGCAAGGGGCAACTGGTCGTGCTGGAATCAACGACCTACCCGGGCACCACGCGCGAGGTGGTCCGCCCCCTGTTCGACGCCACAGGTCTGAAGCTGGAACGCGACTACTTCCTGGCCTTCTCGCCCGAGCGAGAGGACCCCGGGCGCACCGACATCACGACACGTGACATCGCCAAAGTCGTCGGCGGGGCGGGACCGGACAGCAGCCTACTGGCGACAGCGCTGTACGGCGAAGCCTTCACAACGGTCGTGCCGGTTTCGAGTTGCGAAGTTGCCGAAGCCTGCAAGATTCTCGAAAACGTCTACCGCTCCGTCAATATCGCCCTGGTCAACGAGCTCAAGGTCATTTTCGACCAGATGGGTATCGACATCTGGGAGGTAATCGAGGCTGCCAAGACCAAGCCCTTCGGCTACAAGGCGTTCTATCCGGGGCCGGGCCTGGGCGGACACTGCATCCCCATCGACCCGCTCTACCTCGCCTGGAAGGCCCGTGAGTTCGGCAAGCCCACACGTTTCATCGAGTTAGCGGCCGAGATCAACACGTTCATGCCCGAGTACGTGATCAACAAGGTAATCCACGCCCTGAACACGCGCCGGAAAGCGCTGAACGGCGCCCGGGTACTCGTGCTGGGGCTGGCGTACAAGAAGGACGTGGACGACGTGCGCGAGTCGCCGTCCGTAACATTGATCGAATTGCTCCAGCAGCGCGGGGCCAAAGTCAGCTATCACGACCCGTTCATTCCCGCCGCCAAACCCATGCGCGAGCACAACATCACGCACATGCGCAGCGTTCCGCTGACGCCGGCAAGTCTGAAGAAGTTCGACTGCGTGCTGATCGCGACGGATCACAGCTCGGTGGACTACGACCTGCTGCGCCGCCACGCCCGCCTGATTGTTGATACGCGCAACGCCATGGGGCGCAAAAAGCAACCGACCAGGCGCGTCATTAAGGCATAAAGCCTTGGCGTCACAGTCGCCGCCCTGGTCGGTGCTTTACGAACCGGGCGCGTCATCCCCCCTCGCCCGGGTATTCCAACATCGGCCGGTCAGCGTCAGCAAGACGGTGCAGGCCGTGGTTTCGTTTGCATCATGCGGGCAGCTTCGCCCCGCTTCGAGTAACCGCCCGAACCTGAGTGCCTGCTGAACACTGACTCGGCCACTTCTTCCCGATCTGCCTCTGGTCACTCGCCGGGCCGGGAGCCACACGACACGAACGCTTAGCGTCGGCAGGCGTTGTCGTTGACCTCCGCTACCAACCTGCCTGTCCCCAGCCCAATAGTGAACCACGGCAGTAATCGGTCCGCCGCGCGACGACGCGGCGAACCCGTGTAGTAACAGAGCCTCTAATAGCAAGTATCGCCCCCGTTTCGGCCGCTGTCAAAGACAATCACGCTTTTTGTGACGTCATCGCTCCTCCGCTACCTCAGGGCTGTTGTCGCCCCCGTCACCCCCCCCACCATGGCGCTGCTCCAGATGATCCTGCAACACTTGCTCCAGGTCCGCCGGCACTCCCGCCCTCGGCAATGGCACGATGAGCGCTCCACGGCTCTCACTGTGGCGCATGAAGTGGGCCACGAGCCACGTCTGTTCCATCCGCCCGACCGGATCAACCGCGGATGATACTCGCCCGGCTTCCTCCGTCACCCATTGAACACCCTCACGCACCAGTCGCCGCTCAGCAATGACCGGGCTGTCGACGAGATGGCCCAGCCGGAACAGAAAGAGCTTACTCGCCTTGCGGCGCGTAACGGGCACCACCAACAGATAGCGAAAGTCCTCCGATGACCGAATCGCGGAAGCCCACTGGCTCTGCCAGCGGCGTGCAAACGCAAGCTGCTGTTTGATCTGTCCCGCACGCTCGTAACGCCGATCCGCCGCCGCCGCGCGCATCTCCCGTTCGGCGACCGCGATCCAACCTTCGGCGTCGCCACTGGCGAACTGCCATGCAGCCCGACAGCGTGCCACGTAAGCCGCCAGCGGGACCGACCCGTCGCACGCAGCGTCACACCGCCCCATGTCCGCATAGGCACAGCGTTCGCCGTTCGGTGCGCGGCGAACCTGCTCCGGATAACGACAAAGATCGAAGAGGTCGCACAGCCCGTCCCAGGCCTGCTGGCAAGCCGTGCGCGTTGGCCATGGCCCTACAAATGCTCCGCTCAGGCACCAGATCCGTTCCGTGACGCGGAGTTCCGGACACGGCGTGTTCCAGTCCACGTGTAGAAACCACGCCGGCCCGAACGAGACCAGCCGGCGGTACTCACGCGGATACATCTCCCGCGCCAACCGGTAGTACCACCAACGCCCCTCCAGAGGCGAATACACGCGCCGCCACATTATCCGCCGCACTATCTCTGCCAGATCCGCCTTCCCGCGGCGTTGCTCCGAACTGTCGGCCAGGCGCAGCTTGACCGCCCGGCGCAGTTGTTGCGTGGTGGCCAATTGAACGGGGGCTCCCTCGGCATCGCTCAACAGGTAGACAGCCGGGCAGCCGGGCAGCGGGGTGACCTCGGCGTCGCCCGGGCGTCCCTCCCACGCGTGATTCTCCGGCAGCGCATCGGCGGAAGGCAGACCAGCGGTTGGCCCCATCGACGACATTACGCCTCACGTTGTCGAGCCTGGCTCAGGCTGATTTGGGCCGCGCCGGCGACGATCGGCTAGACCGCCATTCCGGTTATGGTTGCCTCGAACACCATCCGTGTGCCCACGAAGCCCTGCGCCGCGGTGATCGTGCGGCGGGGGCGGATTTCCAGCCCCCGGCCAACCACCACGAAGCGGCACGGCGGCTCAACCGTGCCGCGATACTTGACCCTGTCGATCCCCGCAAAGCCGATGAAACGATCGTCATCCAACACGACGTGCGTCAGATAGCTGACGAGTTGGGCGGCCACTTCGATCATCAGCACGCCGGGAAACAGCGGCCGCCCAGGTATGTGTCCGCGGGTCCACCAAGCGTCTTCGCGAACATCGTAGTACCCGGCGCAAACACGCTCCTTCGGATCACTGTAGACGACCGCGTCCAACAGCGCGAACTCGTGCCGATGCGGGTTGACCCGCATTATCTCGTCCCGGTCTGCGATCAGCTTCGAGAGATCGAGCGCGGCGGGGTCCAATATAACAAGCGGGGGCATAGGCGACCCGGAGGCAGGCGAACGAGAACCAGAAACAGCGAGCCGCCAGGCCTAGGACGTGGCCGATTCCTCGGCGCCGCGCATGTCCAGGACGCGTTTGCGCACATCCTGGGCAACGTTCTTGATATCCTGCATCGCCTTCCGGACGCGCGTCCCCGCGGCCTTGTTCCCGCCACAGGCCTTATCAATGTCGTCCGCAATCTCATCGACGAGCTGCCTGAGTTTCCGATACTCTTCCATTACTGCCTCCGTGCGGCCACGGGGATGGCCACGACGCGATTCCGTCAGAGCGGCAGGCATCAGCCCACCGCATGCCATCGGGGTTACACTCGAAGAATGCGCCTGCGGCGCCTCCGGTGCGACTTTTCTAACCGTCGCCAGGCATCTTTGCAAGCCCTCGGCGCAACCTCCTGTTCACCCTTTCCCCGGCCGCTGTCAATCGCCCAGCAAGAGAATGAACGGGTCGATGTCGAATCCGTTGATGTACCCGTCACCGTTGATGTCCCCCACCTCGTAGGGGTCGATGTGCGGATACGCCTGCCGGTACGCGGCCTCGTCGTCCAGCAGGAGCACGAACGGATCAATGTCGAATCCGTTCACCTCGTAGTTCCCGTTCAAATCCCCCAACGGATAGTCCGGAGTGACACCCGCGGCTTCCACCAGCCAGCCCAGAACGCCCGCGGTCATCGCCGTGGCGTAGGGGTAGTCGATGTAGTCCGGCGTATCGACGGAATCCAGCGCCGTATGGTAATACGGATTCGAGACGGTGTAGAACTCGTGTAGCAGACAGGCGGCGAAACCCTCGCGCTCGAACGGCCCGTGATCGCTCCCATCGAACTTACCATGAATCGTCACGACCACACCCGCATAGTCGGCCAGGGCCTCGCCGAGCGCCTGCTTCAGCTCGCTGGATTGGCTGCGACCATAGACACGCGCCTGATAGTCGGGCACGTCGCGATACGCAATCATGTCCATGGCTACCATGCCGCGGATGTCGTCATCCGCGTGCAGACTGGCGTAGCGACTGCTGCCGACCGTGCCCTGCTCCTCCCGGTCGAACGCGATGAATCGGATCGTCGCCTCTGATTCCCACTGTGAGACCAGGCGGGCGATTTCGAGCACGGCGGCCACGCCGCTGGCGTCGTCATCCGCTCCCGGGTTGCTGACCGAATCGTAGTGGGCCCCGATGATATAAACCTCATCCGGTCTCACCGTTCCCGGCAACTCGCCCACCACGTTGTAGTAGGTCGAGCCCGAGTACAAGAAGGCGTGCAAGTTGGTCACCAGACCGTAATCCTCGAAGAGCATCTGGATGTTGGCCTGAGCGAGATCATGCTCGGGCCCCCACCCGCGATCGTCGCCGTAGTGCGTGTACAGCATGTCATCCAGCACCCACTGATACTGCGCCTCCTCGACGAGACTGGTGGCGTAGTACCCCTCCGGCGTGCCCTGCGCCAGGCCGACCACCGCCGCCAGCAACCAGACCAAGGCCCATACCCCCACCCTCAGGCAATGATTCATCCCCGCTCGCATCGTCATGGACCATCCTCCGCGCGTCGTCACGGACCTAATTCACGCTCTGCCACCCTTCCAGGATAGCATCTGGACCGCCCGCCGAAAACGCTGTCGTCGCCGAATCTCCCCCGGCGTGGGGCAGCCAGCCGCTATCGGCCCCAGCGCGGCGTGTCATGGCAGTATAATGCCGCGGTATGGCTGCGAACGTGGATCCACGCATCGCCCGGCTGCGCGAGAGAATTGCGCTGTTTCCCAAAACGCCGGGCGTGTACCTGATGAAAGACCGCGAGGGACGCGTCCTGTACGTCGGGAAGGCACGCGACCTGCGTGCCCGTGTCGCCAGCTATTTCCAGGATTCGGCCGATCTGCTCAACACGCGCGGGCCGGAAATCGCCCACATGGCAGCCCTGGTCGAGGATATCGACTTCCTCGATTGCGCGACCGAAGTCGATGCCCTGCTCGCCGAGAACCGCCTGATCAAGGACGTCCAGCCGCAATACAACGAGCGGCTCAAGGACGACAAGACCTTCCCCTACCTCGAGATCACTACGGGCGACGATTTTCCCGGCGTCTTTGTGACACGCAAGCCGCGCGCTAAAGGCCGCAAGCTGTTCGGCCCCTTCACGAACGTCGCCGGCCTGCGCGACGCGGTTAACGCCCTGCAAAGAGCATTCAAGTACCGCACCTGCCAACTCGACATCCGCGCCGATGACGACAAACGCCGCTTCTTCCGCCCCTGCCTGCTGCACGCCATCGACCAATGCACGGCGCCGTGCGCGGCGTTCATCAGCCGCGAGGCCTACGGCGCCGACATCAAACGCCTCATCAAGCTGCTCAACTCGAAACGCAGCGCGCTGTTGCGGCAGATGAAACGTGAGATGGACCAGGCCGCCCGCGAAAGACGCTACGAGGACGCCGCCCTTGTCCGCGATCGCATCAAGGCCATCGAATCACTTGCGCTCAGCGGAGATGTGGAAAGCCACGTGCAGCCCGAGGTCTTCTTCATCGACCCGAGCGCCGGGCTCGAGCAGCTACAGCGTCTGCTGCACCTGCCCACACCGCCGCGCGTCATCGAGGGCATCGACATCGCCACGCTGCACGGTCAGGAATCGGTGGGCGCGCTGGTCTGCTTCATCGACGGCAAGCCGTTCAAGAACGGCTATCGGCGGTACAAGATCAGGTCTGTCGAGGGCGTGGACGACTACGCTATGATCCGGGAGGTGATGGCCCGGCGCTACAAGTACGCCGCGATCGCCGAGGAGCTGTTCCCGGACGTGATCCTGATCGACGGCGGGCTGGGACAGCTCCATGCGGCTCTGGAGGCCTTCGAGCGCCTGCACACCACCATCGAGACCGAGCGCGGTGACGCGGTCAGGCCACCGATGGTCGTCGCCTTGGCCAAACGCGAGGAGTTGATCTACGTCCAGGCCCGCAGCCAGCCGCACAAGCTGGCCCGCAACAACGAGGCCCTGCGCCTGCTCCAGCAAGTCCGCGACGAAGCCCATCGCTTCGGCCAGCACTACCACCACATCCTGCGGCGCAAAAGGACCTTTGAAGAAGACGTCAAACAAGGCCGCCGGCCACCAAAGGCGAAGCGCAAGCAGTCAGCCAAAGTTCCCGCCAAACGCCGGAAGAAGCCGAAGAAGGGTGAGATCGTCGTCGCGGAAGACGAGTCGCAGTTGCCACCAGTGGACGAATGAAGGAAAGCTATTTCTGAGACAGTACATTAGCGCTGTTTAATGCAGATTTCACGCCTGGCTAATGCGCTGTCGGCACAATTCCATGAACTTTTGCATCAGGAGTACCCAAAGTGCCTACGACAAAGCCAAAACAGACCGTCAATAAGCGGCCGGCCAAAGTAAAACGCGCAACCACCGTCAGACCCAAAGACGGGATGCGGGCGCGGGCGTTCGAGATCTTCCAGGCCAGGATGCAGACGAACCTCCCCGGAGACCAGCTCTCGGATTGGCTCCAGGCCGAGAGAGAGTTGGACGATTCCCCGGAGTCTCTGCGAACGTAGCGCCACGACTGATCGGTGAGTTCAATTGCCGCAACAGCATCGGCCGCTGGGTGTATGCCCGCGCGCGGCGCGCGCTTGAAGCCGCGTCGGCGTGATCTGCGCGCCAGCGTCGCGGACGGCACGGCTTTCAGCCTGACGGTCGGCCTGGGCGAGTCATACCTGCCGGCGTTCGTCCTGGCGGTGGGTCTGACCGAGGTCACTGCTGGTCTGATCGCGACGGTGCCGCTCCTGGTCGGCGCCGTGGTCCAACTCGTGTCGCCACATGCGGTCCGCAGGATCGGGTCACACCGCCGGTGGGTGCTGGCGTGTGCGACCATCCAATCGCTGAGTCTCCTGCCACTCGTCATTGCGGCCGGACTGGGACACATATCGACCACTGCCGTCTTGATGGTCGCCGCTCTCTACTGGTCGGCCGGAATGGCCGCGGGGCCGGCATGGAACACCTGGATCGGGCGGCTGGTGCCCCGTCCCGTGCGCCCCAGATTCTTCGCAACGCGCACGCTGATCACTCAGTTGGCCGTCCTGACGGGACTTTTGGTTGGCGGTGCCGTGCTTCAAACCACCGCCGCCCGTGGGCTGCCCTTGCGTGGGTTTGCTTGCCTGTTCGCGGCCGCCGGCGTCTTCCGGCTCATCTCCACTGGTTTCCTGGCTACTCAGCGTGAAGCCGACTTGAACGCGCGCGATGACCGGGCGGTGTCACTTCGTGAATTCGCCCGGCGGCTGGGCAATGGTGAAGCCCGTCTGCTGAAATACATGTTCCTCGTTCAGCTTGTTACGCAGATCGCCGGGCCCTATTTCACGCCCTACATGCTCCGAAAGGTGGAGTTCTCGTACGCCGCGTACGTATCTTTGCTTGCGACGGCCTTCGCCGCGAAGATTCTGGCGATGCCGGCGTTGGGACGCCTCGCCCGGCGCTACGGTCCGGCCTGCCTGCTTTGCATCGGGGGCATTGGCATCGTGCCCTTGGCCGCACTCTGGCTGGTGTCAACGTCGCTGCCCTTCTTGGGTGCCGTGCAGGTCTGCGCCGGCGTCGCGTGGGGGGCCTACGAATTGGGCACGTTCCTGATGCTGATGGATACGATCCGCGACGACGAGCGTACCAGCGTGCTAACCGCCTTCAACCTCATCAACGCCGTTGCCCTCGTCGGCGGCTCCCTGCTCGGCGGCCTCGTGCTGAAGCTGCTGGCCGGACAGCAGACGGCGTACATGCTGATCTTCGCGGCATCGTCCATCGGCCGGGTGGCCACGATCCCCTTGCTCCTCAGGATCGCAGACACCGCGCGCCGCGCATTCCCCCTGGGCATCCGAACACTCGCGGTGCGGCCTTCCACGGGTTCGCTCGACACACCGATCGACGCCAGCGCGCCCCCTCCAAGCTGCGACTGAGTTGGCGCCAGCTCGTGAATGCGGAACAACTGCACACCGTCCAAATCGGGCGGTGCTCATCGTTGGACTTGCTGCGCGACTCGGGGCATTGCCGACTCGACAGACACGGCTGCCGAAATGACCGACCTGGCACCACTTCGTTCACGCACACCCGCGCCGGGACATTCCGTAACCTATTGATATTACTGCCCTTATGGCGATAGGCTACCCGGCGCGCTTCTGGCACACCTGTCGCAACCACACTCGCGTTGGCCCAAAGAGCCCGCCAAACGAAGCACTGAGATAGCAACGAAAAGGATGGTGTTACAGTGTTTGGTCAGATCATGTTTCCGACAAATCGCTTTGACGAACTGCGACGGGAAATGGACCGGCTGTTCGACGCCTTCGGCACGGGGATGTCACGCCGGCCGTTCGCACGTGCTGCGGCCTATCCGGCAATGAATGTCTGGGACGCCGGCGACACGCTCTGTGTAGAGGCCGAGGTGCCGGGCGTCAGTAAGGACGACCTCGAGATCCTCACCGTCGGCAACGAGCTAACCGTCAAGGGGCGGCGCGGACCGCTGGAAGGCAAATGGGCCTACCACCGGCACGAACGCGGCACCGGCGAGTTCACCCGTTCCATCACCCTGCCGTACGAAGTGGACGCGGACAAAGTGGAAGCCGCGCTGGACAACGGCGTGCTGATGCTGCGACTGCCCAAGGCGGAAGCCGCCAAACCCAAGCAGATCGCCGTCGAGTCGGCGTAACTGCACGAATACCAGCGAAAACTAACAGGCAACAAAGCCAAAAAGTCAACGGAGGTGTTCCGATGGCAGACGAAACCGCAATCGAAAAAAGAGAAACGCAGGATGTCCATCCGACCGAGCGGATGCGCGCCGGCCGGACATACGTCCCGAACGTAGACATCCTGGAAAACGATCAGAAACTGATGCTGCTGGCCGACATGCCCGGCGTCAAGGCCGACGACCTCGACATCCGCTACGAGCATGGCGAACTGTCGGTGCACGGCCATGTGCAGCCGCGCCAGGATACGCAGGGCAATTACCTGCTGCGCGAGTACGGCGTCGGCGACTTCTACCGGTCCTTCCAGGTCGGCGAAGGCATCGACCCAACCGGCATCGAGGCCGAGCTACGCGACGGCGTGCTGATGCTCCACCTGCCGAAGACGGAGCAGGCCGTGCCGCGCAAGATCTCTGTCAAGACGAAATAGGATTCACGTACCCGGTCATCTCCGCGTACGTGACTCAAAGGAGGTGTACCATGAATCTCATTCCGTGGCGACGCAAACGAGAAGAGCTCAGCGGACGCGCCGAACCTGAAAACGCCCTGGCGCATTTCCGCAACGAAATGGACACGCTGTTTGACCGTTTCTTCCGCAACCCCTGGGGTCGGGCGGAATTCGACCTGCCGCTGGGGGGCTTGACCGCCCCCAGCATGGACCTGGCGGACACCGACAATGAGGTGACCGTCACGCTGGAGCTGCCGGGCGTACAGCCGGACGACGTCGACATCCGCATCAGCGGTGGCCTGCTCACGATCAGCGGCGAGAAGCGCGAAGAGAAAGAGAAAGAGAATAAGGACTATCACTTCACCGAACGCCGTTTTGGCAGCTTCCGCCGATCGGTCGAACTGCCGAGCACGGTCGACCCGGAGAAAGTGGAGGCAACCTTCAAGAACGGCGTCCTGGCCGTCGCGATCGCCAAACGGCCCGACGCAAAGCCCAAACGAATCGAGGTCCGCAAGGCGTAGACAATCACCTGCGAACGGTGGAAGGAAGCCACCAGAGCGTTCGGTTGCCGTTTGACGGCCCCGGCCACGATTGCGGTGGCCGGGGCGCTGCAATTGATGGGCCGACGGATCGAGCATCCGCAGTGGACTCGCGCCACTGACATCGCGAGCGCCGGGCGGAAATCCGCTTCCGGCGAATGCCCGTGCGGCTCCATTTGCCACGAATCACCAGCGCCGACTAACATGCCGAGTGTTAGGGACAGCGGAGGCCGCTCACACTGGGTCCGCTTACCGGAGTTGTCGTGCAACGACCGACAAAACCACCAGGCGGTCGAGTGGCGCAGCCGGCGGCGCCTTGCGCACACGCATCCGCCAGACAGCTGTCGATGTCGGTGCGCGCGATCGCTCGCATGCGCGCTGCTGCCTGCTTGCTGCTGTTGCTGGCGTGTGCGGGGCGAACACGGGCGGATCTGGTGGGGTACTGGCAGTTGCAGACGAGTCTGGATGACTCGACCAGCCCGGCGTCCGTGCTGGTTCGGCAGGTCGGCTCGCCAAAACGCACGTCCGACGGCGTGCAGTTCGACGGCCAGCGTACTGGCGGCTTGCTGTACGGGACAGGCGCAGGCGACGAACTGAGCTTGACCCGGGACTTCACCTGGTGGGTCCGCGCGGCGTTTGGCGCGAGCGTCGATCGTCCGTTCGCTAACCACGACACGCTCATCAGCCGCTGGGGGCGAATGGGCGACTATTCGGCTCTGCTCAGAAGTGACGACCGTACGGGCACGCTGCATCTGTTTCTCTCTCCGGAGGGTCGCACGGTCGTGGATTTCGACTCGGCGTATGCCGTCGACCGCAGCGCGACGTTCCACGACCTGGCCGTCGTCGTGCGTGGCGGCCGGGATGTCACTCTCTATGTTGACGGGGCGAAGCAATGCTCACTCCGCTATCCAGTGCCACCGCCGATCATCCATGATCCTGACGGCTCTCGCGTCGACTTCGCGATCGGGTACAACTGTGATCCCGCGGCGGCCGGCGATCACGAGAGCTTCAATGGTGCAATCCGAGCGGTTCGAGTTTACGACCAGCCGCTCTCAGCAACAGAAATCAGACGACTGAGCGACGCGGCGGCCGCGGCCGCCTCCGAGCCCGCCTGCACGATCACCGTTGACCTCGCCGACCGAATCGGGCGTGTGCATCCATTCCTGTTCGGCCATTTTCTGGAACATTTCCAGGACGTTGTCTATGGCGGCGTTGTCGCCCAGGCAAACGTCGGGGCACCGATCGAATTCAACCTGGGTGTGATCGAGGCCCTCGAGGCGCTTCGCCCAAGCGTGATCCGCTGGCCGGGTGGCAACTTCACCTCCGCTTATCACTGGCGCTGGGGCGCGGTTCCCGCCGAGTACCGCCCGACCATCTATGTCGAGCCCGTCTGGAAGCAGACCGAAACCAATCTCTTCGGCACTCCGGAGTTCATCGAGTTCTGCCGCCAGTGCGGTGCAACGCCCCTGATCTGTGTCGGCGTCGGGCGTTCGCCGCACACGCCGACGGCGGAGGAGGCCGCGGGCTGGGTGCGCTACTGCAATGCGCGCGAGGGAAGCGCGGCCGAGCTGCGCCGCGCCGCCGGCTTTGCGAAACCGTTCGACGTGCGCATCTGGGGCCTGGGCAACGAGGTCTATGGTTCCTGGCAGGTTGGCTACTATCGCGACCCGCGCGAATACGCCCAGGACATCGTGCGCTACGCCAGCGCCATGCGTGCGGCCGATCCGCGCCTGCGATTCGTGGTCTGTGGCGACAGTTATAAGCACGACAATCGGCCGTGGAACCGGGCCATGCTCACCGACGAGGTCGTGCGCGTCGCTGACTGGATTTCCTACCACTCCTACACGCATCTCGGCTCCTTCGGGCCGGAATTGCCGTACGAGGCCGCCACCCAGAAGTTGTGCACGATCGAGCAGGACATCGTGGAGCTGGCGGCGCTCAATCGCGAGGTGTCCGCGCGCGCTGGGCGGAGCGAAGCGCTTGGATTGGCTGTTGACGAATGGAATGAGTACAGTTGGGGCGGCGTGCAGGACAACGCGCGTGCCGAACTGTACCACCTGGGCCACGCGCTGTTTACAGCCGGCTTTCTCAACAACCTGCTGCGGCACTGCGACGCCGTCTCGATGGCCAACTACTCACCGACTGTGAATTGCCGGGGATTGCTGCACGCTTCCGGTTCAGACGTCTTGCTGCGTGCAACGTACCACGTGTTCGCGCTGTACCAGACAACAGCGAGGGGCGAGTCGGTGCGTGCAGACGTCCAGGTACCGGCGCTGGACGGATGTTCCGCGCCCGTTCTCGACGCGGTTGCCGTCAGGCAGTCGACAGGCGAGTTGCTTCTGCTCGTGATTAACCGCGATCGCAGCAGATCCCTGGCATGTGCGATCACTCTCAACGGCTTCGATGCCGCCCGTTCCTCGGCGACACTGCTGACGGCACCTTCGCTTGCCGCATTCAACGACCGCCAGCACCCGCGCCGCGTGGCGCCGCGCGACCTGACGGTCGCGTTGCGCGGATCTTCATTCACATTTGAGTTTCAGCCGCGCTCGCTGACTGTGCTGCGGCTGCATGAGTGAGCACCGATTCAGACCGCCTTCCAATGCCACTTGCATCCCGCCCGGCCAATCCGGCAATATGTGCTGTCGTCTGGCGAATACGCTTGCAGCGGTAGACGTCGTGTACCGTGCCGTCTGGTGCGCCGCCAGGCACGTACCATGTGGGCAGAGGAAGCACGCTGGTGGAACATGAGAGCATCTATCGCTCGTTGTGGCGCGACCTGCGGTCGCCGGAGCCGCATCTGATCGTCCGTATGGTGCTCAGCCTGGTTACGGGGCTGATGCTTACCGCGGTCGGTGTTACCGCTGCGTGGGTATTCGCCCATCTTCGCGGAGCGAACTACGTTCGCGACGAGCACATCGGCGTGGCCTTGTTCCTGGCGGGCCTGTGCTGGTGCGTGGTGCTCCTGGTGATCTGGAGTCCGGTACGCCACGGGCGGCAGTTCGTGGCACCCGCCATCGCCACGGTGGCCCTGGGCGGCACGACCATCGCCGGGATGATCGCGATTGATGAATGGCTGAGCGGAAACGAAGAGCTGCTGATGGGCGCCGTCGCGCTGCTCGGTATCGCCGCGGCCCTGCTCGTGTGGCTGCCGACCATATATCGCGCGCTGCGCGGCCGGCCGGTCGTCAACCAGGAAAACCAGGTACTGGTCAACTGCCCGGATTGCGGCTACTCGCTGATCGGGCTGCGCGACCTGCGCTGCCCCGAGTGCGGCCGGACATTCACTATCGACGAGTTGATTCGTGCGCAGGGCTACGGCGGCGTGCGGTACGCCGAGCGCGACGATCTGCCGGCGGACCCGCCGCGCATCGCGGATGAACCAGTTGCCGGTCCAACCTCCCCGGCAGCGTCCCGGATCAACACATCTGCCCGGCAGTAGCCGAAACCACGCCATTCAATTACGATTCTGCTACCATTGCCAGTCCGCTGGCAGCGGCAGAGGTCGCTTATAACACCCGGGCGCCGCCACGGACGCAGTCTTGTAAGGAACCACCGTAGCGTCCGGGCTCTGTCCCGGACGTGGTCCGTGGGTCCACCACGGTCCGCCGCGATGGCCCGCGACTACCACCCCGGCAGCGCGAAACGCTCTGGCGGGCGAAAAGCCCCGCGGAAACAAGGCATCATGCCCGAGCCGGCCCTGTCAAACGAAGAACTCTACGAAGCCTGGCCGTTGCTGGATGCCAGCGACCGACAGGAGGGCTTCTCGCTGCTGTCGCAAGCCGACGCGGAGAAGCTGTTCTACAGCCTGGAGGCGCTGAAACAAGCCGAGCTCATTCTGACCCTGCCCGAAGCCCGACAGCGCGCCTGGATGCGTCTGCTCGCCCCCGATGACGCAGCCGACGTACTCCAGGCAGCGCCCGCGGAGGAGCAGTCGCGTCTGCTCGACCTGCTCGACGTGCCAACCCGCAAGGACGTGAGCGCGCTGCTGGCCTACGCCGAGGACGCCGCTGGCGGGCTCATGAGCCCGCGCTACGTGCGGCTCCGCCCCGATATCAGCATCGACGCCGCTCTAACCTACGTCCGCCGACAAACCGAGCAGTCAGCCGAGAACATCTACTACGGCTACGTGCTCGACGCCCAGCAGCACCTGCTGGGCGTGGTGTCGCTACGGCAGCTCATCACCGCCGCGCCGACCAAGCAGGTGCGGGACATCATGGACGCCAACCCCCTCTCCGTCCCCGAAGAGATGGACCAGGAAAAGGTCAGCCATCTTATAGCGCAGCACGACCTCGTCGCCCTGCCGGTGGTCGACGTGGAGGGCCGCATGAAGGGTATCGTCACGGTCGACGACATCGTCGATGTGGTGCGGGAGGAAGCCACCGAGGACATGCAGAAGATCGGTGGTACCTAAGCACTCGAAGCGCCCTACCTCCAGGTCGAATTGCGCGAGATGCTCAAGAAACGCGCGGGCTGGCTGATTATCCTGGTTCTGCTCGGCTTCCTGACCGTGCAGGCGATGCGGCAGTTCGAGAGCCAGCTCGACCAGGCCGTGATCGTCGCCTTGTTCGTGCCTCTGATCATCAGCACCGGCGGCAACTCCGGCGCACAGGCCGCGACGTTGGTCGTCCGGGCGATGGCGCTGGGCGAGCTGCGCTTGCGCGACTGGTGGCGCGTCGTCCGCCGGGAGGTAGCCGTCGGCCTGAGCCTGGGGGCGATACTCAGCGTCATCGGATTCGCCGCGACGCTGCTGTGGCAACGAGTCTCCGGCGGCCCTGGCGCTGAGCACCAGGCGTTGCTCGCCACGACCGTCGGTCTGAGCATCCTCGCGGTGGCATTGTGGGGCACACTGGCCGGCTCGATGCTGCCGTTTGTCCTGCGTGGGTTCGGCTTCGACCCGGCCAGCGCCTCCGCCCCGTTGGTGGCGACCCTGGTCGACGCCAGCGGCCTGATCATCTACTTCACGATCGCCGGCGTCGTGCTGCGCGGCACGCTGCTCTGAGGTATGGCCGCCGTACACGGGGAGGATCAACAGGTCTCCCGGCGGATCGCGGCTCGGCCGCAGCAACGCCCGCCCGACCAGCGCCAGATGTTGTCTGAACCGGCTCCCGTGCTCTGTCAAGCGCGTATTGACGGATGGCACAGGCGTCTCGCCTTGCACACCGGCGGGACGCCTGTGCCACCCATCATTGGGTACGTGACAGAGCACTAGAGCCTATCCCAAGACTGCCCAGCACTCGGCAGCAGCACCGAGCAGCGCGCGTAGCCCAGCCGTTTCTTCGCAACCGCTCCCTGCCGGTCGCGGCTCGGAAGGGGTTTTGGGACAGGTTCTAGCCTTGTACGGGTCTGACACGGATTACGGCTTCCATCCGCGTCAGCTCTTCCAGCTTGCGGACGTCGATTGTGCCGATCAGCAGCATGACCGCCTTGCTCTCGCCGGTCTGTACAAAACCCAATTCAGCCAGCCGGGCGAGTGTCTCAGCCGAGGTCGTGCGCAGGAAGATCATCACATCGACGCGATAGTCGAGCACGCGCAGCTTGCCGATCGTCAGGTTGCCGTCCTTGCCGTCTTTCTCGACCTTCGCCGCCAAGTCGCGCAGCACCTCGGCCAGCTTGTCGCGCGGCGAAGCCGGACGAATATCGGCGACGCCGTCGCCTTCGGCCTCGCTAGGTGCGGCGCGCCGCTCCGCCCTTGCCCGCACGGTCATCGGCGCCTTGCCAGCCATACGACCACCGCCGCCCATCATCCCGCCCATTGAGGTGTTGACGTAGCCCAGTGCTCGCAGCCGGCCCGCTACCTGCATCGGCCCGCCCGCTGGGCCAAACACCCCTTCGTAACTCACACCGTCGGGCATCTCGACCGGCACTTCGACCTTCACCGCTTCGCCGCCGGCGGTCACCGTCATCTCCTCCACCGCGACGAAACTGGTGAACTGCGTCATCAGGCGGAACCGCAGACCGAGGTCTGTAATCTGAGATTTCAAATCGCCCGGGAATTCGCCGCTCTGTAAGCCCTCCAGGTCCTGGTTCATCAGGTGCTTGACCTTCGCGCGCGCCCACAGCGACGCCAGCGCATCGTGATCCGGCGGCGCCTCCGCCAAACTAACTTCAATCTGCTCCTCGAACGGTCCAGCACCCGTGTTGCCCCGCAGCGTGATCGTGCCGGCTGCCGCGCCGGTCAGTCGGCCATGAACCAACACAGGCTTGGCGCTGAACAAGTCGGGGATGCACTGCGGGTAGACATCATCAACCGGCAGCGTGCCCCAGTCGATCTCGATATCGGTCAGCACGGGTGCGAGGATGCGCTCGTGGAAGTGCTCCACCGCCGCGTCGGCCTGGCTCGCCAACGTGACATACTCCACCTCGCCGCGGCCGACGTGCGCCATGCCATCGAGCAGGAAGCGGTTGACGCTGTTGCCGATGCCGAAGCTGAAGACCCGCGTCGTGCCGGCGTTCTTCTTCACGGCAGCAATGAGCGCGAAATCGTTGCCGACGAACCCGTCGGTCATGAAACAGACGACGCGAATGCGGTTCAGATCCGGATTCGGCACGTGCAACGCCGCATTGATCGCTTTCATCATCTCCGTACCGCCACCGCCTTGGCGTTCAGCTAGAAACGCCTGGGCCGCGGCGCGGTTGGCGTCCGTGTTCGGCCGCGGCTCGTCCCAGAGGACGCGCGTGTCACCGGCGAAGGTGATCAGATTGAACGTGTCGGCCGGCTGCATGGCATCGATCGCCTGAGCCATGACCTCCTTGGCCTTATCGATCGGGAAGCCGCTCATCGAGCCCGACGTGTCGAGCACGAAGATCAGCTCGCGCGGCACGAGCTGCGCGGGCACGACGCGCCGCGGCGGCTGAAGCACCAGCGTGAAAAACTTGCCGCGCTGATCGCCATGCACGAGGAAAGCGTCACCGATCTCCTCGGTTGCCAGGCGGTAGCGCAGGATGAAGTCCTTATTGGGGATCTCGGCCTGGTTCTTGAGGGTAACGCTAGCTGCGGACGCGCTGTGCGTGTCAACGACGACGTCATGCAGCTTGCTCTCCAGCTCGAACAGCGGCATGCCGGCGTCGATGTGCACCGTCAGGCTGATGTCATGGCCGGCGCGCGTCCCTTTGGGCGTGACCGGCGGCGTGATTTTGTGAGCATCGGGGACCTGCGGCGTCGCGTGCCCTTTGTGCATTGGCCCGGGAGCGCTTCCACCGCCCGGGATGTAGCGCGGCCCGACTACCATCGGAAACACCCATTCGAAGACGCCGTCCTCGTACTTCAGCGTCTCGGTGTAGCTGATCTCGATCGCGACTTCGACGCCCGGCTCGATGTTGGCGACCGATTGCGTGAAGATGTTCGGCCGCTCCTGGTCGAGCAGACTGGCGACGTGGCCGGCGGCTTTGGCGGCTTCGTAGATCTCACGGGCCTCTTCGCGCTGCTTGATCTGCCCGATGATCCGCCGCTCGCCAACCGTCATCACCATGTCATCGACGGCCGCGTCCTGCGGCAGCGGGAAGACGTATACCGCCTCGATCTTTCGCTCAGACGGGTTGTAAAAAACCTGCTTGACGGTTGTGCGGGCGATGAAGCCGACGATATCGGCCGCAACATCCGTGTGTTTCAGCGGACATACCCCAGGCCCCTGGTCCCCCGGGTCGATGATTTGGAGTTGCCCGCCGGGCAGCGGCGGCGGCGGCTCCTGGGCCTGACCGCTTACACTGCAAAACAGGAGGCAGCTCAGAACGACGCCGACCGCGGCCAGCACAGGTTGGGTCCGATTCGCGCACATGGGAAGCTCCTCTGCAAACGGGAACACCTATTATCTCATACACTCTGTGACGTCCACAGTTGCCGGAGGTTCCCGAGAATCCAGAGCAACATCCGCCGCTTGGGACCTTCGCCGCAGCCGCGTCCCCCCCCTCCGCCGCACAATCCCGACTTGATCCGCGATTCTCTGCTCCATCCGATCTGCCCGAACGACCCGCTTGCTGCTAGAGTACCGGCATGCACGTAGTCGCACACGGCATCGACATCGTCGTCTGTGAGCGCATTGAGCAGATGTGGCAGCGACACGCGGAGCGCTTTCTGAAGCGGGTCTATACCGCCGCCGAACAGGAGTACTGCCTGGCCTACAAGCGCCCGCTCGAGCGGCTGAGCGGTCGCTTCGCGGCCAAGGAGGCGGTGTTCAAGGCCCTCGGAACGGGCTGGCGCGGCGGGGTCGAGTGGACCGACGTGGAAACGCTCCCCGACCCGCTGGGCAAACCGCTCGTCACGTTGCACGGCCACGCCGCCCGACTGGCCGACACGTTGGGCATAGAGCAGGTGCTGCTCTCGATCTCCCACGCCGCCGACTACGCGATCGCCTCCGCCCTGGGCCTCGCATCCAGCCCGTAGTAGGTCTGTCACAAGTGAAGCATCGTCTCTGAGCCGGAGAAAACCGTGGTTGTCCCTATTCATTCCTATTCATCCATGTTATGTGCCCTTGACCAGTGACCGCTTGTCACGCTCGATACACCTATTGGGCCGGACATGAAGTGCATTCGCGAACACTCGCCGATACCGCGGCGCAGGGCGGTGGCGTATCTCGTTCTTGGCCCCGTCGGCGTAGCAGCGTGGCAGTGGAGCTGTCCGGTCTGTGGGTATTGTCTGGTAGGTTTGTCATCAGCCGTCTGTCCGGAGTGCGGGACAGCGTTCGACAAGCACTGGATGGGGCTGTAGGAACTGACAGCGTGAAGGGGTCGACACCGCGGCGGTGCGGCAGGTATACGAGTGGGACGCCGAGAATCGGCTGACAAAGACCGAGCCCGCCGAGACGCCCGAAGAGCGGAACCTCAAGGTCGAATTCGCCTATTATTACCATGGTCGGCGGGTCGAGAGGAAGGTCTCGATCTGGACCAACGGGGCTCGGTACGTCACGGACCAGCGCCGATTTATCTGGGACGGCTGGCTGATGCTGCTTGAGATCGGCGAATGCGACTCCGTGCTGCGAAAGTGCACGTGGGGCCTAGATCTGAGCCGCGACCGTGAAAGAGCGGCACCGTCATCCCTGCAACCGCTTTCTCTCGGGCGCGGCTCGGTTCAGACGTGATGCGCTGTTTGTGACCAAACAGACTGGCATCCGCCGCGCCGCTTGCGCAGTCCAACGACACGTCCCGGCTCTGGAAACAACCACGAAAGCATGGTAAACAGCCCCTGGCGAGTGGCTTTGCGCGAGGGCAACGCCTTACCCGGCGTGGATCGGCCCGACACTGCTCGCCCGCGGGAGACGTGCATGGCGCAGCGCAACTATGCCGCGGGGTTGCTGTTCTGGCTGATGGCGGCCAGCGGCGGCGCTGCATTGGCGGCCTGCTTGATCTTGCCGCCCTGGCTCGAATACCAGGCCCTGCGCGCCGAACGGGCCGAGCGCGAGCGGCAGGTCGCCCAGCTCGAAGCACACATCCTGACGCTCCAGAAGCAGCAGGAACACCTCAAGTTTGATCCGGCCTACGTCGAACGCCTGGCACAACAGGAGTTCGGGATCGAGCCCGCCGGCGCAGAGACGATCATGCTCGACCCGCCACCGGGCGACGGCTCGCCGGTCGCGACCGGCGCGGGCGGACAGGTGCCGCAGGTTGATGACGAAGTGCTGCCGGAGATGTCGATTCTGATCGAGCGCGGGCTGTTGCGCTATCCCTTCGCCCGTGTTTTCGTGGATGACCGGACCAGGCCCCTGGTGATGGCGTTGGGGGCCGTGGTACTGCTGGCGGCGATCGTCCTGGTCCGGCGACCGACAGCGCGCAAGGATGCGGCTTGAATGGTGGACCGGGCCGTGCGTTCCTTCGCGCGTCGGCGGCGCGCGTGTCCTGCGCCCGGGATAGAGCCGGGACGTTACGCCCAGTTCTAAGCCGCGCTAGCCGGGCGCGCTCGGCTGCGCAGGCACACTCCGCAGCGTGTCAACTGAGTAGATAGCCAGCGCCAGCCAGATGAACGTGAACGTCAGCACGTGCACGCGCGTGAACGGCTCGCCGTAGACTGCCACGGCCAGCAGGAAGTGTCCGGTCGGGGCGAGATACTGCAGGAAACCCATCGTAGCTAGGCGCAGGCGGCGCGCCGCGATGGTAAAAAGCAGGAGTGGGATCGCCGTCAGGACTCCGGACACCAGCAACAGGAACGTGATCCGGGTTGTCCCGGCGGCGAAGGCGGCCTGACCCGACACAGCACCGTAGACCATGAACGCAACTGCCACGGGCGTGAGCAGGCCCGTCTCGACCGTGAGCCCTTCGAGCGACGACACACGCGCAGTCTTGCGCAGCAGGCCGTAAAACCCAAATGAGAATGCCAGGCACAGGGCGATCCACGGCAGGCCGGCAGCGGCGATGGCCAGGTAGGCCACACCCGCCACGGCCAGAAACACGCTGAACGTCTGCCAGGGGCGGAGCCGCTCGCGGAGAAACACGAATCCCAGCAGGATGCTGACCAGTGGATTGATGAAGTAGCCCAGGCTGGCTTCCAAGACATAGTCGTGGGCCACGGCCCAGATGAACACCAGCCAGTTGCCGGCGATCAGCAGCGTTGTCGTCGCCAGCGTCAGGAGCGTGCGCCGGCAACGGACGGCACCGACGAGGTTGGCCCAACGGTGCCGCGCCAGCACCAGTAGCAGGAGAAACGCCAGCGACCAGACAATGCGGTGCGCGAGTACTTCGAGCGCGGGAACACTCTTGACCGCCTTGAAGTAGATCGGGAAGGCACCCCAGAGACCGTAGGCAGCGATACCGCAGACCACGCCGAGACGGGCGGTGCCGTGATCAGCCGGCTGGTGACCGTCAGAGGTGACGACGGTTTGTCTTGTGGGGGATGACTCCATCTGCATCCGTGCGATCTTAGCGGCTGGTCGCGGCGAAGTGCATCGGCCCAACGGCAAGATTCACAAGAACCAGAACGCCCTCCGAGCCGCGATCACAAGGTTGCGTAGAAACAGCTTGCAGTTCTGTTCTGCTGCCAAGCGCAAAGCGGTTTTGGAATTGGTTCTACAAGGCGCACTGGTTCGGCGACCTGACGACAATTGGCGAGGCCGCACCGGCGTGCTATCGTGCGTCGTATGAGCAGTCAGATACCCAAATTCTGCGATTTTGATTGTCCCCACGCGGATTTCCCGCCCGCCGACACTGCCGGCATCTGCCGCACGATGTCAGCGGTCTGGTGTAAGAAGCTGAGAGAGTTGGTCAACAAGAACGCGGTGTGCGAGTGGCGCCGGCGCAGGTCCGACGATCAGGACCGGTCGCGGACGAAGCGGTTCCAGCGCTGATTCTGCGGGGCCGGCGCATGCCGCGGAGCGCGCCCGATTCGAACGCACCCCGCGATTGCGCACTCCATCGCCCGCCAGCCCCGCCCCGCGATCGGGGCAGGGCCTTGGCCGGCCGGGTATACAGCTACTTCTTGGGGGACTTGGGTGTGGCCCGCGCGGCGCGGTTGGCCAGGCGGTTATCCCAATCCTGAACCGCGGCCAACTGAAGCGCCTTCTGCTGCTGAGCCAGCTCGGCGAGGCGGTTCTTGGTTTTGGCGCGCGCGGCCTCGGCCTGGGCCAGCGCGGTCTCCAAGTCCATACGCCGGAACGAATCGCCGACGTACGCACTGGTCCGGGAACGAATGCGTTCGGACTCCACCTGGGCCAGGCGGGCGTTGAACTGCGCCCGAACCGCCTCTTCGCGTGCGGTGGCGTTGCGACGCTGGGCCACAACGCTGGCAGTAGTGATCTCCGCGCGGGCGCGGATGATCGCTTCCTGGGCGTTGTTGGTGGCATTGGCCTGCTCGCGTTCGGCCCGGACGTCGGCGGCCAGACGCTCGATCTCGGCATCGCTCTTGGCGTCATTGACGCAGATCTGATCCTCCGTGCGATCGATCTCGGCCTGTGCCAGAGCCTGCTCGAGCATGTCGCGCGCCTCGATGCGGCTCAGCTCCACCTGAGTCCGACGTCCGAGCACTTCGGCCTGGACGAGGGCTTCCTCGTAATTGGCCGTGGCGATCGCCGTGGCAGACTCGGCCTGTCGATCGAGCTTCGAGAGCTCCGCCTCGAGAGTGCGGTCGGCGGACTCGATCTGGGCGTCGATCTGCTCCGCCAGGGCCGCTTCGCCCTGTTCGATGCTGTCCGCCTCGGCGAGCAGGCGCGTAGCGCGGGCCTCGCCCCGCTGCGTGGTGGCCCGGAGTTCGGCCTGCAAGGCCTGCACTTCGGTCTCGCCGTTGCGGGCGATCACGTCTGACTCCGTCCGAAACGCGATGGCGCGGGCGGCGCCTTCGTCGGCAGCAGCCTTGGCCATGGTGAACAGCTCAGCGGTCTCAGCGAGGGCCTCTTTGCGGAAGGCGCCGGCTTCAACGATGGACCGCGTGTACTGGGCCTTGGCTGTCGCAAAGGCGGCCGCAGTGGTAGCGTTGGCCTCGGCGAGTTCGGCCCGAGCCTTGACTTCGAGCGCGTCGGCGGTGGCGTGCTGTTCGTTACCAAGGGCAACCTGCTGCGTCTTGATGGCGACCAGCTTGCTGTTGCGCTCGGCAGAGGTGGCCTCCAGGGCCCGCTGCTGGGCATCGGCGCGCGTACGTTCGCGCATCACCTGCGCCAGGGCGGAACGGAACGCGGCCACGTGCTCGGGTTCGATGCGCGGCGTTACCGGAGCGACCTGGGGCGTCGTGGGCACATCGTGAAGGCCGGCCGGCTGCTCGGGGGCCGGGCCGGTCTTGCCCTGGTAGGCAACGTCGCCAGCCTTGGTCTTGCGGGACAGTTCCGTGAGGATCTGCTCGCGCACGCGAGCGGCCTCGGCTTCCGCGTCAGCCATGATGGTCTTCATACGCGTTTCGGCCACCGCCTCTTGATGCTCGGAGGTCTCGCGCAAGGCGTTGGCCCGCGCCTCGGCCTCGGCCTTCACGAATTCGGCCCGGGCGATGCGCTCGAGCCGATCGGCGCTGCTGCGAATCTTGTTGGTCTCGGCCAGGGCGTCGTTGAACCAGGCATCCAACTCGCTGAGCTGCTGCTCGAGCCCCGTCTGGGCCTCGTGGATGGCCATGTCCGCATCGGCGTGGAGCCGGTCGATCTCAGCCATGGCCCGTTCGAAGGTCGTCTTGGCGATGATGGTTTGACGCTCGCACGCGGCCTGAGCTTCGAGACGCTCCGACTTGGCGGCGGCGACCTTCAGGTCATACTGCTCCTGCGAAGCCTGGGCCGTCAGAGCATCTGCGCGGGCGTTGAGTTCATGGGCTTGAGCCTGGCTCTCCTGCTCGACGGCGACGGCGCGGGCGGCGGCGCGGGCCGACTCCGCCTGACTGTGCGTCGCCACCGTCTCGAGCTCCTTCTGCAACTCGGCCTGCCGGGCGGAGGTCTGTTCCTGGACCGACTGGGCCTCGGTGCGGAGCTGCGCCACGGTGGCCTGGGCGCGCGCCCGCGTCGCCTTGGCGGTCTCGCGCATCTCGTCGATGGCGGCCAGACCGTCTTCCTCGGTCGCGGTCCGCAAGGCGTGTAGCTTTTCGATCCGCGCCCGGGCGTCCGAGTAGTCCTGCTCGGCCTGGCTAACCATCTCCGTCTGGGCGGTCATGCGCTCCTTCGAGAGCGCCACGCGCAGGGCGGCACTGCGCTCGGAGTCGGCCTCGGCATCACGCTGCCGAGCCACCAGCCGGGCGGAAAGCTCGTCCCGCTCGGCCACAGCTTCACGCTCCAGTTGCTCGATTCCGGCCATCGCAATCTGCTCGCTGGTCTCGGCCGCTTTGCGGCGGGCATCCAGCCGCGCGTGATGCTCGTGCAGCAGGGCGTCGCGCTCGATTTCGGCGGCGCGGGCCGCGTCGAGCTTGGCCTCCACATCGGCCACGCCGACGCGGGCTTCGCTCAGATACTGATCAGGTAACTGGCGTTCGCGGGCTTGCTGATGGATATACTTCTTGGTGCTTTCCGTCCGGTCGCGCGTGTTGTCGAGATCACGCGTGGCGGTGTACGTGGGGGGATTGGAACCGCCAGCGCAGCCGCCCAGGAACGTCGCTCCCAGAAACGCAACCGTTCCCAGAAAGAGCGTCTCCCGGCCGGGACGATAACAACTGCGCCTTACGCGCCTGCTGGCAACAGAGGATGTAAGTGCTGGTGAAGACTGGGATTTCAAAATCATTGCGGTACTCCTGGGTGCGTCGACCACATTGCCGATAAGGCACGAGAATGACACACGGATTGTCAGTCCGTCGCTTTGCGGACTCACGTCACGTGGTTTTGCTTCGGCCGGCCGCGTGGCGGACTTTAGATCGGTCCTTGGGGGCGCCGTGCGGCCATCGCAGAAGCGTGCGGAAGGCAGTTGAGGGCTGGAATTCCGATCCCGGGGTATGGAATGCTCGTGCGCGTCCACCGGTCATGCGAAGCGGGCAGCGGTCCGGTAGCCCCCGCAGCTAACGGGCGCGGTCTCGGCGACGGGCCACCGGACCGACAGCGTCCGCCGTGGTGCGGCCGCGTAGCGGCGGCTGGGGTCTGCGCCGGACGAAGGCCGCTCCGCAGCCCAGCGTCAGAGGCATCTTCAATCAGCGTTAGAAGTGATCGTTCGTCCACGGCGCGGGCCCGGCAAAGAGCGGCGACGCCGTCGCCAGCTCGCTCGCGGAGCCGGATAGGAGGCCGGTCAAGCACAGCTCTTCCGCCGACATGTAGCCTGTAAACAACGGTGCCAGTCCGCGAATCGACGTCTTGATCTTCCCGCGTCCGCCGCGATGCACGCGCCCGCGCCCATCCGCAACCCGCAGCACAAAACGCCCGTTGTTGTGCTCGAGCAGTTCGTCCGTCACCTCGAACTGCACCTCGCCGGTCACCCCCGCCGGATAACCCCGTGCCTCCAGCGCGGCGGTCACATCCAATATCCGCAACATCCAGGCGATCTTCATTTGCACCGAATAGTCCGGGTCGCGTGCCAGCATCAACAGCGGGTCGGCCGGCCCGGATTCGAGCAACAGCTTCTGCGACATCGACATATGATCGCTGAAGAACGTGAGGATTCGCCGGCCGGCGTCCGCGGTTCGAAAGGCATAGTCGCGCACCTGGATCTCGAGCATATGCGGATCGCGATGCGCTTGCTTGTAGACCACGTAGCCCACGATCGATTTTCCAGCCTTCGCCTCAACGACGTAGGAGTACGTGGGCGGCTCGGGCGGCAACTCCAGAATCCGCTGCCATTCGGGCTCGCAGCGGTCGAGATTCCCCGGATTGCGGCGGGCCCGTTCCGCGTACAAGCGAACGAGCGCCGGACGATCGGCGTCACGCAGGCAGCGCATGCCCAGCGTGCGCCCATGCACGCCGAGCTTACGGATGCTGATCTCATAGTTGATCCGTTGACCGGCAACTTCGTAGCCGGCACCGCGATAGATGGGGTACGTGGACGGGTACAGCGTCGTGATCGCGTAGCCCTGTCCGCACAGTTCCCGCACTACTGAGCGCAACAGATGTTTGCCGATGCCGCTCCCACGTGCATCCGGTGCGACGCCCACCATCGTGATGCCCGCACACCGCACGCTGCGGCCGCCAAACCACTGCCCGAACGGCAGGATGCCCAGGCCGCCCACAATCTCACCGCCCCGCCGAATCAGGCGGAGATACTCCCGCCCCACGTGTTCGACCCAGCTCAAGGTCAGGCTCAGCGGGTGGCCGAAGCCCGCAAAGGCCTGGAACAGAATCTCGGCCTGGCGACGGGTTTCATCTTCGTTCGCCGGGGGCGAAACGCGCAGCGAGGATCCTTTGGCCATGTGTTGTCTCTCCGCATGCCGTTGTGCTGCTGTGCCGGCCCCACACCACGAGCCGGCCGCCCAGCGCACGCCAGACTAAACCACCATGCGCGATCTTGCGAGAGTCCTTCGGAGGTATGGCCGCGTGGGCTGAAACCCGCGGCTTTGCGATGTCGCCGGATCGTGCACGGTCATTTAGCATGTCGCGCCTCAGGCGGCTATGCCAGGACGCCGCCCGCAATCGCCGACATGCCGGTTTTGCTTGCAATTCGACCCAGATGGCGCGATACTCGGGTGTAGTCTTCCGCTGACAGCAATACCGGTTGGCGGTCGCGGCGGCGGAGCGGCGCATACGCTGCCAGGGAGAAATCGACACAAAACGGGCTGGCCGGCATCTTCTCATCGGAACGAGGGGCGAAGATTGACATTTGGTGCTGCCGATTCGCCTCCTAATCCGAGACCAGCCACCGAGTTGCCGGCGCAGCATCATGAGAAGGTCATCGTCGCCGTCGAGCGGCGCTTTCGTGTTCGCGAACTGACCAAGCCCGGGTAGGAGAGCTCAACAATGCTACGGTATGGTAAGATGACAACTCGCACGATTGGCCTGTTTGGCGCTCTGCTGGGAGTCGTCGCGTGTGTTGTTCCGGCGGCCACGGCCGTGGATCACATCGCCACGATCGAACACTCACAGACGATCACGCGGATCCTCCAGCAATCCGACCTGAGCTTTGCCGACGAAGAGACGGTAGTCAGCCTGGGCTGGCTGGCGTGCAGCGCCGACGGCCAGAAGGTGGCCCTGATCGTAAGCACGTGCGGCGTGCTCTCCGACGACCCGGCCTGCTGGCATCTGTACGTCATGAACGCCGACGGCACCGGCTTGGTCGACCTGACCTCTAAGCTGCCCGACAGCGGCCTGGGCGGCCTGCGCTACGCCCAGATGAACTACAACGGTTCGAAGCTGTTCTTCGTCTCCCCGCTGTTCGGTACAAATCACAGCTACTACGTGTGCGATGTCGCCACGGGCGGCACCTGCAACGTCGCCGTCGCCAACGTGATCAACAGTGACTTCCGAAAACCCTACACGCTCAACGACGCGGGCACACGGCTGTGGTTCAAGCACGACGACCAGACAGACGGTGAATGCGACACTGTCGGCCTGTACCGAGCAGATGTCGGCGGAGCACCAGTACAGGTGATGGGGCTGGACGATTTGCCCGGCACGTGCAATGTCAACAACCTCAAGTTCCTCGGCGCGTCCGACGCAGGGCGCGTGCTCATGCAGTGGCAGCCGGACAACTCCTGTTCGCACTGCCAGAGCATGTACATCGCCGGCGATACCGCCCCGACCAAGCGTCCCAACGAAGACATAACGTATGTGTGGGAGAATCAGGACTTGCCCCACCGCGTGATCAGTGCCGACGGCAGCGCGGCGCTGTATTGCCGAAATCGCATCACCGGCACGGGCACCTTCTACGACCTGCAACTGGTCAACCTGAACACCGGGGCAGCATCGACCGTTGTTGATCGCAACACCTCCGTCCAGACGTTGTCGCGCGACGGGGCCTTCTGCCGCTTCAACGCCACGGGTAACAGCTACAGCCTGTTGGAGATCGCTACGTCCGCCGTGCACGACACGCTCGTCTCACTCACGAACCTGGCGGTACCCAGCGGAACATCGCTCATCACCGATATCACCGACGACAACCAGCGTTGGTTCACCGCCAACGGCGAGCAGTACGCCAAGGTACACCGCATCGACATGAACCCCGGCGAGGACGGCTACGCCCAGGCTCCCCAGGTCACCCAAATCGCCTTCGGCTCGCCGGTCATCCTCAACGACGACGTAATGAGAGTGCTCACGAAGGTCACGGTCAGCGACGCCCAGGGGCTCGCCGATATCGACGCGGTGTACGTGATGTCGCTCGGTGACTATGGCCGCGAGGTCGCCGAGTGGTACGGCTTCTTCCGCACGCCGCTGGGCTTTGGCGGTGATTCCTCCGCGGGGACGGCGGTCGACGACGGCACGGACGGCGATTTCGCGGCCGGCGACGGCGTGTTCACCTGCAACACCATGCGGACGCGCTCCAGCAGCGAGTTCTATGCCCATTACACCGACATGCCGATCGAAGTGCCGATTCGCGTCATCGTCAAGGACAAGAGCGACAACTACACGATGGTCGATACGCGCCTGGCGGTGACCAACGACGATACGAATCTCGTTCCGGCTATTATCGTCGACCCGCAGTTCCACGACTTCGGCAATGTGGCCATCGGCAGCTCGGCCACCAAGACCATCACCGTCACCAACGGGGGCACGCGCGAACTCGCCATCACCAACATCGCCCTGGCCGGCTCGGACGCTTTCACGCTGGACCTCGACGGCGGCACCCGGCCGGCGGCCGGCTCGCAGGTGACGATCTACGGGAGCGACAGCCGAACGATGATCGTGACCTTCCAGCCGACCGGCACCGACCCAGTCACTGCAACCCTCACGGTCGAATCCAACGCCTCGACCTCCCCCACCGAGGCCACCTACAGGGGCACCGGCACAACGGATGCCGGGGACACCGGCGACGGGACCGGCGAGAATGGAACCGGGGGCGACGGTACCGGCGGGGATGGGACCGGTGGTGGCGGAACCGGAGGCGATGGCACCGGAGGCGGCGGTACCGGCGGCGGGCTCGCCCCGGTGGCCGCGGCTCCGTGCCCCTTCGCGAGCACGACGCTGGTCAGCATGGCAATTGTGGGATTGCTGTTGACCGGCCGTGGCCGGCGGAAAAGCCGCTAGGGCGCTAGCGAGCAACAATTGCTGGGTGGCCCACGGCTTTAGCCCTGCGCAACACGACTCGCTACCCTGTTCGTGTTTCCCAGCGCTGAAGCGGCGGGCCACCCTGCCCAACGGCCTCCGGCGGACCACCCGGACCGCCGATTACCGCAGACATCGTTCATACCCCGACGATCGGCGAGTCCGTGCTCGGCGCCGCCGTTTGCTGCGCGCCGAGCGTTGCCCTAACATACGAGGCTTTGATTACGTCAAGAGGAGAGCCCACGCGATGGGACTGCCGTTGAAGCCGTTCGACCAGATGACGCCCGAGGACTACGACAACATCGGGCTGAAGTGCGGCTTGGAGATCCACCAGCAGCTCCTGACGAAAGGAAAGCTGTTCTGCCGCTGTCCGGCCGGGCGCTACAGCAGTGAGTACGATGCCGAAATCCTGCGCCATATGCGGCCCACGCTCTCCGAGTTGGGTGAATACGACGGCACGGCCCTGATGGAGAAGAAGACCAAGAAGAATATCTACTACCGGATCAACCGCAACACCGTCTGCACGTACGAGTTCGACGACACGCCACCCTTCTTCATGGATGAAGAGGCGCTCGATACTGCCCTCGAAGTCGCCCTGCTGCTCCGGCTCAACATGGTCAACGAACTGCACATAGCCCGGAAGCAGTACCTCGACGGGTCGATTCCAACCGGCTTTCAGCGGACCACGATCGTCGGCGTGGACGGCTGGATTCCATACCGGGACCGCAAGATCCGCATCATGCAGCTCGGCCTGGAGGAGGATGCCTGCCGCGAGGTATCCGACGTCGGCCACGACCGGGTCTACCTGACCGACCGCTTGGGCATGCCGCTGATCGAGCCCGTGACGTATCCCGACATGCGTACGCCGCAAGAGGCCGCCGAGGTCGCACAAATCATCCGCATGCTGTGTCGTAGCACCGGCAAGGTTCGTACGGGCTACGGGGCCACACGCCAGGACGTCAACGTGAGTGTGAACGGCGGAACACGGGTCGAGATCAAGGGCGTACCGCAGATCTGGCGCATCCCCCACCTGGTCTATAGTGAAGCATCGCGCCAGGTGGCGCTGCTGCAAATCCGCGCCGAACTGAAGCACCGAGGTATCACGCCGGAGACGTTCGCGTACTCCACGCACGAGGTCACGCGGATCGTCGCCAAGGCGCTCTACGAGCCGATCCGGCTGGCGCTGGCAGCGGGACAACGGGTCAAGTGCGTGGTCCTGAGAGGGTTCGCGGAGATCCTGAACACAGCCACGCAGGAGCATACGACGTTAGCCCAGGAGTTCTCCGATCGTGTCCGCGTCATCGCGTGTCTGACGCAGTTGCCAAACACCGTGCATTCCGATACGGCAACGGAGGCGCTGGCAGCCCGGGATTGGAAAGCCCTCCGCAGGAAGACGGACGCCAAGGACAACGACGCCTTGATCCTGGTGTGGGGCGACGAATCAGACACCGAATGCGCATGCAACGAGATCGTGCTGCGCGCCCGGGAAGCGACCGCGGGCGTTCCGAGCGACACGCGGCAGCATCTCAAGGACGGCACCACCGGGTTCGAGCGCGTCCTGCCCGGGGCCGAACGCATGTACCCCGACACGGACCTCCCGCCCCTGGAAATCACGGCGGACCGCACAGCGCGTATTCGGGCCCGATTGCCCGAGTATGTCTGGGACCGCGAGGCGCGCTATCGCCGTCTGGATCTGCCGCAGGACGTGATCATCCCGCTCTGCCGGTCGCCGCGGGCCGACCTCTTCGACCGGCTCGTCCGGGAGCTGAAGGTCAAGCCAACCTTCGCCGCCGTGGTACTGATCCAGCGTTTGAAGGCCTTCCGCCGCGAAGGGCTGGCAGTTGAGCAGCTCACAGACGACGATATCTTCGAGGTCTTTGCGGCCCACGCCGCCAGCCAGCTCGCCCGGGAAGGCGTGCTGGAGGTGCTGGCCTACCTCCTCCATCGGCCCATCCCGGACGACGCCGGCGGCGGACGCGTGGCAACGGCGCTGAAAGACCTGAAGCTGACACCGGCCAGCGACGACGAGGCGTCCGCCTACATCGCACGCCTCAGCGAACATCGTGACGATGCCCGCTTCAAGACCCCCCAGAAGAAGTACCGCTACTTGATGGGCGAGGTGATGACCGCCTTCGTCGGACGTCTCGAGGGACGCCGCCTGGCCGAACTCGTCCGCACGCTGCTCGGGATTCAATCTCCGCAACACCAAGGCGAACGGCTGTAAACATGAGTGACGACGCACTGAAAGGCTATCGCGGGCTTGCCAGAGCAACGCTGCAAAAGCACGGCGTATCCGTGTGGAGCAACGCCGAAGTGCACACGGCCACGGCGCACTTCAAGGGCATCGTCTTGCCGCGTCCTGAGACGGCCGACGACCGCCACATCGTCTTGAAGCTCGACAGCGGCTACAACATCGGCGTCGCCGCCGAGTCGGTCACGAGGATCACGGAGCACGGCCGGCGCGAGGCGCATTACAAGATCCCGGAGAAGGAGTTTCCCCGCGACCCGCACAAGCCCAACATCACGCTGTTTGGCACGGGGGGCACGATTGCCAGCCGGTTGGACTATCGGACGGGCGCGGTCATTCCGGCCTTCTCGCCCGGTGAACTGTACGGTTCGGTGCCGGAGTTGGCGGACATCTGCAACCTGCAAACGGAGAAGCTCTTCGGAATATTCAGCGAGAATATGGCCCGGGAGCAATACATCCGCCTGGCCGAGCGGATCGGCTCGGAGATCGAACGGGGCGTGGACGGGATCGTGATCGGCCACGGGACCGACACGATGCACCACACGGCCGCCATTCTGAGCTTCATGGTGCAGGATTCCCCGGTCCCGATCGTGATGGTCGGATCCCAGCGTTCGTCGGACCGGCCCTCGTCGGACGCCGCCCTGAATCTGATCAACGCGGTGAAGGCCGCGGCCGAGGGCGACATCGCCGAAGTCGTGGTGTGCATGTTCGGGCCGACGTCCGACGAATACTGCCTGCTGCACCGGGGAACACGGGTGCGCAAGATGCACTCCAGCTACCGGTCAACGTTTCGGACGATCGGCGACATCCCGCTGGCAATGATCGCCCCGCATTACATCAAGCACTTGCGCGACGACTACCGGCGCCGGCGCACAGACCGCAACGTGACGATCAACACGGCCTTCGCGGAGAAGGTCACGATCCTATATTACTACCCGAACATGCTGCCGGATGTGGTCGATGCGGTCGTGGAGAAGGGCTACCGCGGGATCGTCATCGCCGGTACCGGCCTAGGTCACGTCAACAAACCGCTGTATGGAGCCCTACGACGCGCGGTCGATAAGGGCGTGCACATGTACATGACAGTGCAGACGCTATGGGGCTATGTCCAGATGTACGTGTACGAGACGGGCCGCGAGATCATGGAATTGGGCGTCGTGCCGGCAGCCAACATGCTGCCCGAGGTGGCCTACATGAAACTGTGCTGGGCGCTCGGCCAAACGGATGACCGCGCTGAGGTCCGCCGCATCATGCTCACCCCCGTCGTCGATGAAACAACCGAGCGCGAACCGTACAACGGCTACTTGGTCTTTCAGGGGGCCATTCCCGAGGTGCAGGAGTTCCTGCGCAACATCAAACGTTGAGTACCCGGCGCCGGCGTCGTCTGTGCACGCGATTCCGCTTTCAAGACCGCGGCCGTGCTGATGCGGCTCGGCGACCCTGGTCAGGCGTGGTGCCAGATGCGAAGCCGGGGAGTCCAGACATCCTGACCCGCCCCTGACCGTTTCTGACCACTCGAAACCCGAGACGAGAACTTGCGGCACTCGAAAGACACTGAAAACTCGGCCTCGAAGACGGATGATCGGGGCATTGGCCCGAGAACACTTGTCACTTTCTATGACGGTAGCCCAGGGCTGAATCCACAAGAAAAGCCTGAAAATACAGGTGTAATCCGTTGCATGTCAGGATGTCTGGAGTCATCGCCCCGGATGATGCGACGATCCTGCTTGCGCGGAACCGGCCCCGCGGCACGCCGCCTCACTCGCCGGCCGTTTGCTCCTCGAGGGCACTTCGCAAGTCAACGTCGCAGGCGCGCCATACTGATTGATGCAAACCTAAGTTGCGATCGCCAGTCTGGTTGAACGCCGTGACGCCGGAGCCCCACCAACCGTCGCGCACCTGGTCGGATCCACCGTCGTCCCATGGCGCCGGCCAGGTCGCCTCCTCTATGAGCCACACACTCGGCACCACCACCGGGCACACCGAGTAATGGCCGTCATCGAGCGGCAACTCGTCGCCGCCCGCGTGTCGCTCCGTCCCCCACCCTCCGGCCACCTGCCACAAACGGATGCTCACGCACTGCCCTCTGTGAGCCGGAGGGGTCGTCGGCTGCGCTGCTTCGGCCAGCGGCGTGGTCATGACCGGTTCGTCCATGCGGCTTGCGGCAGCCACGGGCACCGGCAGCGTCTCGCGCGTCCCGGACAGCCGCGGCACCAGTAGGATCGCCAGCAGGCCGACCACTACCGCCACCGCGATCAGGTCGATTACGACCGCGGCCTTCCCAACGCCCTTCGGCTCACGCTCACCGCTCTTTGTTCGCTTGCGCATCGTGGTCCGTCCGTAACTCCGCCACAGCGGCCGTGGACGCCCGACGCGTCCACGTTGCACCTAGTGCCGCGCACGTCGGCAGAGCTTCTCCAACGCACGCTCTTGGCAGCATTCAATCCCCCGCGGCGTCTGGCAAACTCAACCCCCGCCCGGTCAGAGTTCTCGGACCGATCGGTGCATCGCAGTTCCCCAAGCGGACGCTCCAACCCGCACGTGATCCCCCCCATACACTCGCCTGTGCGCTCGTCTATTCCTGCCTCGCCGGCAATCCAGCCAACCCTCCAGTTATCACTCCCGCCAGACAGATCGCGACCGAAATGCGACCAGCTCCACGCCGCTGATAGAAGCTCGCGAGGGCGTGGACACCGGCGTGGCGGCATCCTCTTGACGCCCCGCGGCGATGGCAGTATCGGTCTGGCGTGAGACGAGGCACCATCGAGAGGATTAGGCCGTGAAGTTTGAGATCAGCAGGGTTGAAGTCTGGGCGGGGGAAGTGCAGGACCGCCGCGGCGCGCTGGCGGACACGCTGAAGAGTGTGCTCGACGCCGGAGCCGACCTCGATTTCATCATCGCCCGCCCGTCGCCCGTGAAACCCGGAACGGGCATTCTCTACCTCGCACCGCTGGCGGGTGAGACGCAGTTGAAGGCCGCCGAGGACTGCGGGCTGCACCCGTCGAGCCACATCCAGGCGCTGCGTGTCATCGGACCCGACCAGCGGGGACTGGCCGAGCGCATCACGCGCAGCATCGCCGACGCCGACATCAACATCAGCGGGCTGACCGCCGGGCGCATGGGCGACCGCTGTGTGCTCTACTTACGCTTCGAGCAACACGGCGCCGTCGAACGCGCCCACAAAACACTGGAAGAGACCCTGGACTAACCACGCGCCACGAGCGTCTGGAGGCCACCAGGCCCAACAGTGCTGGCAGGTGTCTGGTGTCACCGCGCCGCCGCTACATCGTGCCCGTGCTACGTTGCAGTTCAAGGACCCAGGGCGGGGTATCGCTGACATAGGCCTGGAGGTGCCGGCGGCGTGTGAAGTAGTACCAAGCCGTACCGCCCTGGAAGATGATGCTGCCGGCAAGCACGCCACCATAGACCGCCAGCATGATCATTGTGTGCAGGTCTTCGAATGAGCCGAGCAAATCGGCAGCCGCGCCCCCCGCCGCCGCCTGCGCCTCCTCCAGCGGGTTGGGCCCGGTCAGGGCGGCGTAAACGCTCCAGAGGCAGTAGACGATCAGCACGCCGCAGAAGCCAAGCTGGTTCCATCCCAGGCGGCGTGGCGCGCGGAGATCGAACTGGCCCAACGCCTTCGCCCCGGCGAATTCGTTGTACGACACTACCGCCAACGCCAGGCCCAGCAACAGGGCCGTGATGCTGAACAGCCCGAACGGCAGCGTGAAAGCGGCGAAGATGCCCACCGACCAGCCGTTGAAACGCGCCACGCTCACAGCGCGGCGGATCCGTCCACTGCGCAGACGGGCGAGTTCCAGTTCGCGCAGATTCTCCGCGGAAAGCGGCTGCTCGGCAGGCTCGCTGGCTGGCTCGACCCCCGATCCAACGGGGCGTGCCATCGTGGGCGGTGCGGGCTGGGAGGGTGCTTTGATCACAGAGGAGCTATCGGCAGCATCGCGATGCGGGTTCTCGCGTCCAGCCTGGTTCGGCTGAGCCGATAACCCGTCTCTGCCGGCGGCCCCGGATTCCTGCGGCGGTATCATTGGTCGCTGCCGTCGCCAGCAGGCTTATGCGCCAACACCATCAGCTCGAACTCATCGAGCGTCGGCGGCCGCAGACCCCAGTCCCCCGCTGTGCCGCCATACACGCCGGTCAACTCGAATCCAACCGCGGCAAGCATGCGGCGAATCTCCGGCGGCGTGTAGCCGCGCTCGCGGAGCCGATGCGCCGGGTCCGCCCCAGGCAGGAGCTCGACCGCGTCACTGATTTCCGTCACGTTAAGCACGTCAAAACGGCCAGCGGCCACGCCTTCGTCAGTGGCTGCCCGGATCATGCGATAGGCGTTCAGGACGTTGAGGATGAACCGTCCGCCGGGTTGCAGGGCGTCGTACACGTTCCGCAGAATCGTGACGTCGCGTTCCAGCGGATCATCGTCGGCACCCAACAGACACATCGCCCCTTCGCACAGACACAGTGCGATTTCAAACGTGTTCGGACTCTTGAAAGCGGCGGCATCGCTGTGCAGCCATTCCACCGTGACCGCAACTGAGGCCGTCTGAGCGCGCTGCTCCGCCAGCGCGAGCATCCCGCGCGAGAGATCGACACCGGTGACCTGGAAGCCGCGCCGAGCCAGGGCAACGCTGTGCCGCCCGGTCCCACAGCCAACATCGAGCACCCGACAGCCGGCCGACGGCCGCAGGTGCTCAAGGATGAATTCGATTTCCGCGTCGGTGTTCTTTGTGAAGACTTCAGCGTCATAACGCGGCGCGTATGCGTCGAAGAACGTCTGCCACTCACGCATGGGCCTGTCCATTTGCTGAGAACCTCTACTGGCTCGCGCGGCGCGCACACGGCGCGAGCGGCGAACTACAGCTTGACCAGGTACTGCTCGAAGTCCTTGATCCTGGGCGGTTTCTTGCCGCGACCCGCCTGGATTGAGAATCCCTCCTGGCGCAGGCGCGTGGCGAGGGCACGCCCACCTCCGGGGAGTTTCTCGTGTACAGAACCGTCGTCCCTGATCGTCCGCCAGTAGGGAGTGACCCGTTGCTTGCCGGCCCGCTGTGCCTCCGCAGCGGCCTCGGCCGCGAGGCGGATGAACATGCCGGTCGTCAGCGGACAGGCGTGGTCGGCTTGCGCCTGGGCGGCGAGCGCGGCGCGAATCTGCGAGACCGTGATGAGCTTACCTTTACGTGGCCGGCGCATGAGCGCGTCCACATCCAACGGTCCCGGAATCAGCATCGTGCCTTCGCCGTAGCGTTTGCGCATCCCGGTTGGGATCGGGACTACTTTGCCGTGGTTGGCATGCTGCTCACGGAGCTTCTGTTGCCAGGTCTTTCCCTTGGGGAGTTTCCATGTCGCCATGACCTGCGCCCCTTTCCGCCCGAGCGGGCCAAACGTGCCAAAAGTGGTACCACAGCCTCCATCAAGCTACAAGTGGCTTATGACCTTCGTCGAGCGTGTACGCTTGCGCCGCACATCGCTGCCTGAACAACGCCGGTCCCGTTGCCCGCCTTGGTGGCGACGCGTTTGTCGAACTGCTGATCAGCGGATGACCGTACACTCGGCGACGGCGTGTGTGGTCGGACCACGACGTCTTCGTGCGTTAGCGAGCAGAAGCTCGGCTCAGGGGGGCAGCTCGACGGTGCAGGTGGTCTGGGCGGTCATGGCGCGCTGCGTCAGGTAATCCACGAAGCTGGCCCGGATGGTAAGCTCGGCGTGGCGCGGCGGCCCTGTCAGCCAGGGACACCTGATCGTGTAATGGTGCGTCATCAGTCTGCCGTACCAGAGCGGGCCGGCCTGGTCGGCGGGGATCACGTACTCGCCGACCAACGTCTGGTCGGGCGGGTTGGCGAGGTCATAGAGCGTGATGCGTATGTCGCCGGCGACCTTGACTGTGTCGCCGGCGCGGTCGGTCGGCTTCAGATAGACAGTGACGCCGTCGTCGCCGGGCTGGCCGTCGTAGTCGGCGCCGCCGGTGAGCGAGTCGATCACAAGCGTCTCGGGGTAGAAGATGTGGGCGAGCTGCTCGGGGGTGAAGGCGCGGGCGGTCGCGAGCCGTCGATGCAGCTCGTCGATCGTGGCCTTCTGAGCGACGAGCTGATGGTCCTTCTCCGCAATGGTGCGCTCGAGGCGGCTGATCTGGCGTTCGTACTCATTGGCCGGCGTCGCAGCGCAACCAGTCCACAGGGCCGCTGTCGCCACACAGACGAGCGTAAGCGAATGTGGACTGGGTCGGCACATGCGTTCGTGCTCCGGTTGCAGAGCCGCGGCGACGAGCAGGGCACCCTTATCGATCGGCCACGGCGCGGCACCTCCCGCGCAGCTAGTCGCTCGTGCGCAGCGAGGGGGGCCCAGACTCCGGCAGCGCCTTGAGCAGTTTGTCGGCCAGTCCGTAGGTCACCGTCTCGTCCGCGTCCATCCAGTTGTTGCGGTCGCAGTCGGTGGTGATCTGCTCGAGGCTCTTGCCGGTATGCTTGGCGAGCACTTCATAGAGCTGCTTCTGGGTTCGCAGCATTTCGTCCAACTCGATTTTCAGATCGGTAGCCGGACCGTGCGCCCCGCCGAGCGGTTGGTGGATCATCACCCGCGAGTGAGGCAGGACGAAGCGCTTGCCCGCCGTTCCGGCCGCCGAGAGCACCGCTGCCATACTGGCGGCGGCTCCCAGCACGTAAGTTGCCACCGGGCAGTGGATGTACTGCATCGTGTCGTAAACGCCCATGCCACTGTAGACCGAGCCGCCGGGCGAGTTGATGTAGACGTGGATGTCCGCCTTGCGGTCCTCGTTGGCAAGGAACAGCAACTGGGCGATGATGACGTTCGACATGTGTGCGTCGATTTCGTCGCCGATGAAGATGATGCGGTCCTTCAGCAACCGCGAGTAGATATCGTACGCTCGTTCGGCGCGACCCTCGCGCTCCACGACGATCGGGATCAAGTGTTGTGCTCTGGTCATAGCGCGGCGTTCCTCTATTTGCCCTTCTTCTTCTCGGGTTTGTTGGCCGTGAAGATCTCGTCGATCAAACCGTACTCCAGGGCTTCGTTCGCATCCATGAAGCGGTCGCGCTCGGTGTCCTGCTCAATCTGCTCATTCGACCGGCCCGTGTGCTTGGCCAGGATACCGATGAGCGTCTTCTTGACCTTCAGGATTTCGGCCGCCTGGATGCGCATGTCGGAGGCCTGGCCGGCGACCATGCCCCAGGGTTGGTGGATCATCACCTTGGCGTGCGGCAGGGCGTAGCGTTTGCCCTTGGTGCCCGCGGCCAGGATAATAGCGCCGCCGCTGCTGGCATTACCCACGCAGTAGGTGCCCACATCGCAGTTCAGAAACTGCATGGTATCGTAGACTGCCAGCGTGTCGTCGATGTCACCGCCCGGGCAGTTGATGTACAGGTGGATATCCTCGTCCCGCTTGATGGACTGCAAGTAAAGCATGCTCTTGATCACGTGGGAGCAGACCGTGCTGCTGTTGATCATGATCCGCGGATCGAGCGGCAGGTCCAGGAAGATGATCCGGTTGTCCAGCAGCAACTCGTTCAGTCCCATCTGACGCCATTGCTGGTACTGCGGACCGCTCTGCACCCGGGGACGTTCGTAGTCGGGCCACATCGCCATGCACTCTCCTTACATTCTGCCGTACCGCCACACCGGCCCGGCGCGGCGGCCGGGGGCTAGTCCGAATCGTTCTCGCTGACCTTCTTCTTGGCGGCTGTCTTTTTGCCAGCCTTCTTCTTGGCCGCCGGTTTCTTCTTTTTCTTCTCGGCCTCCTCGGGCGTCACCTCCACCACGCGGGCGTCCTGCAACAACAGGGCGATACACTTGTCGTGCCGGATTTGCTCGGCCAGTTGCGGCAGCAGGTCACGCTTCTGGAGGTCGTCGCGCACGCGGTCGAAACGCCGGTTGTACAACCGCGCGATGCGGGCGATCTCGGTGTTCACTTCCTCGTCGGTAACCTCCACGCCCAGGTCCTCGGCAACTTTCTCGAGGATAAAGCCCAGCTTCAGGTCGCGGTTTACCTGCTCGGTGGCGGCGGTGCGCAGCTCGTCGATCTTGGCGCCGATTTCGCCTTCGGGCATGCCATGCTGCTGCAGTTCCACCACCCGGCGGGAAACGGCGCGTTCGGTCTGCCGCGTCGAGAGCCCTTCGGGCAGGTCGAGCGTGGTGTTCTCGAGCAGGTAGCCGTGGACCTGCTCCTTCTTGGCCCGTTCCACCATCTGGCCCAGTTCGGCCTCCATGTCTTCGCGGATGAACTGGCGCAACTGCTCGTCGGTCTCGCAGCCCATCTGGGCCACCAGATCCGCCGTCGGGATGGGAACCAACCGCTTCAGCTCGTGCACCTTGAACTCGAACTTGGCCACCTTGCCGCGCAGGTCAGCCCGCTCGTAGTCGTCCGGAATCTCGCAATCAACCGTGCGCTCGTCTCCGGGTTTCGCGCCGGCCAGGTCCTTGTCGAGCGTCAGGAGCGGGATGCCATCGATGCGCGTCGCCCGCACGCCAAGCTGAACGTTGGCCTCCTTCTTGATGGCGACTCCGTCGACGAGCAGTCTGGTGTCGGCGATGATGACGTCGTCGGTCTCGGCGGCCTTTTCTGTCAGGGGTTCCAGGCGGCCACGGATCTTCCGCTGCCGCATGATGTGCTTGTCGACATCCTCGTTCTGGATCGACAGTTGCGGGGCCTGAATCTCGATGCCCTTGAGCTCGGGCAGTTCGAAGGTGGGCTTGATCTCGATCTCGCAGGTGTAGGAAAAGTCGCCGCTCTCGGGCAGTCTGAAGTGCTCCAACGCCTCACCGATGTCCACCAGCTTCTCACCATCGTCGGCGCTGATGCGGAACAACGGGTCGCCCAGCACCTCGATTTCCGCGTTCTCGATGGCGGCATAATAGGATTGCCCGACGATGGTCGTCGTGAGCGATTCGCGCACCTCCTGACCGAAGCGTTTCTCAACCAAGCGGCGCGGGGCGTGCCCCTTGCGGAAGCCGGGCACGATCGCGTCGCTCCGCAGCTCGTCGAAATTCCGGTCGAAATGTTGGGCGATGATCTTGGCCGGAACCACCACACGCATCTGCTTTCGCAAGACGCCGATGTCCTCGAATTCCGCCTTGACCTCTCGCTTGAGCTCTTCGAGCAGGTCTTCGGCCTCTTTCTCCGCCCGCTCGCGCGCCTGCGGGTCTTCCTTCGCACCGGCCAACCCAGGGATGTCCATGTGGTAACTCCGCTTGCCGTTGTCGGGGCAGCCCACCGCGCTGGGCTGCCGTCAGGAATCGCACTGCTGCGGGTCCCGGCCGTCAGTGGCCGCTATTATGGTATTCTTTTTACTCGCTCGCGGGCATTGGGCCAATGCTTCCCCACCCTCAAATTTCGGCCAGCCGGGCAGAAAAGCTGAGCCCGCCGCGCAGGATGCCGCTCGGGTCGAGCACTGCCGGTAAGGACCAGCGCTCGAATCGCCCACGCCGCCGACTAAACCGAGAAGGACCCAAGGTCGCCACCAAACAAAACGGCGACGATCGTCTGAAAGAGCAAGTTCAGAATCGTGGCCCAGATCTCGCTGAAGTTGATCGCCTCCAGCGCCTGCAGAATCCCCAAGGTGATCGCTCCGGTCGCGAGCCCGCGAACCAGCCGTTCAGATCGTCGCATGTGCTCACCTCCTTCATGGTGCGGCTCTCAGGCGAAGGCAAGTCCGCCCAGGGCCATGGTCTGTTACCCGACGACCGCCACGCCACACCGAGGCCGTTCGGGATCCACGCCGTCGTGACGGGATTCTAACTCGACAATACGTGCTGGGGCCATGCCGGGGCGGATATACAAGCCGGCCCGCGGCGGCCGTTGCCGCTCGAGTTGGCCAAGCACAACCGTGAGACGAGCGCCGCCGAGCAACACACGCGTTCGCGCGCCAACCAATCCCGCCGGCGGCGGGAGCGGTCCCGACCGCCCGCCATCACAGCCCAACCCGAGCGCTCCGTCCCAACCTTCCAGTACATGCGCAACCGTCCACTTGGCCGGCTTGACGGGCAGCCCCCGCGGCATGGCACTGACGCATTCGGCAATCTCACTGTTGCACATGCGTTGGCTTCCGTTCCGTGTGCGCCGCGTCCTTACAACTGCCCGCCGTACAACGGCTCGGCAGGCAGCGAACTGTCGTCACGATATGCCCGCCACTCCCGCTGTCAAGCCGACGGCCTGCGGCCCAGCGACCAACGCGCCGTCGGCGGCGGGTCGGCGATCCAGTCAGCGGTGCCGGCACGGGCTAGTCAGCCGGTGCGATCACAGCACGGGCCGGTGAAGACTCGCGCGGTCTGGCCCAATGCGGCGCAAGAAGTGCATCGCTTTCAGTTGCCGATGCTGCCCGGGGCAGCCCGACCTGAGACGCTAGCTCCGAAAAAACGTGGGGTGCGAGTCCGCCCGGTTAACCCTGGCGCTGGTGCTGCGCACCGCTGCTCGGCACCGGCCGAAGCGCCAATCAGGTGAGCTTGAGGACGCGTCGCTACTACTCCGATAAGCCCAGATGAAAGAGCGGGTCTGGCCAGGATAACCTGAGCCAGAGCCGCGCACCCGCTGGGGTGGTTTCCGGTTGCATGGATGCACCGGCTTCGATGGACCTCGCCCGTCAGTGTCCCGTGTGGAATCACGGCTGAAAACGGGCGTCTCCCGTGGAGACGAGCATCCATGCCCGAGCCTCTCCTGATCCGTTATATGCAGCCCCTGCTGGCCGGCCGGCGAGCGGAGTGCTTTGGAATCGCCCACGACGCCATCCGGAACGGCCACGCCGCCGCCGACTTCATGTGCGACGTGGTCTGGCCCGCAATGGGACAGGTCGATCGGCTCTACCGCGACGACCGCATCTCGACCGCCATCGAGAATATGGCCTGCCGAATAAACCGCACCGTCGCTGATCAGTTGCAGGCCCATCTGCCCAGCAGCGTCCCCAAGGGAAAGCGGGTGCTCGTCGCCTGCGCGGACGACGTCCGTGAGGAAGTCGGGTCGCAGATGGTCGCCGATCTGTTCCAGGCCGACGGCTGGGAGCTTTACTTCCTCGGCGGCGGCGTGCCCAACGACGAGATACTGAGCCTGGTGGGCGAGCTGCGCCCCCACCTGCTGCTGATCTTCGGCACCAAGCCGCAGGATGTCCCTGAGGTCCGCAAACTGGTCGAACTGATCCGCGAGATTGGCGTCTGCCCCACCATGAACATCGTCGTCAGTGGCGGAATTTTCAACCGGGCGGACGGGCTGTGGCAGGAGGTCGGCGCGGACGTCTTCGCCGAGTCGGCCCGCGAACTCATCCAAATCGCCAACGAGCTGAAGCCCCGCGAGCCGCAGCCGCCGCGCCTCGGCATCGTCAAGAAACGTCGCCGACGCCGGCGGGTGCTCGTCTGACGCCCCTTCCGCGCGGCTTACCCGCTCCAGGGGTGTGGCACGGGCGTAGCCTGCGCAGTGGCAGGCCGCTG
>JAHJAR010000249.1 GCA_018814045.1 Planctomycetota bacterium | reverse complement strand
TGAGCATCTATCGCACGCTGCGTCTCCGCGGCCCCGATCCGCTACGGACCATCGCCCACGCCTTGCGCACCTACCTGCAAACCGGCCAACTCCCACCGCTACCCGCCTCGAGCACTGCAAACGGGTGAACTGTTACGCCGCAATAAAGCCCGGTCCCGCCATCGATGCCGGTTCCGGCTTCGCTGCTCCCGCTGCCATCGCCGGCCTTCTGCGGCGGAACGAAGTCCGTCGCGAACTCGCGGACCATCGTGAGCAAATCGGCGTTGTAGAGCCGAGTGTAGCTCGCCTGGTGGATCGCTCGCACGGTTTGCCCAGTGGTCAGGGCCTGCAACGGCTTCGTTCCACTGGGCAGCGTTTCGCCGAGCACGCGGCTGGCCGTGTCCGGCGTCAGCTTGTTGAGCGTGTCCTTGCTCACGTCCGCCAGCTTGCACAACTGCGAAAAACTCCAGTCGGTCATCCCGAAGGACCCGTCTTCGCCCATCGCCAGCGTGAGCCGATTATCGGCTGGTTGGCTAACGAGGACTTGCGGCGGATGCCATCGCTCGATCGACTGTTCCTTCTCGTTCTGACAATGCTGCCAGAGTTCGACGAGCGAACCGAATCGCTCATCCTGCGTTCGTCGAAACAACTCGTTGCTTGCACGCGTAAGATTCTGCATGACGTTTTCCTTTCACTAATGGGGATTCGGACAAACCTTCAGAACGGCCACATTGCACCACCGGTCTCTCATGGGTTGGAAACGCCATGCCGGTCGAGCCGCGCCGATTGTCTTTCTTCCCAGTATTGGTTATGCGGGGCTGGGCAGGATGTGTTGCATCCGTGGGCCAGGTGGAGAGATTGACCCCGAAGAAACACCTACTGTGTGGAACCGCTGGTGCGATTCTGCCAAAACCTGAAACGAAACCTCCCCATCACGCTTCCTTCTGCTGGTAGATCCACGTGTGGGCCTGGTCGAGCGCCTTGGCGAGGAGTAGCAGATCCTCTCGGCCGAAGCTGGACGTCTCCTTCCACTCGTCGTCGGTCTTGTAGAGCCGGCTGACGGTCACGTTGTGGCGCGTGCCGTTGGTCGTCTCGTTCTCCCAGACCAGCACCTTGACGAATCCGTAGCGAATCTCGTGGACGGGTTTGTTGGTTGCCTGTGCCATAATGCACCTCCTTTGAAACCTTCCATGCGAAGGTCAATGTCTCCTACCTGGTGATCGTGTTATGCCCTCCGCCGGCCATAGCGTGACGTGAAGGCGAGTCCGGCCAGTGCCCGGTCGCTCGTGCGTCGGCGCCGTCAGGCCGCGGGTACCGCGTATGCCATCTGATCCCACCAGCCCGCCGGGGCATCGCCATTGAGCAGGTGTTCCGTAAGGGCGCAGGCGGCGTCCAGCACGGCCACGAGGTCGTGGAGGTCCGCACCCCGGCAGGTGAACAGCGTTTGCGGGTGAACCGCATCGCGGCCGAAGCGACGAACGAGGACCGCGTAGCTGATGCCGCGCGGCGAAGTCACCTCGATGACGTCCGCCGTGATGTTGCCTGATGCGAGTTGCTGAATGATCTGGTCCAAGATGCCCCCCTGTCGCCCGTCCGGCGGTGGTTCCTATCCCTCTCGGATCCACCATAGCACGGATCGGCATCGTGGCGCAACCACGATTCCCGGCGGAGCGCGGCTGGCTAGGCCTAAAACAAGCGAACATTAAGGGCCTTTTTGCCGGCGTGCGGGCGGCGCGGCGAGCGCGCGCGTCAGCGCTGGCGGCCGGTTGCTCGGTCGCTTTTCTCTGTTTCCGACTTGTGCACTACTGATCGTCGCCTCACATTCCTTGGGTTGGTAGCCGCGGCGGATCGGGGCCTCCGTACCCCGACATCGAGCACGCCGTTCAACAACGCATCGGAAGACTCACAGCATCCACAGCCCGCAGGAATACCCCTTGCCACGGATTCCAACTCAGCAAACGGTACACCACCCGACGCGACTGACGCGCAATCTGACACGGCACCAACATGAACGCGTGCAGAAAACGCTTGAACTCCATCCTCAACACTGTTTGCTTCTCGGCTCGGTGCTTGTCTGCCCACCGGCCATTCTCCGGCAGGCACAACGCCAGCCACGACTTCAACGTCCACGCAAGCGAAGCCATCACCATGTACGCCCAATTGCTTACCAGATTGTCCACCGGCGCCGTCATCGCCCGCACACCACCCTTGAGCTGCGCGATCAGGTTCTCCTGGTCGCAACGCCCGTTCGCGGTGTACACCACGTCGGACGCCGACCGGCTGTCGACGTTGGTGATGTAGAAGAAGTAGCGCACGTCATCGAACAGTACCTGCTCGCCCTTCTCCACCGATAGGTTCTTGCGCACCACCACCAGCCGGTAGAGCTTGCGACATAGCCCAGGCCTGTACGCGAACTCCGCCACGTCCTCCGACGCCAGCCGGATGTTCTCAAACTGCCGCGCCCGCACCACCTGCTCCTTGACGTTAGCCGGTCGGCGTCTCGGCTGGGTCTTGACCGTGTGTTTGGCCCGCCGCTCCAGCCGTTTCCATGCTGATTCCGGCAGGTTTTCCGCGTATTCGACCAGATTGGGCTGAGCGTCGACACCGAAGACGAACTGCACACCACCATCGTCCCAGCGATCCAGGTGACGCGTCTGGGTGAAGTCCGTGTCCCCGCGCAGCAGCACCTTCTTGAATCCGCCGCCCAGACACAACTCGGCGGCCTGATCAAGGTAGGCACTGGCTCCTTCGTACGAGGGCCGGTTGCCGCTACGGTTCACGATGAACAGCACCTCGCGCGTATTGTGCAGCGAGACAAGCAGCGGGTAGTAGCCCCATTCCCCCTTGTAAGAGATGTCCATGCCTTGCTTGCATTCGCCGCCTGTCGGCGTCATCGCTCCGTCCACGTCGATGATCGCCAGATCGAAGAAGCTCTTGGGCTGCTCCCGCCACACCCGCTGGCGAGCCGCGTTGATGCACGACATGAGGATGTGCACGTCAACGACGTCGAAGCGGCGGCAGAAGTCACCCGCGGTTGTGGGGTCGGGGATGCGCTGGGCGCCCAGAGCGTCAAGGTAGACCTCGTCGTTGCGGCGCAGTTCGAGATCATCGAGGCATTGGCCGCCAGCCAGCAGGTTGTAGGCAATGTTCAGCACGTGGTCCGACTCGTGATACGGCAGGTGCAGCTTGAGCAGATGCAAACGCCGGTCAATCTCGTCGATGAGGCCCACCCGACGAGCCAGGCGATGCATCAAACCGATCCCGCCCGCACTCAGCCCGCGGGTCTTGTCTGCCAGTTCATATTGGATATTGGCAGCCGCAAACATCGGACGGTCCTGCGGTTCCCACGCTCGATCGCGCAAGCGGCGCTCGATTCGACGCTTGCGTTTCGCCAGCTTCCGTGCTCTAATCGTGCTCACTCGAAATGTCCTTTCCGCGTAAGTGTTGGGTTTTCTACTAATCTCCAATTTACGCAGAAATCACGGCATTTCGAGTGTTTTTTGCCCGGAACTCGCCAACAAAGCACTGATGCACGCTTGGCTAAGGGCTAGGGCCGGATTCTGGTTGGCTTGGGCCATTTCGGCGAAGAAAACGCTGCGCTGATGAAGCGGCTCTTACGCTTAGCATATCGGTGGCGCCGGCATGGTGTTCAGGCCGGCGGCCGTCTGCCGTCGCGAGGCTTGTCCAGGGCCGTTCTGTGGTACAATGGCCGTGACCGGCAGCGCTGCTCTTTTCCAAGTGCATAGCGTGCCCATTCTGACAGCAACCCCTCTGCGGGTTTGCCTGACGCCCCTTCGCCTGCCGGGGCCGCAACTAAACGCAGGCATCCCACAGAAGCACGATGAGCAAGGCCTCAATCGATCCGGAAACTCGACGCCGCTATCGTCCGCATCCCCGCTGGGAATGTGGCGGGTGGTGGTGCGGTGCAGCTTTCGCTGCGTATATCAACTCTGATCGATAGGAGGAGCTATGGTGTGGCTAATACACCAACTCATCCGCTGGTCTGTGATCGGCGTTCGCGTGTTGGTCATTGGACCGACCTCGTTCCAGCCAATGCGTAGGAGGCCGGTTACTGAAGAGGTGGCGATTCCACATGGAAACCGACCACCGTATCAGCAGTTCACATACGGACCAATGATGATTCGCGTATGGCGGAACTGGGACACACGTGGTGAGTTGTACTTAAACCTTGATATCGTGCGGCAAGTGGGTCGTGGTCGGACAGCGAAATCCTTCCGGCCTGACGATCTGGATGACGTGGAGCGTTGCATCCACAAAATCCGGGCGTGGCTGCGGGATAGTAACTGACCAACCCAAAACATCGGGACAGGAGTCTTCTGGGGCTCCTGTCCCACTTCTTTGCGCAGCCGATCCGATGATCCGATCTGTACGGTTCTCGGCCCGCCGGTCAAGGACTATGGGCTCAGGACGCCCATGTCGCGCCAGATTGGGGCGAGCTCTTGAAACTCCTTGAAGCGAGCATTCAGCTCCTTCCATTCATTATCGGTACGCGGATATGACGCCCAAAGGGGGCGGTCGTTCTTATTGAAGTACCACGTGCTTCTGTCGTATAGACCCCCTTTGAGCTGTGTTTGATAACCGCCTGCCGCGATGGCGAAAGTCTCTGGATCATGAGTGATCCGAAGTATGCGAAGCGCATTGTAGGACGGTGCGAAGGCAGTCGCGTTGATCACCTTGTTCTGCGCGAAAGAATACCGACCCTTGGCCAGGAACACTTGGTATCGGGCCTGAATCTCAGGATTCTCCGCCAATGCCGTCAGGCGCTTACGTTCCGCCCTCTCACGCACCAGTCGTGCTTGCGTTTCTTCGTTGATGCGCTGTGCCTCCAGTTCCGCTTCACGTCTCTCTCTTTCAGCTATACCGAGTTCGGTCAGCTTTCGCATTTCGAGTTCAGCCAGCTTTTAGCGATGCTCCTTCTCGGCCACCTCACGAACGCGCGCCAGCTCTCTCGCGCGCAGGCTCGCGAAGTGCTCTTCGACCCCGGAGACCCTCTCCTCCAGAGTTTCCCTAGCAGGATGATCCCCTTGCTGTCGCGCTTCCACCAGAAGGGCCTCCACGCCTTTCCGGCTGTCCCGCAACGCTGTGAGGTAGGTTTCCGCGAGCTTACGCTCCCGTTCAAGCTGCGTCTCTATCGTCTCGTCCGGCTTGAAGGCGGCGCGCTCGTCGCCGACGGCATCGCGAAGAGGGGACACCAGTGTGTTGATGCGAGCGCGTTGTCGATCCAGGTGGTCCGGCGTCGGCCTTTCAACCCTGAGCAGCGCTGAGAAGCTCTTGGCGCGATCAAAATCAGCTGCAATGAGTCGACCGTCTTCGTTATGGAGCAATGGCAGTATTTCTCGCTCCCACGCTTCCATTTCTTCAGCGAGACGATCCACAGTCGCCAGGACTCCGTCAGCTATATCGAGGACACACTGGAGCTTCACCTGGGCAACAGCTCGCCGCTGCTGCTCGGCCGATTCGAGCACTTGCGCCTGAGCCGTGGCGATTTGCGAAACGGTCGGCGGAAGCGATTGCCCGGATGCCGGTCTGAAGTAAAGGGCAAGAAGCGCCACTGCGCCTATTACGATGAACACGGAGACAATCGCTCCTCGTTGTATTGCCGCTGTGCGGTGAGTTGTATCGCATCGCATGTGTATTCCTCCTGTTTACTCGATTTCTTGCAGACGTTTTTCGATTTCCGAGAGCAAACGCTGCTCATCGGCTGCCTCTCGCTCGATCTCGTGCGCATCGGCAATCGTAACTCTTCAGCCATCTGCAATGGGTGAGGGCTGGTAAAAGTGTCACTTTACTTGCGCGCTCGTCCACAACTTGTTAATAACCTGGTCCATGCGGAAGCACGCGGCCCAGCTCATCACACCCCTGGTCGAGGCGGCGCTGCGCGGCACGTTCACCGCAGCCCAGGCGCGGCGGCTCTATGCCGAAGGCCCCGACGCCGTGGTGCTGGCCCTGCTGGCGGCGGCCAAACGCATCGCCGAGCAGAACACGCGGCTCGCGGAGCAGCAAGCCCAACTCGCCCAACAGAACACGCGGCTCACCGAGCAGCAGGCTCAACTGGCCCAACAGAACACGCGGCTCACCGAGCAGCAGGCCCAACTGTCTCAACAGGAAACGCGTCTCGCAGAACAGCAGACGCATCTCGCGGCGTTGCACGCCGAATTGCACGACACGGCTTCGTCTCCCAGTACGCCCTCGGGCATGGTGCCGGTGTATGCCAAGCCCAACACCCCACGCCGCCGGCGTCGGCCCGGCGCCCGCGTGGGACATCCCGGCGCGCGCCGAGCGTCGCCCGCGCGGATCGACCGTCAGGAAGTCCATCGCCTGCCGCGCTGTCCCCACTGTGGCGGACGGCTGCAACGCTGCCAACGCACCCGCAGCCGGGTCATCGAAGATATTCCAGAACTGATCGAGCCGGTGGCCACCGAACACCTGGTCCATCGCGACTACTGCCCGCAGTGCCAGAAGCACGTCGAGCCGGTGGTGCCCGACGCCCTGCCGCACGCGGCGTTGGGTCACCGGGTGATCAGCCTGACCAGTTGGTTCCACTATGGCCTGGGGGTCACGATCGACCAGATCGTGGACCTGCTGGGCTATCACCTGCAGACGAAACTGACCCCCGGCGGACTGGTGCAGGCCTGGCAACGCCTGGCCGCGATCCTGGTCGCCTGGTACGAGCAAATCGGCACCGAGGCCAAGACCTCGACCTATCTGCACGCCGACGAGACCGGCTGGCGGGTGAACGGCCAGACTTACTGGCTGTGGTGCTTCGCCAACGCCCAGGTGTGCTATTACATGATCGACCGTTGCAGGGGACGGCCGGCGCTGGAGAAGTTCTTCACCGCGGCGTTCGACGGCGTGTTGATCACGGACTTCTGGGCGGCGTATGCCGCGGTGGAGGCCCGCGACCGGCAGTATTGCCTCACCCACCTGCTGCGCGAGTTGGAGAAGGTGGACGGGCGGAATACCTCCGCCGAGTGGCGGCGGTTTGCCCGGCACCTGCGCCGGCTGCTCCGCGACGGGCTGCGGCTGAAGCGGCGCCGCCAGGACTCGGCGGGCGCGGGCCAAGTGTCCGAGGGGCCGCCTGCGCAGCCGCCAACGGCGTTGCCGTCAACTGCGTTGCCGCCGCCTGCGCTGCCGCCGCCTGCGCTGCCGTCAACTGCGTTGCCGTCAACTGCGCTGCCGTCAACTGCGCAGCCGTCAACTGCGTTGCCGCCAACGGCACTGCCGCCGGAGGTCTATCAACGCCGCTGCGACCGGCTCAACCGCCGGCTGGCCGCTCTGGCAGACGCCCCTTACCGGGATGCCGATGCGCGGCGGCTGGCCGAACGGCTGCGCCGCTACCGCGAATCGATCTTCACGTTTCTGGATTATGCGGAGGTGACCGCGGACAACAACTTCGCCGAGCGGCAGATTCGCCCGGCGGTGGTGCTGCGGAAGAACAGTCAATCGAACCGCTCCGAGCGTGGGGCGGCCACCCAGGCGGTGCTGATGAGCGTGTACCGCACGCTCAAGCTCCGTGGTCTGCACCCCACACAGACCGTCGTGCAGGCGTTGCGGACTTATATGCAAACGGGCCAACTTCCGCCTCTACCCGTGGCCGGCATTGCAAGTGGCTGAAGAGTTACGCCAGGTGTTCGGTACCAAACCGCCCCCGAAGCGCCGCTGGCGAGATGATCCGGACCTCATGCGGTTCCTGAGGAGTCTTTGACCGAGATTGTTATGTTGTCTTCGCGCGGTCGATTCATCTGTGCCACCGCGGCGTGCGGGCGGCTACTGCACATAACGAGCTGCGCAACATAAGTGAGCCAATTCGTGCGCCAGGGTCGAGAATTCCCCCGCTGGTGGCAAGCCCGTTAGCAATCGCACCGTCCCGCCCTGCGAGACACCGTCGGCCCCGCCGAGGCTGGCCGCGTATTCGATTCGAATTCCGTGGTCCTCGCTGAACCGTAACACTTCACCCGTCTGCAAGATTTTCTGATTTTTCTGCGATTTAGCCCTTGCGCCGGGAGCGCGCACGCGCGTATATACTCGCTATGCGCAGCACGGCGA